>JAFGQZ010000009.1 GCA_016935435.1 Bacteroidales bacterium
CGCGCAGACCTTCCCCTTTAGGGGATTTGAGGGGTGCGCGGGGAAGTTAGAAATTCTATTTTCTTAACTAAACAAATTGAATCGTGATTTGACATTTTACCTGTAAGACAGGAACAAAAAATCTTTTAATTCATAAGTAGAAAGTATTTTGGCAAACATTTTTAGGCAGAGACAAGCAACTATTAAAGCAATTAACTCATCTATAAGACAAACTTTAAACAAAACTGATATGAGAAAAATAATTTATTCGCTTTTGACAGTTTCGTTGATTGGCTTATTGATTATTAGTTGCGAAAATAAAGATGATAACGATAAGCAATTGGTAATTACTGGACAATTGATTAGTAATTCTTCATGCAAAAATGATTTAAAATCGGGTTATCAGGTTGTAGAGACTCCGGATAGTCTTTCCTGTGTTGAATACTCTTTTGATAGTGAAGCAAATAAATTGATATTGAAACATATAAACGCTGGATTTAATTGTTGTCCTGATAGTTTATATTGCAAAATTGAGTTAAAGGGTGATACAATTGAGATTCAAGAATTTGAGAAAACACCTCAATGTCATTGCAATTGTCTATATGACTTAAACATTGACATAAACGGAGTTGAATTAAAAAAATATCAAATTAAGTTTGTTGAGCCTTATGTTTCAGAACAAAATAAACTTGTATTTGAGATTGACCTTACGAAAGATGCAAATGGAACTTATTGTGTAACCAGAAAACAATATCCTTGGGGAATGGATAGTTTAGATGAATAATAGATATTTGCCGATACATAGAATAGTGCATGCAGGTTGCATTGGGCTTCAAAGGTTTGTGGCTCGTACAAAAGGCCGGTGTAAACTGATATGAATCGGCCTGTAATCCCTTACAACACCATACCATCAGCCTTATCGGAGGTATATAAAAGATATTGGTGAACTATATGAAACTTATATGTATAATATAATTAAATGTTTAAATTTAAGGGATCAAGGTTTTTATATTATTTAAATGGCACACTATATCAATAAAAACAGCTTTTGCACTGCCCTTGCAACAATAAGTTTATTGCTTTTTGCTTCCGGTTGCGCCACAAACAACAGGTTAATTTCCGAAACCGATATTGTTTATGCTTCAAAAAGATCAACACTAAGTTATACCGGTAAAGACAAAAACCGCCACTCCCCTCTTTTATATCTGGACCAGTCGATAGTAAAAGAAATTCGGCGGGATAATAGCGTTGAATACACCATATACGATGTATTGGCCTTAAAAAGCACCAGTTTTAATATCGAGGAAAAAGTTTTCATGCTGGTTGACAATGAAGTTTTTCCAATGAAAATCGATAAGGTTGAACATGAATGGGCAAAAAATATTTCAGAAAAAACAGAGGATATCCTCACTTCAGACTCTACAAGTATTAGCATTGTTACCGGATACTCCGAAAACAATAAAAAATTAGCAAGGTTCAGCTACAAATTATCCGACGAAGCCATATTAAAAATAATTACATCAGGTGAACTTAGGTTTCGTTACTATGCAGGCCCCGGCATGATAACCGTAAAACTTAAGAAAAGCACTTTAAAAAAATTTAAAGCCTTAATCAATAAAGCTGCCTGAAATATAAATACTGGCGCCCGCTCAGCAATTATATGCCAAAGCTGGTTGCACTAAAGCTGGTTTACATAAATATTTTAATAAAAGCTTTTATTCCTACCTTTGGCTAAAAAAGTAAGATGTACCAGACACACCGGACATTCATTAAAGCCGATATGAAAATGTCGGAACTAATTAAAGAGAACCCTCGGTTGTTAATGTTGTTGGAACACCTGGAAATAGACTTTATGGTTTCCGACAAAACAGTTGGGCAACTTTGCAGCTCAAATTCGGTACCGCTTCAGTTGTTTGTCGTTTTTGGAAACCTGTACAATGGGTTTTATCCGGATGAACACGAGATTAGCCCTATAAACGAAATTGCCCCTATTATAGGATTTTTAAAGAAAAGCCATATTTATTACAAAACCGATAAATATCCCGAAATATTAAGCCTCATCAGGGAATTAAAAGACAAAACAAATATTGAGGAGGTAAAACTTATTGAAAGATTTTTTCACGACTATTTCAACGAAGTACTTGAACACCTCGATTATGAAGACTCTATTGCTTTTCCCTATTTCATGAAACTTTTAGGGCAAAAAAATTGTTCGGGCTCAAAATTTTCTGTCAAAGAATACAAGGAGCACCATACCGATATCGAAACCAAGCTTGCCGATTTAAAAAACCTTTTGTTAAAACACATTCAAATTTCAAACGAATTGGCACTAAGGCGGAAATTGTTCCTTTCTCTTGCCGAGCTTGAGTCGGACTTGCTGATACACGCACTTATTGAAGAAAAAATACTTCTCCCCCTGGTTGCAGAAGTTGAAAAGAAATGCAAAAATGGATAAGTGCAGGGTAAACATTGTTATTATCGAGCCTTCCGATATTGTTTTTGAAGGACTGGCAAACCTTCTCCTGAAAAACGAAGGGCACTTTTTTGTTTACAGGCTAACAGGGATAGATGAACTGATCAGGTATGCAAAAAGGGAACATATCGACAATGCAATTATTAACCCAAATGTATTCATCAACAAAACAAATGAGTTTGTAAAGCTTAGGAAAAACTATAACAATATTACCTGGACAGGATTGGTATATTCTTATTTTGAGAATGACCTTATAGCGAAGTTCGACGATATTTTGAACATTACCGATACAGAAGATGAAATAATTTCCAGGCTCAAACGCAACACAAAAAAATGCGACTGCCATGATCAGGTGCAGAGCGAATTATCGGAACGCGAGGCAGAAGTTCTTCTGCTCTTGGTTAAAGGGCTCTCGAACAAGGAAATTGCCGATAAATTAAATATCAGCATCCACACCGTTATTAGCCACAGAAAAAATATTATCGAAAAAACAGGTATAAAAAGTCTTCCCGGACTGACAATCTATGCCATTTCAAAGAAAATAGTCCCATTGGGCACAAGTTAGCCGGCTTAACAATTGTTGCTACATTACGTTAGTCACAATTGAAGTTCACGCCAAACTTCTTGATAGTATAATCTTGTTTTGTCTTTATTGTTTATCTTTGTTAAAATTAATTTATCATGGTTGAATATAAAAAAATCATAAAAATTAATCCCAACAAAAGGTTTGGAAAGCCCTGTATCAGAGACACAAGGATTACTGTATATGATGTTTTAGGTTGGCTTGCAGCAGGAATGAGTTATGATGAGATAATAAAAGATTTTCCCGAATTAACAATTGAGGATATTCAAGCTTGTTTGGCATATGCAGCAGATAGGGAGCATAAATTGCAACATGCATCATGAAATTATTATTTGACCAGAACATTTCATTTAGAATAACTAAAAAATTACAAAGTTATTTTATTGGATGTTCATGTTTCAGATTGTAAGTTGAGCGATTGTGAAGACCCTGAGATATGGAAATATGCTAGAGATAATAATTTTGCAATTGTAACTTTCGATTCTGATTTCTACGATATTAGCATCATAAACGATCATCCACCAAAAATAATTTGGATTCGAACGGGTAACTTAACTGCAAAACAGATTGTTCAGTTAATGATTGATAATCAAAAAACTATAGATTCATTCCTGGAAGATTATGAATTTAACGAACAATCTTGCTTAGAATTAGAATTTTAAAAAACGTCGCCTAACAAACAACACCGGCCATGTGGGTAACAGTAGGGGTTTCAGCGATTGTAGCTCGTAAACAAAAGTAGCTGTAAACTGATAGGTTACAGCCCCGTACCCCACGCACGACCCGGTGTCGTCAACCGTTATCATCGAGGAACTTTTGGCCCAATTTGAATTGTATTTATATTCTCCCCTGCCCGAAAATTGTTTATGAAATAAGGCTTTGCATTACCAAGCATTTCCCTAATCTGGTTTATTATTTTTTCTTTGTGTGTTCCGGGTATGAACGTGGTTCTGAATTCGCTTTCAATTTTCGCGCTTTTAAGGAGGCCGATTGATCGTACAATATTTTCCATGTCGGCAATACTCATGGAAATACCGGTTATATTGCTGTATAAATGGGGTTCTGTCAGGGTTTTAATGTCCATTGCAATATAATCTGCCAATTTATCCTGAATAATCGAGGCAAGCATTATCGGGTTCGTTCCATTCGTGTCGAGTTTCACACAGTATCCAAGTTGTTTCAACTCCAGCATAAAATTTGGCAACCCCTTGTGAATGGTAGGTTCGCCGCCGGTTATAACCACCCCGTCGAGCCAGTTCTTGCGTTGCCCAAGAAAGTTTGTAATAGTGTCAACAGTATATTCGGGTGCTGTTTGAAAGAGCCCGGGCAAAACCAGCTGGGGGTTATGGCAATATCCGCAGCGAAAATTGCAGCCCTGAGTGAAAACTATGGCTGCAATTTTTCCCGGATAATCAATTAAGCTCTGTTTTACGAAACCTCCAATTTTCATAAAACTTAAACATTATCGGGCAAATACGGTAATCTCTTTGGTATTAACAGAAGGAACCGTTTCTGGCAGGTCTGGCCTGATTTTACTGTCGAACAGTTTACGGTCTTTAAATTCTTCCCGTTTCCCGCTGTTCCATTGTTTTACAGGCCGCATATACCCTACTATCCGGCTATAAACTTCGCTTTCGGCCCCGCATTTAGGGCATTTGTAGTGCCCGCCGCTAACATAGCCATGCTGCGGACAAATGCTAAAAGTAGGCGAAAGGGTTATATATGGCAACCTGAAAGAACTGGTAATTTTCCGAATAAGGCTTTTGGCAGCCGATGCAGGAACATTATTTTCGCCTGTAAAAATATGTAGTACAGTGCCCCCTGTGTACATAGTTTGTAAATCGTCCTGCAGGCTAAGAACCTCAAAAATATCGTCGGAAAAATTAACCGGCAGATGGGTGGAGTTTGTGTAGTAAGGGCTTGCCCCCTTTTTATATGCCTCGTGGTTGGCAACAATAATATCGGGGTACTGTACCGTGTCGATACGGGCAAAGCGGTAAGCTGTACTTTCAGCTGGCGTAGCTTCGAGGTTATAAATATTACCCGTTTCTTCCTGAAAAGCAGCCAGAACACCGCGCATAAATTCCATAATACGCATGGCAAACGCTTTCCCTTCGTGGGTTGAAATATTTTTGCCCATAAAGTTCAGGCAACACTCGTTCATTCCGTTTATGCCAATGGTCGAAAAGTGGTTTTTCCAATAACAGCCAAACCGCTTGTGCACATGGCGCAAATAAAACTTTGAGTATGGGTAAAGGCCTTTTTCGGTATAGCCCTCAATGGTTTTACGCTTTATCTCAAGGCTGTCTTTGGCCAGCTCCATTAAATTGCGCAAGCGTTGCAAAAGATTTTCTTCCGATGTGGCCTCGTAACCCAGCTTAGGTAGGTTTATGGTTACCACGCCTACCGAGCCTGTTAAAGGGTTAGACGCAAACAAGCCTCCGCCACGCTTGTTCAGCTCCCGTTTGTCGAGCCGCAAGCGGCAGCACATACTGCGCACATCGTCGGGGCTCATATCGGAATTTATAAAATTCGAGAAATAAGGCACTCCATATTTGGCCGTCATTTCCCATATTCCTTCATAATCGGGGTTATGCCAGTCAAATTCGGGGGTAATGTTGTAAGTTGGAATGGGAAAAGAAAACAAACTCCCATTGGCATCGCCTTTTATCATTACTTCGGCGAAAGCCTTGTTAAGCATATTAACTTCGTGCTGATAGTCGCCATAAACGCTTTGCTGGGTTTCGCCTCCCCATACCACAGGTTCGTTTTTCAAGAACCCGGGTACTTTTAAATCCATGGTAATATTGGTAAAAGGGGTTTGAAAACCCACCCTCGTAGGTGTATTGATATTAAACAGAAACTCCTGTATGGCCTGCTTAACCTGCTTATAGTCGAGCTTATCGAAGCGGATAAACGGGGCCAGGAATGTATCGAAATTGGAAAAAGCCTGAGCCCCGGCAGCTTCGCCCTGCATGGTGTAGAAAAAATTCACTATTTGGCCGAGAGCTGTACGGAAATGCCGTGCCGGTTTGCTCTCTGTTTTTCCCAGCACCCCTTTAAAGCCGGTGCGGAGCAGGTCTTGTAAGTCCCAACCTACACAATAAACGCTCAGAAAGCCCAAATCGTGAATATGCACATAGCCTTGTTTATGTGCATTTGAAATGCTGTCGGGATATAATTTTGTCAACCAGTACTGCGAGGTTATAGCCGATGAAATATGCTGGTTGAGCCCCTGCAGCGAATAGGCCGAATTGGCGCTCTCTTTCACCCGCCAGTCGCTCATCGAGAGGTAATCGTCCATTACCTCAATGTTCGAAAAAAGTTCCTTGGCATTTCGCAATTGTTCGTGTTGTTTGCGATAAATAAGGTAAGCCTTGAGCAATTCAAAATCGTTATGGGCAAAAAGGGCTTTTTCAACCAGGTCCTGCACCTGTTCCACTGTGGGCAGTTTTCCGCAGGTGCCGCTTACAAGCATATTTACCACCTGCGAACTTAAAGCGTGCGCTTCTTGTCGGTTTGGCCTTCCCACAAACCGCATGGCCTTAAAAATAGCATGTTCGATTTTTTGCGGGTTAAAAACTACAACCTCACCATTGCGTTTTACAATTTGGGTAATAACAAGTCCACCATTCATTTTTAAAGAATTTAAGGTTCATAAATGGTAACTCGCGGGGATGTATAAAAGAAAAACTACAAAAAATATAGGTTTTCAATCGCCTTTCGCCCGAAAGCTACGAAAATTGTATATCTGGCAGGTCTTCTGACTTTCCCGGTCTTTAACACCTTCCCATCGTACATAAGGCACAACAGTGGCTTTTGTTAAAAACACTTCCCGCTTTGGGCGGGACGGGATTACAGCTACGGGGATAGTTCCTGATTTTCACAGGATTCCCTTTTAATCGCGTTAGAACCAAATATGTTACCAAAGAAAGAAATAATCAGGTAGATGAAAGAGATCTTGGCTAATAACTTTTAAACACTGTTTTCAACAATGCCCCCGAAGCCGGATTAATTGTACAATTATTGCCCTATCGCTGCAAAAAGGGATTTTTGGGGTTGTAAATTCCCTATTTTATGCGATTGTGCATCTACCGGCAAGTAGGTTACTTTGCCCCTAAATTATCATTATAAATTAATCTGCTTTAATATGAACAAGATATTTACAGTTTTGCTTGGTATATCCTTCATGTTCCAGGCATTTTCGCAGGGGAAAACCGATGCCATGCTTTTTGGCGATGTGAAAATTTCAAAATCAGAAGTGCATATACCGTATGCCACAATATCGGTAAAGGGCACTAATATAGGCACGGTTGCTGACGGGACAGGCCATTTCAAACTGGCAAACCTTCCCTTAGGAAAGAATATTATTATAGCACAGGCTTTGGGTTATAAAATGCAGGAAATTGAGGTTGAGATGGAAAAAGGTAAAGCCTACGATGTTTTTTTTGAACTCGAAGAAGATGTGCTTAACCTCGAACAGGTTGTGGTTACAGCAACCAGAACCGAACACTTCATTAAAGACGTGCCTGTACGAACAGAAGTAATTACCGCTAAAGCCATTGAAAACAAAAACGCATGCAACCTCTACCAGGCACTCGAAGGGACACCCGGCGTAAGGGTTGAAAACCAATGCCAGTATTGCAACTTTACCATGATACGTATGCAGGGCCTTGGCGCCGAACATACCCAGGTGCTTATTAACGGGCAACCCATGTATTCAGGGCTGGCAGGCGTTTACGGACTGCAACAGTTGAGCACGGTCGATATCGACCAAATTGAAGTTGTTAAAGGCGCCGGATCGGCACTTTATGGCAGCGGGGCTGTTGCAGGCGCTATTAATATTGTTACCAAAGAACCCGGATATGAGCCTGCTACAAATGTAGATGTGCAATTCGGGAGCTTTAATACAAATAAATTCGATATAAACTCATCGATGCGTAACGAGAAAGGGAATGTTGGACTGGGCGTTTTTGCCCAACGCTATACCGAAGGGGCCATAGACCAAACCGGTGCAGGCCTCAACCGCGAAGATGTATTAAAAAAAGACGGAATTTCCGACCGGGTAACAACTAACCTTACCAATGCAGGCTTTGGTCTTTATATTGACAACGCCTTTCTAAAAAACGACAAACTTGTTGTACGCGGAAAATCGGTATTCGAAAAACGCGAAGGCGGTACAATGACAGACGATTATTACCGTAACCCCCTTACCGATGGCACCGAAAATATTACTACCGACAGGTACGAGGCCTCGATAAGCTATACCAAGAAAATAAAAAACAAATCGGAAGTTAATTTCCTGCTGGCTTATGTTAACCACAACCGCAATGCAACAAACGACTCGTACCTGGGCGACTATATGGCAACACATAACGACAGTGTGCCCGACTTACGGAACATGAGGCCATACCTTGCCAACGAAAACTCATTTACCTCAACCTTATCGTTCAATACCGTTATGGGCCGGCACAGTGTAATACTGGGGCTGCAAAGTTTTTACGATAAATTGGAAGAATCGGGCATGTATGTGGTTGTGGACGAATCGAGCCAATACCTGGGACAGTCGTACCGCTCGGTAGCCGACAAAGCAGCCCGCGAATTTGGCTTTTTTGCACAGGATGAATGGGCTGTAAATGGCAGCTTTATGGTTGTGCCCGGAATACGGATCGACCATCATTTCTCGGGCGAAAAATATACTGCCGACCGCCAGGTTTTTGCTACCAACAACTTCCCTGAAACCAGCTTTGACGAAACTGCTGTAAACCCCCGTCTGGCCTTGAAATATAAAATCTCCGACCATATAACCCTTAGGGCAAATACCGGTACAGGCTTTCGGGCCCCCTATGGCTTTTCTGAAGATTTACACCTGTGCAGCGGCTCGCCCAGGGTATGGAAATCTTCGGAACTTAAGCCCGAGACTTCAGTCAGCTATAATTTATCGGCCGACTATTACGGGAAAAATATTAGGCTAAGTACTAACCTGTTTCGTACCGGCCTGAAGAACAAAATAGGGTTCACAAATGCCGATGCCAATGTAGCAGCCCTCGGGTACGACTACCAATGGAAAAATATCGACGATGCCTTTGTTCAGGGTGTTGAACTTTCGGTTATGGCAAACCTGGCCAAAAGCCTCGATTTAGGTGTCGATGTTACATACAACCAGGGCGAATATAAAAACTTACGCGAAGACTGGATAGGCACCGATTACGAAAAGCAAAGCAAATACATTTCGCGTTTCCCTGCTACCACCGGTAATATTAAACTCGAATACAGCCCAAAATCGTGGACATTGGCTATTACCGGTAATTACCAGGGAACAATGTTTGTCGATTACTATAACGAAGATATTGACCCTGTATTAGGTGACCTTACCAAAATAAAAGAAACCGAACCATTTATGATCTTCAATGCAAGGGTTTCCAAAAAACTAAACCTTTTTAAACTGTATGCCGGGGTAAATAATATCTTCAATTATGTTCAGGATGAACGCCATTTAGACGATGCTGCCTTCATGTATGCCCCTGTTTATGGAACAATGGTATATGGGGGGATTTCAATTAACATATTACATTAAACTGCATGTAAAGGCAAAGCACTCCGAAAAAAAAATGCCGAAAGGGGAAATGACCACCGTTCAGAAAAGCCAGATATAACGGAATATATTGCTGGTAACGTTATCGGAGAGTCTATCAGGTTATTTTATTGCAGGGCTTTCGGGGGTGGCATAAAAAAATAATAACGCATACTAGTAATTTCAGGCACTTCCGTGCAAACTACTTAAGCCAAGATAGCTTGCCCGACAGTTGCCTGAATTTTCTTTTCTCTCCACTTGAACCACTATCGGCCGGCATTCCTAAACATGCACATCTGCATAAAAGAAGGCTCCCTGGAGGCCCCTTCAATTTGTTTTTAGCATTTTATTAACGAGTTTGGGTATTTACCGGCTGTTCCCCTCTTACGTGTTTCACGTAATTTAGCCAAAAAGAGTAAGCATTAATACCGAAAATATTAATTTCGCGGTTTGAAACTTATTTTTATTGTACATGTTCAAAATAGTTGAGAAAGAATACCTTTCTGAAAAGGTTGTACGTTTGGTGATTGAAGCGCCACTCATTGCCCGCAAGCGCAAAGCAGGGCATTTTGTAATAATAAAAATCGGCGATAAAGGCGAGCGCATACCACTTACCATTTCATCGGCCGATACCGAAAAAGGCACTATTACCCTTATCGTACAAAAAGTGGGGGTTACAAGCCATAAAGTTGCCGATTTAAATGCCGGCGACGAAGTAACCGATGTGGTTGGCCCCCTGGGCAAACCCACCGATATTGAATATTGCGGTACTGTGCTTTGTGCCGGCGGTGGTGTTGGTGTTGCCCCGTTGCTGCCCATTGTAGAGGCAATGAAAAAAGCCGGAAACAGGGTTATAACTGTTTTGGCCGCCCGTAGCAAAGACTTAATTATACTCGAAAAAGAAATGAGGGCAAACTCCGATGAAGTAATTATTATGACCGACGATGGGAGCTATGGCAATAAAGGGTTGGTTACCGAAGGAATGGAAGAAGTAATCAAACGCGAAAAAATTGACCTTGCAATAACCATAGGCCCGGCAGTTATGATGAAATACACAAGCCTGGTAACCAAAAAATACAACATTCATACATACGCCAGCCTGAACTCAATTATGGTTGACGGAACAGGCATGTGCGGCGCATGCAGGGTAACTGTTGGCGGGCAAACAAAATTTGTTTGTGTCGATGGCCCCGAATTTAATGCCCACGAAATCGATTTCGACGAACTGCTCATGAGGCTTAACGGTTTTAAGGAAAACGAGGCCGTGGCATACGAGCATTTTCAGCACAAACACTAATCACGAAAAATAAGCATTATGGCAGATATCTCACCGGAAATGTTGAAGGCACTGAGGGACGAATCCTGGCGCACAGAGCTTAGGGGACAAATGAAAGCCAAGGACAGGGCTTCGATAGAACGTATTAAAATGCCCGAAGAAAACCCCGAAATCCGAAACAAAAGTTATGTTGAGGTAAACAAGGGCATTACACCCGAAATGGCAATGAGCGAAGCACGGCGTTGCCTCGATTGTATTGACCCAACATGCATGAACGGCTGCCCTGTAGGGGTAAATATCCCTAAATTTTTAAAATATGTCGAAGCCGGCGATTTCCTGGGTGCCGCACGCACCATTAAAGAAACCAACTCCTTTCCGGCAATTTGCGGAAGGGTTTGCCCGCAGGAAAGCCAGTGCGAAGCTAAGTGCATGTACCCGGTAAAGATGAAAAAAGATTCTATTTCTATCGGAAACCTCGAACGCTTTGTGGCCGACTACGAAATGCAAAGCGGACAGACATACATACCCGAAATTAAAGAAAACAAAAATATAAAAGTTGCCGTTGTCGGCTCGGGCCCTGCCGGCCTTGCTGTTGCAGGCGACCTTGCCAAAATGGGCTATAAGGTTACCGTATTTGAGGCCCTGCATGAATTTGGCGGCGTGTTAAAATACGGAATCCCCGAATTCAGACTGCCCAACAATATTATCGATCACGAAATTGCTACACTGCGCAAAATGGGCGTAAAGTTCGTTAAGAACTTTATTGTAGGAAAAACTGCATCATTCGACGACCTGCGCAACGAAGGCTACAAAGCATTTTTTGTTGGCAGCGGTGCCGGCCTGCCCAAATTCATGAACATTCCGGGCGAAAACTACGTGGGCATTATGTCGGCCAACGAATACCTAACCCGAATTAACCTTATGGGCGCAAATAAGCCCGATTACGATACGCCGGTTGTTTTTGGAAAAAGTGTGGCAGTAATTGGCGGTGGAAATACGGCTATGGACTCGGTGCGCACAGCCAAAAGGCTTGGCGCCGACAGGGCCATGATTATTTACCGCCGCTCGTTCGACGAAATGCCTGCGCGTAAAGAAGAAATTAAGCACGCCATGGAAGAAGGCGTTGAATTTATGAACCTTACAAACCCCGTGCGCTATATAGCCAACGAAAAAGGACAGGTGAAAAAAATTGTGCTCCAGAAGATGGAACTGGGCGAGCCCGACAGCTCCGGAAGGCGTAGCCCGGTACCGGTTGCAGGTTCGGAATACGAAATCGATATCGACCTGGCTGTTGTAGCCATAGGGGTCTCGCCAAACCCGCTTATACCACAAAGTTTAAGCGAACTGGAAACCACCCGCTGGCAAACCATTAAAGTCGATGATGAAACCATGCAGTCGAATATTTCAGGAATATTTGCCGGCGGCGACATAGTGCGTGGCGGCGCAACGGTTATCCTGGCCATGGGCGACGGAAGAAAAGCAGCAAAAGGTATTGATGAATACCTAAGCAAGCCCGGGAAATAATAACATAACCCGGCAAAAAATACATTACCGGAGACATCTAAACCGGTAACATTCTGTTAAAAAGGGCAATACTTAAACTATGGGGTTAAGTCTTGCCCTTTTCGTGTTTTCGTGAGTTTTATTAACTTTAGCATGGCCTACAAACAAAAAAATATACCATACGATGCGGGAAAATACCAACAAACCAGAAAATACAAAACAGGTTGCCGGCGAAGAAAAAACCCGCAAACTCATTGCAATTGATGAACTTGTTGGCTTAATCGAAAGTACCAGAAGTACTGCTGATTTATTTACCAGTGCCTGCGAAATTATTAAAAGGGCTTACCCGGGGCCCGAACAGGTTAGCGTTCGTATAACCTGTAATTCCGAACCCTATTTCAGTAAAGGCTTTGTTGAATCGAACTGGCTCGAAAGGCAAACTTTTAATTGTTCAGGAAAATACTCTGGAATAATTGAGGTGTTCTTCTCCAATGCTTTTATCGAAAATGTCGATAAAGACATAATGCTAAAAGATTCGGAATTCTTAAAAAAAGTTGCAACCCTTATTGTTGGGGCAGTTTCGCATATTTCGTATTCGAAACTTATTTACGATAATACTGAGCGAATAAAAGAGCTCAGGGGCATAAATTCTACTGCCGAAATACTTAAAAAAGAAGGTCCGCTTGAAACAGCACTCCAGCAAATATGCAATGCCCTGCCACAAGCCTGGCAATACCCCGACAACACCGTAGCGCGCATTGTTTTCGACAATAAAGTGTTTAAAAGCGAAAAATTCCGCGAAACCCGATGGGTACAAAAGCAAGCCTTTGAAACCCCCGATAAAAAACATGGCAGTATTGAAATTTTCTACCTGAAAGAATTTCCGGCTGAACACGAAGGACCCTTCCTCAAAGAAGAACGCAACCTCATCGATAACCTTGCTGCCCTAATTTCAGGCACTGTATCGAAAAAATCGCTTGAAAAACTGCTGGTTGACAATACCGAAAGGTTAAAAGAACTCCGCGAAATTAACCTGGTAACTACCATTCTTAAAGAACACAACAACATAAGCGATGCCCTAAAGGCTATCTGTTCTGTCCTGCCGCGTGCCTGGCAATATTCTGAGCACACTGCCGCACGTATTACTTATGGCAAACAGGTGTTTATGACAGCAAACCTGGAAGAAACCCCCTGGGTACAGGCACAGGAATTCGAAACACCCGACAATAAAGTGGGCCTGATAGAAATAATCTACCTGAGAGAATTCCCCGAAGCCGACGAAGGCCCATTCCTGAAAGAAGAAAGGCAGCTGCTCAATAATATTGCCAGCCTTATATCGGGTTCGGCAGCACAAAGTGTATTTAACAAGCTGCTGTCGGAAAACCGGGAACGTTTGAAAGAGCTAAAAGCCATAAACCAAACTTCGGAAATAATTGCCGAAGGGCTGCCGGTTGACGATACCCTGAAAATGATCGCCTCAATTTTGCCAAAATCGTGGCAGCATGTTAAGCATACCACGGCACGTATTGTTTTCGAGGGTAAATCGTACGAAAGCCCAAACTTTGCCGAATCGATATGGAAACAAAAAGAGAGCTTTGTTACCATAGACAATAAAACCGGAAGCATCGAAATATTTTACCTGAAAAAATTTCCGGAAGAATACGAAGGCCCTTTCCTGCGCGAAGAAAGAAACCTTCTTATTAACATTGCCAAGCTTATCGGCGGGTACCTCAACAATTACAAAGGCCGCGATTTCTATACAAAATCGATGATTAAAGACAAAACCTCGCTGCATAAGCCCGAGGAGTACCGCAAATCGCTCATCGAAAATAAACAGCCCCTGCAATTGTTCTTTAACAAACAGGCCCTCGATAAGTACATCTATCTCGATATGATGAAATACAAAGTAAAGGAAATTCTTTTTGTAGCAACCCTTTACGATGCTTTCATTATGGAAAACGAAGATAATTTCTTCGAACAGTTTATGGGCGAAATTTACCAGTTCAGCCTTTATTCGCTGCCGCGCATCACCGGTGTAACCTCAACCGAAGAGGCAATGAGGGTGTTAGGTACAGCTCATTTCGATCTGGCAATCCTAATGGTGGGCATCGACTCAAAATCGCCAATCGGGTTAAGTAAAAAAATTAAGGAAAAACAACCCGATTTACCTGTATTTCTGCTGGTTAACCATAAAAGTGACATCAAACACTTCGAAAGCCTGGTGCCTTCGTTGCCATCAATTGATAAACTTTTTACCTGGAACGGCCATTCGCAGATATTCTTTTCAATAATTAAATCGATAGAAGACCGCGCCAATGCCGAAAACGATACAAAGGTCGGACTGGTTAGGGTTATTCTGCTAATCGAAGATTCGGCCTTTTATTATTCGAAATACCTACAAATACTATATTCGATAATATTCGGACAGGTACAGCAAATTCTGCCCGAAGTTGAAAAAAACGAACTCGACAAGATAAGTAAAATGCGCTCAAGGCCAAAAGTAATTCATGTGCGCAATTACGAAGAGGCAGTTTTTGCTTTTAACAAATACAAAGATTTCCTGCTCTGCGTTATTTCTGATGTAGAGTTTGAACACGATGGCAAACTTGAAAAACAGGCTGGCATTAATTTTATTAAATATGCCCGGTCGGCTGTAAAAAACCTGCCGGTAATTTTGCAATCGGCCGAACTTTCGAACAAAAAAACAGCCGAAAGAATAGGGGCCTATTTTATCGATAAAAACTCCGAAAACCTCCATTACGAGCTGAAAAAATTCCTTACAACACACCTTTACTTTGGCGATTTTGTGTTCCGCGACAAACTGGGCAATAAAATAGCCGTAGCCAAATCGTTAAGGGAGTTCGAGACCCTTCTGCACGACATACCCGAAGAATCGCTACTTGTACACGCCACCGAAAACCAATTTTCGCTCTGGCTCATGTCGAGAGGCGAAATCGAACTTGCACGGCAGGCTAACCCTGTAAAAATAAGCGACTTTAATACTATTGAAGATTTCAGGCATTACTTTATCAATTCCATTAAAAAATATAAAGAAGAAAAGAAAAAAGGAAGAATTCTTACCTATGATGAAACATCGACCCTCGACGAAAAAAATATTGTAAGCCTTTCGCCCGGTTCTCTTGGTGGAAAAGGCCGTGGGCTAGCATTTATAAATGCCCTTATTTATAACCTCGAATTCCCGGAACTAAAAGATAAAATTCGCATTCGCACCCCTATTACAGCTGTTATCGGAACCGATGAATTTGATAATTTTATCCGGCAGAACCAGCTACAGGCTGTTATTAAAGATAAAAGCCTGCCCTATACAAAGTTGCAGAAAATTTTTGTTGAAAGCGAGTTCTCAATATTCCTTAAGCGAAAAGTGCAATTTTTTATCGAGCAGGTAAACAAGCCTATTGCCGTACGCTCATCAAGCCTTTCCGAAGACTCTATAACCCAACCCTTTGCAGGGGTTTTCGATACTTTTCTCGTCCCAAATAACGATTCAAATATTGAACAAACCCTCGAAAAAGTGTGCAATTCCATAAAGCTGGTTTACGCCTCTATATTTTCCGACAGCGCACGGACTTATTTCAACAGCATACACCATAAGGTGGAAGAAGAAAAAATGGCCATAGTTTTACAGGAACTGGTTGGCAACCAATATGGAAACTATTATTACCCGCATATTAGCGGAACCGCCCAATCGTACAACTACTACCCTGTGGCAAATATGAAGCCCGACGAAGGGTTTGCCGTTGCAGCTGTGGGGCTGGGCTTTTATGTTGTTGGCGGACAAAAATCGTACAGGTTTTCCCCTAAATACCCCAGGGTTGAAGTTTACTCAACAAAAGACCTGATGAACAGTACACAAACAGCTTTCCTGGCTGTCGATCTGTCGAAAAACAATATCGACTACCTCAAAGAAGGCGAAATGGCCTCTGTGGCACAGCTCGATATTGCCCTCGCCGAAGAGCATGGCACACTTAACCATTGTGCTTCGGTTTATAACCCCGATAACGACCGCATTGAGGCAGGCCTGAACAAATATGGCCCACGGGTTATTAATTTTGCCGACATTTTAAAATTCAATTATACCCCACTGGCACAAACTATCGATATAATGCTCAACACTATAGAAGAAGCACTAGGTTCGCCGGTTGAAATAGAATATGCTGTAGATCTTACACCCGACAGGAACAACCTGGCCTCGTTCTACCTCCTGCAAATAAAACCCCTTGTAGGGCAACAACTGAGCGATGATATCGATTTAAGCCGTATTGCTCCGGAAAATACCATCCTTTATACCCGCTCGAGCCTCGGTAATGGCATTGTTGACAATATCTGCGATGTAATTTTTATCGACAATGAAAAGTTCGACAAACTGAAAACCCTTGACATGATTAGGGAAATTGAACACCTGAACAATATCATGATCAGGCAGAACAAAAAGTACGTGCTCATTGGCCCGGGGCGTTGGGGTACCCGCGACCAGTTCCTGGGCATTCCGGTGGTGTGGTCGCAGATTTCAAATGCCCGGGTTATTGTTGAAGTCAGCCTTGAAAATTTTCCGCTCGATGCTTCCCTGGGTTCGCATTTTTTCCATAATATTACCTCAATGAACATTGGCTATTTTTCTGTACTGGACACTTCGGAAACAGACTATATAAGATGGGAAGCCCTAAATTGCCAGCCGGTAATAGATCAAACAACTTACTTTAAGCATGTTAGGTTCGATAAACCATTAAAAATATTAATGAACGGAAAAGAAAAAACTTCGGCCATTACACTATAACCCCTTAATCATGCAGAATATTTCCCTAGGTATTTTCGATGAATATTTACTCATGCAACAGGGCATACACGCTTTGCTCGATAAAGAACACGCTTTGCAGGTTGTTTTTTGTTGCAGCGAACCCGAGAAAATTGCAGAGCAATTGAAAGCTCAACCTGCGAATATACTTCTGATGAATATTCATGAATTCAACAACAACAATGTCGAACTTATAAGGAAAATCAGCTTTGGTTTCCCTCGCACAAAAATTATTATTCTTTCTTACCATACTACCGAAGAACTGGTATTAAAAACCATTAAAGCAGGCGCAAAAGGGTTTTTGTCGAAACATGCCACAAAAAACGAACTCGTTGAGGCAATATATACTGTAAGGAGCGGCTACGACTACTATAGTGCCTCCATTACCCAGTTATTGGTAAATAAATATATCAGCAAGCTAAAAACCGACGAAAATAAAGAACCAGAAGCAGGAATAAAGAATTTAAGCACACGCCAGACAGAAATACTTAAATTGTGGGGCGAAGGTTTTTCTAACCAGGATATCGCCGACAAGCTTTTTATCAGTATCCGTACAGTTGAATCGCATAAAAACCATATTATGCAGAAGCTTAACCTGAAAACCACTGTCGATATGGTAAAATTTGCCATTAAAAACAACCTTATCGAAATATAAGCCGACAACCTTCGGCCCGCAAATTCCGTTTTTTTCAATCATACATCAGTATTGTAATGCCAATATGCAAAAATATTGTTTGGGCTGTCGGCAAGCTGCCTGAAAAAAATACTTGTTTCCCGGCAGTTTTTTCCGGCAATGTTTTTGTAGTTTTAGAGTTTTTAACAACAAAACCTTTACCAATAGCACAATTTCAATTGAAAAGGCCGGCAGCTATATTATTATTGTTGATAAGTTTTTGCGGACTCGGGGCGCAAAATGTAAAATTACACCTGAAAGCAGGCGAGCAATTTTTTTTAAATGGCATGTACGAAGCAGCCCTCGATGAATATACTAAAGCCATTGCCCTCGACCCGAACGAGGGAAAGGCTTATTCAAATATGGCATTGGTTAACCTGGCAAAAGGCGACACTTTGTTGGCTGCCGCTAACTTGCGTAAGTCGGCGGCCCTGGGCTATGCCCCCGAACAAAATTATTTGGCTGCGGCGCAAAACTATTATACCAAAAACGAAACCGATAATGCCCTGGAATGCATTGAGTCGGGCATTAACCTCAAACCAAAGAATTACGAGTTCTGGCTGTTAAAAGCAAAAATTCATTTCGAAACGGGCAACTATTCTGCATCGCTTGCTGCTGCATCCGAAGCTGTTAAACTAAAAGATTTAGGACTGGCTTTATATTATATTGGCGCAAGTTCTTACAGGCTTGGCAATTTGCCCCAAGCCGAAAAAGCACTTGAAATGGCATTAATTCGCGATAAAAACCTGACCGATGTGTATATTGAATTAGCCCTGCTGCAGATCGAACAGGAAAAATACGATTATGCTGTCGATAATTGTACTATGGTTTTGCTTTTAACCGACCCATACAATATCAAGGCTTTGGTTACCAGGAGCAGGGCCTTTCGTGCAATGAACGAGCCCGAACAGAGCATTGGCGATATTACAAAAGCCATACTGCTCGATAAAAATAACCATCAACTATACCTTATTAGGGCTGGCTATTATGCCGATTTTGCCCTTTACAGCAATGCCGTTGATGATTATACCATTGCCTTGGGCTTAAACAGTTCACTCGCCGAAGCTTATTCAGGAAGGGCTTTTGCTTATGAACAACTTAACCGCAAACCGGAAGCCCGTGCCGATTATCTGTCATTAAAGGCTCTCCTGTGCCCAAATACCAACCTACAAGAGATTCAGTTTGTTGAAAACAAAATTTTTGAACTCTCACGCGAAAATAACAACCCCGAGGTGTTCCTGCTCTCCCCCGCCCTGTCAGAAAAATCGGAACTTAAAATCAATACCAACGATAAATATGTAATTATAAGCGGATTTATTAAAGACGAATCGCCTATTAAAGAATTGAAGGTTAACAATTCGGTGCTGGCCTTAACCGGCAACAAAGATGGTAATTTTGAGTTTGAAGCCAGCTTGCCAGTTGATGAACTCGATTTTGTTTCGCTTACTGTAGTTGATGCTTATGAAAACACAGCAAACATAACCTATCCAATAGTTTTAATAGAGGCCGGTGCACCAAAAATAAGCCTTGTAAGCCCTGCTCCCGAAAACAGCGAAACCATACACCTTGAAACCGGCGACAAAGCCCTTTATTTAGAAGGCAAAATCGAAGATGACAGCAAAATTGTATCCATCAAAATTGATGAGGTTAATGCCAGTTTTGCCCCAGGCGACTATAATCCAAGGTTTACTGCCACAATAGATATCGCTAACCGAAAAAGTATAACCATATCGGCCACCGATATTTTTGGCAACACTTCGAGGCAAAAATTTGATTTAGTATCAAACGGGCACCTGTTGTCAGCAGCTAACCCCATGGGCAAAACCTGGGCAGTTATTATTGAAAACACCAGCTATAAAGAGTTTGTTCCCCTCCCAAATACCGGCAAAGATGTTAAAGCCCTGCAAGCGGCATTGTCGCAATATAAGATTAGCAAAGTATTGCACATGAAGGACATGTCGAAACGCGAAATGGAAAGGTTTTTTGCCATTGATTTGCGCGATTTAATTTTATCGAATAAAGTAAATTCCCTTATGATTTGGTATGCCGGCCATGGCAAAGTAATGAACAATACCGGGTATTGGGTACCGGTTGACGGCAGGTTCAACGATGAATACAGTTATTACAATATAAACGCCCTAAAAGCTTCGTTTTATAGTTATTCATCGCTGACCCATCTGTTGGTTGTTAGCGATGCATGTTCTGCCGGTGAAAGTTTTTCCATTGCCATGCGTGGCGACAATTCGCTGGCAAACTGCAACGATACCAGGCTTGTAAAGCAAAAATCGGCTCTTGTGCTTACTTCCTCCGATAGTGAAGCTTCTCTCGACAATACCCTTTTTGCGCAAACTTTTACCAATTCGTTACTGAACAACCCGGCAGACTGTATCCCAATCGATGCCATTGCCGAACGTGTATCTTTGGTTATGCAGAAAAATACGGTACAAAAACCTGTTTTTGGAAGAATTTCTGGTTTAGAAAACAACAACGGCACCTTCTTTTTTATTCGAAAGTAGAAACCATCAGTATGTTAATTTGTATTTTAGTTTGTTAAAACGAAACTTAAAAACTATGCTCTCAAACATATTTTTTGTACTTTTTTGTTTGCTAATGATTTATAACTTTGAATCACCGTATTTACTAAATCTCTTGGTACATAATGCCAGGAAGCAGGGCTGATTAGGATAACTTTTCAGCCCTGTTTTTTTTGCCTGAAAGAAAAATTCAGGTAAATTGGGCTTATCCGATTTCACTAATCTTTTCTAAAGCAGAAACATTGAGCAAAACAATGCGCTTGCCCTCAGTTTTTATTAGCTTTTCGTCGGTAAAATTTTTAAGTGTGCGTATGGCATTTGGAGTAGTCATATTCGAAAAATGGGCAAGGTTTTCGCGGGTGAAATTTGCTTTTAAGCTTTGCCCGTCGGCTTCAAAACCATAAATGTCCCTGATAAGCAACAGCGTTTCAGCCAGACGGCCACGAATATGTTTTTGGGTTAAGTTAATTAACCTGTTATAGTTAAACCCTAGTTCGGTTGCCAGGGCTTTAATTATTTCTCGCGAAAATGCCGGGTTCTCCGATAAAATACGCGATAAATCGGTTTTACTGTAAATAATAATTTCTGAATTTTCTATAGCCTCGGCCGATGTGGTATGCGGACGTTCGGCAAAGAGTGCTTTGTAACCTACAAAATTCAACGGTTTTACAAGCCTGACAATCTGCGGCCTTTCGCCAACGCCTATTTTGAAAAGTTTAACACTTCCTTTTATCAGAAAAACAAGTCCCGAAGGATCATCTCCTTCTTTAAAAATTAACCCTCCCTTTTTAATGCTCTTAACAACGGCACCAGAATCGAGAATGGCTTTCTCTTTCTCGGTCAAAACCGAAAATATCGATTCGGTTTCATTATTATAATAAAAAGAATAATTGCCAGGTTTTTGTTTCATTGAGAGTTCCGTATTTTACTAAACCAGCTTACAAAGTAACAAATAATTCGTGCAATATTATTTTTTTGTACTTGTTTCTGTTAATATCATTTTTTTCAGATAAAGAAAATTGGCATGCATGTGAACAGAAGCCTTTTGCCCCAAATACTGTTACAGGCATATAAACCATAAATGAATTTACTGCCATTTGTGATTATTGTTCCACCCCAGAAGTATTGCAATAGCCACAACCAGAATATAAATGGGATAGAAAACCCCAATTACCGGAAAAAACAGCAAGGTCTTTCCGATGCGAAAAAACCTGTTGCCTGCTAAAAATAAAAACAGGTCGGCAATAAACTTTATGCCGGCAATACTTAAAGCACCTGTTATGTTCTTGTTGTGAAAAGCGGAAACAATGGCTGCAATAATCAATAAATTTGCCAACAATACCATTAACGAAACAAAAATCGAATATGCATCGGTATAAAACGGGGCTTTCGACCCCCAACGAACCCTTTGCCTGAAAAAATTCTTGAAAGTTACAGGGTTTTCGGTATATACAAGGTGGTTGTGCGATTTTAGGATTTCAATGCTTTTATTTCTTTTTTTAATATCATGCAATAAAAAAACATCGTCGCCTGAAGCAATATGTGTTTTTAGTTTATCGGCTTCCGAATAAATATCCCTTTTTATGGCAAGATTTGCGCCATTGCACATAAAAGGCATTTTTAAAGCAGTTGCGCCCGCCGACGATAAGATAAGTGAGAGAAATTCCAGGCGGAAACACTTTTCCGGCCAACGGTTGTGAAATTTCAAATCAACAAGCCCCAATACCATATCGGGGCAACTTTTATGCTGGCAAAAGCTGTTAAGGGTTTTGAGCCAGCCGTTTGGCACACAGCAATCGGCATCGGTAAAAACACAATAAGTGCCAACAGCCTTTTTCACGCCCTCGCCAATAGCAGCCTTTTTGCCTTTAGCTTCTTTTCCCATGCTGTACATCTTAAAATTGGGCAGCGAACTTATAAGTTGCGCTAAATGCCCTGGCGAGCCGTCGTTAGAATGATCGTTTACAAAAATAACTTCGTATTTATCGTCCGGATAATCGAGTGCCTTTAAAGCCGAAACAAGGGTAACAATATGTTTTAGCTCGTTGCGAAAGGCAATAACCACCGAGAAATAAATATACTCTCCGGCAGCCAGGTTAGAAGCCTCGAAAACATTAAGGCGTAACCATCCGGCTGCAAAGCTTATAATAGTAAATGCATAAATCGCAACAATTAAAAAGGACAAGGTCATGAACAATTCCATGTCTATTTAAATTTTCCAGACATCCAGGCATCCATTTTCATGAAAAGTTCGGAAATATTTATAGGTTTTGTCACAAAATCGTCGAAGCCGGCTTCAAAGCATTTTTGCTTTTCCTCGGCAATGGCGTTTGCTGTTTGGGCAATAATGGGCAGTTTCTGCCGAAAGCCTTTAATTGCCCTTGTTGCATCAAGGCCATTCATTTCAGGCATTTGCACGTCCATTAAAACAATGTCGATATCGTTATTTGCTGAACAAATTTCTACAGCCTTGCTGCCATCGTCGGCATGAAAAACATCGGCATTGGTTTGCCTGATAAACCCTTCGAGGAACTTATAACTAAAAAAGTCGTCTTCGGCAATGAGCACTTTTCTGCCGCTCCAATCGTAAGCCGATTTAGGCTTTTTTTCATCGGCGGTTTCAGATTTTTTTACAGCGGCAGTTAAATAAGGGATAACAAAATAAAATGTCGAACCAATGTTTACCTGCGATTCGGCCCACATTTTTCCGCCAAGCAGTTCAACCAGCCCTTTTGATATGGCCAGTCCGAGGCCCGAACCGCTATATTTTCTTGAACGCGAACTATCGGCCTGCACAAACCTTTCGAAAATAAGTGTAAGTTTATCGGGATTAATACCAATGCCGGTGTCCTTTACATAAAATTCGAGCAGATTGTCGGGTTTCAGGGTATAGCCAAATTCTATTCCCCCTTTCGATGTAAATTTGAAGGCATTTCCGATTAGGTTTGTAATAATTTGCCTTAACCTAACCGGATCCGATTTTATATAAGCATTATCGTCATTCAGTCCTTTTTCAAGCGAGAGGGTAACATTTGATCTTTCTTTGCGAAGGCTTTCGCTGAGAAAACTGTTTAGAATTTGATTCAGCAATGCATTTAGCGAGAAATCGTGTTTTACAATGTTTATCTGTCCGGCTTCAATTTTCGCAAAATCAATAATATCGTCAATAAGGTTAATCAGGATTTTACCATTGCTGTTAATGATATCGAGATATTTTTTCCGGTCGTGTTCGCGCAAAGAATCATCGTTTAGCATTTCGGCAAAGCCAAGAATGCCGTTCATAGGTGTGCGTATTTCATGGCTCATGTTTGCCAGAAAGGCAGTTTTTAGCCTGTCGGATTCTTCTGCTTTAAGCTTGGCCGATACCAACTCGTATTCGAGCTGGCTGCGGTGCAAAGCTACCGAAACCTGGTGGGCAAAGGTTTCGATAATATGCTTGAACTTAATAATGGTTTTGTTTAGGGTAATAATAATGATGCCCCCCAGCATTTTATTTTCGCGGGCCAATAATATATTATAGATTTTGTTAACGCTGGTATGCCTGTTTATTGCGTCAAGCACCGACAGAATCTCGCTGGGCGATTTGATGTACTGTAAAATATCGCTAACAGTTGTAATAGTACCGGCATTTTCAATTTTTTCGCCTTCAACATTACGCTTATAGGTAAAACCTATAGGTGAGCGCCCAAAAACTTCTTCCATAGGCAGGTTAAAAGAATTCATCCCCGACACCTGTTTTATTTCAAAGCAGTCGGTTTCCTCCTGGTAGGCTGAAACCAGAATAATCGACTGTTCCAGAAACAGATATAATTTTTCTGCTATGTATTTATAAATATCTTCGCGCTCCGAAATCGACAACAGTTCAAGTGCACTGTTGCTTAAAAAGATTAAGTTATTATGATATGCTTTTTCTTTCAACTCCGACATTTTCCGGTCGGAAATATCGCGGGTGTTTATAACAATACCGTTTATCGATGGGTTGTTCAGGTGGTTCGAGAATATACTCTCAACATAAATCCACTTTTTATTTTTGTGAAGGCTGCGGTACTCTTTTTTAATCTGAACCTCTGGGTTCAACAGGCTGTCCTTAAAGGCTTCCTGGTAAATCACAATATCGTCGGGGTGTATAATTTCCTGAAATGGCTTCCCTACGAGCTCTTCGACTGTAAAATTAAGAATTCGGTTGCGGAGCGAACTCTCAAAAGTTATTATACCATTTTTATCGAGTATGGTAATTGCATCGGACGAATGTTGCAGCAGTGCCCTGAAGTGTTCTTCGTTTTTCAATATGGCCTCTTCAAGCCTTTTGCGATCGGTAATTTCGCGCGAAATGCCCGTTAATCCTATAACTTCGCCCTTTTCGTTGAAAATTGGCGATTTATAAATTTCGAACCATTGTTTGCCATGCCCCGTATTGCGTATATCTTCGATATGTTTCTTTTCACCGGTTTCGAATATTTCCTGGTCGGTAATTTCTTGTACCTCGGCAATATTTTCGGGGAGCAGGTCGAAATCGGTTTTTCCGATAATTTCATCGGGTTTTTGCTTGTAGTATTCAGCAAACGGTGTATTAACCGATATATACCGTCCGTTTTTGTCTTTAAGCCAGGCAAGAAAAGGAATATTGTCGAGCAGGGCCTGTTGTTGCGAACGGGTTGCCGTAAGAACCTCTTCGAGCTGCTTTTGCTCGGTTAAATCGCTGGTAACTGTTACATACCTGTAAACTTTTCCTTTAATGTTATATACAGGAAAATGACGTGCCCAGATAAGCCTTGTACTTCGCCTGCTGCGTTTTAGGAGATATTGCTGGTTACGTGGTTTCAGGCTACCGCTAGTTTCTTTTAACCGGTTTCTGATAAATCTTTGCCTGTCGGGCTCAACAATAAGGTTTTCAATAATTGACGAATCGGTCATTGCTTCTTCGATGCTTACACCGAAAATTTTTTCGAATGCCGGGTTTGCATACAATATGCCCGAATTGTCCCAGAGTATAAACGCATCGCTGGTATTTTCAGCCAACTGCCTAAACCTTTCTTCGCTTTCGCGAATGGCATGTTCGGTAAGTTTTCGCTCCGAAATGTCGGTAAGTATTACCGATATACCTGTTACTGACGAATTGTCGAGAATCGGGTTAAACGAACATTCAAAATGTACAGCAACATTATCGATATTAACAGTAAATTCCTCGATTAACTGCTCTCCCTTAAGGCAGCGGTTATAGCGTGATTTCCAAAACTCCTTTTCTTTGGCCGGAAAAATTTCTGTAACACTCATTCCAGCCTTAAGTTCTATCTTAAACTTTTCGCGGACAAAATTATTGAAGGCCGAATTTGATATGACAAGTTTCAGCTTTTTATCGGACGACCAGATAAAGCCTTTGCTGCTTTCGATAAGGGCAAACAGGTTTGTCTGGCTTTCAGAAATTTGGTCGCGCGCCAGTTTTAAGTCCGATATATCCCTGCCAATTCCAATAAGCCCGCTTATTTCCCCGTTTGAAAAAACCGGGTATTTTCTCAGGCTTATGGTATGTTTCTTTCCGGTTTTATCGTTTAGTTCAAGAATTCGTTCGTCTTGTTGAATGCCATTCTGGAGCAATTTCAAATCGTTTTCAAATAAGCCTGTGGTTTCGACAGGTTTTAAGAAACTTATGCCTTTCCGCTGTGCTTCGAGCAAGTCGCGCACGCTTTTATTGGCTATCAGGATTTCTCCAACAGAATCTTTAAAATAAATGTAATCCGGTATGTTTTCGATAAGGGTAAACAGGGTTTGCTTTTCTCGCATAAGTGCTTTTTGATCCCTGATTTGCGATGAGATATCCTCGACAATGCCCACAACATATTCTTCCCCTCCTTGTTGGCTGATGAGGGAAAGGTTAATCCTAACCGGTAAACGGGTATGGTCTTTTTTTAAAAAATGTGTGTTTCGTGTTATTACCTGTTTTTCCTTCTGTAACAACCTTACCAATTGTTCGCGCTCCCCTTCAACAGCGTAAACACTGTGCGAAATGTCGCTCAGCTGCAACATTTCGCCCCTGCCTGAATAACCCAACAGCGAAACAAACGAATTGTTTACCTCGATATATCGGCCGTCGATGGTGGCCGTAAATATGCCTAGCGGCGATTTGTAAAATAAATCTCTGTAATTATTTATGTTAAGGCTTTTTCCTTCGTCCATTTTCGATCAATAAAGCATGGTGAAATTAACAAAAAACCGGAAACCGGACTAACAATTGCAACAAGCTGTGCACAAAAGCCTGAATTTTAATCTTTACAAATAAAATAGTTGTTAAATATGAAAAAAACAATACTGTGGATTTCCGTTAAAACCAGGTTGAAATGCTTTAGATACCCATCTGCTGCAACTATTTTCGCCGGTTTATTTCATCCCTGATTTGTGAAGCTCTTTCGTAATTCTCGTCACGTACCGCTTCTTCAAGTATTCTTTTGAGCTCTTCGAGGTTTAGTGACGACAATTCTTCGTTAGCAGTCTCATCAATATCTTCATCAACATCAAATTCATCGGTTTCATCATCCGAAACTTTATCGGGATCGTGTTCAAAATCGATTATAATGCCAGCTTTAGTTAAAATATCCTCGGTGGTATATATAGGGCATTTAAACCTTAAAGCCAGGGCAATTGCATCGGATGTACGACTGTCTATTTCAACTTTGCTTTTCCCGTCGAAACAGGTTAACTGCGAATAAAACACACCCTCTTCCAGCTTGTGGATATTTATTTCAAGTAGGCTTATTCCATAAGTGCTGGCAAAATTGAAAAATAAATCGTGGGTTAATGGCCTGGCAGGTTTTAACCCTTCGAGTTGAATAGCTATAGCTTGCGCTTCGAACCCTCCAACAATAATTGGTATGCGACGGTTGCCGTTTTCTTCGGCAAGAACTAGTGCATAAGCTCCAGTTTGTGTCTGGCTGTATGATATTCCTAATACATTAAGTCGTACTTTACCCATTCCGAAAAAAATCAACAAATATCCATATAAAACACAAGGTACAAACCTGCACAAATTTTTACCAATTTACAATACAAAAAGAAAAAAATGTTGGGGCATTGTTGCTGCGAAAAATAAATAAGCAAATTTCTGAAAATAATTATTGTGAAATATTTGGAGTTCAATCAAAATTTATATCTTTGCAATCCGATTTTTCAGAACAGGATAATACTTTAATAGAATGTACGCAATAGTAGAAATAGCAGGCCAGCAATTTAAAGTTGAAAAAAACCAGAAGGTTTTTGTACACAGGCTTGAGGCTGAAGAAGGCAGCAATGTTGATTTTGACAAAGTTCTTTTGGTTGACAACGATGGCAAAATTCAGGTAGGTTCGCCTGTTATTGACAATACTGTTGTCAGCGCGAAAGTGGTTAGCCATGTAAAAGGCGACAAAGTTTTGGTATTTAAGAAAAAAAGAAGAAAAGGGTACCAAAAAATGAATGGTCACCGCCAGTATATGACCGAAATTGTAATTGAAGACATTAAAGCTGCTGGTGCAAAAGCCAAAAAGGCTACCAAAAAAGCCGAAAAATCTGTTGAAGAAACAGAATCGAACGAAGCAATAGCTGAATAATATAAAACAGTATAAACCATGGCACACAAAAAAGGAGTCGGTAGTTCAAAAAACGGCCGCGATTCAGAAAGTAAGCGTCTGGGTGTGAAAATATTCGGTGGCCAGGACGCAAAAGCCGGAAATATAATTGTACGCCAAAGAGGCACAGTACACCATCCGGGGTTAAATGTCGGTTTGGGCAAAGACCATACAATTTTTGCCCTTGTCGATGGTAAAGTCGAGTTCAAAAAGAAAAATAACAGCCGCAGCTACGTATCGGTAGTGCCTGTTAATGAATAAGATATTGTAACTTTGTTTAAAAACCTCCTGTAATTCTGTTGCAGGAGTTTTTTTTTATAAATTGTACCGCCATGCTTACTATTAATTTTCTGCGCGAGAACACCAAACTGGCTATTGAACGCCTAAAGGTAAAGAACTTTGATGCCCAATCCATTATAACAGTAATTTTAGGGCTCGACCAGCAAAGACGTGATATACAAACCGAAAGCGACAGCCTCCAGGCAGAAATGAACCAGTTGTCGAAAGAAATTGGCAACCTTTTTAAGCAAGGCAAACAAACCGAAGCAAACGAGGCCAAAGAAAAAACAACATCCCTGAAAGATAAAATCAAGGATTTAACAACCCGCCTCGATGAGGTAAACTCAGAACTTAATTCTCTTATTGTTCAGTTGCCGAATGTGCCGCATGAGTCGGTACCTGCGGGCAAAACTGCCGACGATAACCTCGAAGTACGCACTGGTGGCGCAATTCCCGTTTTAACCGACGAAGCTTTGCCCCATTGGGACTTGGCAGCAAAATATAACCTAATTGATTTTGAACTGGGCAACAAACTTACCGGCTCTGGGTTTCCGGTATATATCGGACAAGGTGCCAGGTTGCAGCGTGCCCTTATAAATTTCTTTCTCGACGAAAATCTGAAAGCTGGCTATACCGAGTACCTGCCACCATTTATGGTGAATGAGGACTCCGGTTTTGGCACCGGCCAATTGCCCGATAAGGAAGGCCAGATGTACCACGTGGGGCTCGACAATTTTTACCTTATACCTACGGCCGAAGTTCCCGTTACCAATATCTTCCGCGATGTTGTTCTCAACGAAAGTGACTTTCCGGTTAAATGTACTGCATATACACCCTGTTTCAGGCGCGAAGCCGGTTCCTACGGCAAAGATGTACGTGGCCTTAACCGATTGCACCAGTTCGATAAAGTCGAAATAGTGCAACTTCGCAAACCCGACGACTCTTATCTGGCCCTGGAAGAAATGGTCAGCCATGTCGAAGCGATTGTTAAAAAACTAGGGCTGCCTTATCGGATTATCAAACTTTGTGGGGGCGATATGAGTTTTACTTCAGCATTGACCTACGATTTTGAAGTTTTTTCGGCTGCCCAAAAACGTTGGCTCGAAGTAAGTTCGGTTTCGAATTTCGAATCGTTCCAGGCTAACAGGTTAAAACTTCGCTACCGGAACAACGAAACAAAAAAAACCATACTTGCCCACACTCTTAACGGAAGCTCGCTGGCATTGCCCCGAATTGTTGCTTCACTGCTTGAGAACAACCAGACTGCCGAAGGCATAAAAATACCTGAAGTGCTGGTGCCTTATACTGGTTTTTCTTTGATAAAATAGTCTTTTCTGCCAGTTAGCGGGTGCTTATTTCGGATATCCTTTCAGATAATAAAATTTTTTGTGCCATTGCCTGCTTTGCTGCCTTACAGGGACCAAAATACAGGAATCAGCCCTAGTAAATAACAGATTGCATTAAATAGGAAGAAGGCCATAAAATAGAATTGGTATATTTAAGCCAAAATTAAAAACCAATGAAAGTAACGGGATTTTCCTTTATCCGTAACGCAATCAAGTTTGATTATCCGATTGTAGAAGCTGTGCGCTCAGTTTTGCCACTTTGCGACGATTTCGTTGTAGCTGTTGGAAAGTCGGATGACAACACACTTGAGCTTATTCAAAGTATCGACAAAAAGAAAATAAAAATAATCGAAACCATTTGGAACGACAACCTGCGCGAAGGGGGAAAAGTACTTTCGGAAGAAACCAACAAAGCATTCAGGGCCATTAGTGATGAGTCGGACTGGGCTTTTTATATACAGGGGGATGAAGCAGTTAACGAGAAATATTTCGATGCTATTCATTCTGCAATGAAAAAATGGAAAGACGACAAACGCATCGATGGGCTTCTGTTTAAATATCTGCACTTTTATGGATCGTACGATTTTATTGGCAGTTCGCCAGGCTGGTACCAAAACGAAATTCGGGTTATCCGAAACGACAAAAATATTTATTCATATCGCGACGCCCAAGGTTTTCGAAAAGGGAACAACGAAAAATTACGGGTAAAAGCCATTGATGCATATATACATCACTACGGTTGGGTGAAAGAACCCACTGCCATGCAACGAAAACAGGAAACTTTCAATAAACTTTACCATGATGATAGCTGGGTAGAGAAGAATGTGATTAAAGCAACCGAATTTGATTATGCCGGCCATATCGATGCAGTGGCGAAATTTACAGGAACACATCCCATTGTAATGCAGGAAAGAATAGAGCGTATCAACTGGAAGTTTGAACGCGATATCTCATTTAACCATCTCTCCGTAAAAAACCGCTTCAAACTGTTTGTTCAGAAATGGCTTGGAATACAGTTGGGGTACAAGAATTATAAACTCGTTTAAATGCCTTTATAAGTGTTGGTTAAACTAAGTAAAACCTACTATCAGGAAACCTATTGCCATAGTTAATACTGCAGGCTGCGGGAAATGCCCTAAGCCCTGGTTGGAAAAATTGTTCCAATATATCTGTCTAAAACCCGAAACATACCTACTAAAAATGGCATAGTTTTATTGCAAACGTTTGTTTTTGTGATGGCGTTTCTTATCTTCGTATGTCAACTGGAAAATAATTATTTATGGAAAACCCAGTTTTGCCCCTGAAAAAATAATTGTTAACAGACTGGCATGCAATGGAACTTTTCTAATCTTCACCTTTAATTATATATATATGAGAGCCATAAAACCTGTAGTTGTGCAAAGCAGTTTGCTTTTAATGCTTCTGTTGCCCCTAAATGCCTTTGGCCAGGCCATGCAAATCGAATCGTGGGTAACCCGCCCCGACCGTTCGGAATTGTTTCAAAAACAGGGCGACACCCTTTTGTTCGACTATAAAAAATCGGGGCGCTTGCAAACCATTGTTATCGACGAACAGCATACATACCAGGAAATGGATGGTTTTGGTTATGCCCTTACAGGAGGAAGCGCAGGGCTTCTGATGAAAATGGACGCAAAATCGCGGGCGAACATCCTGAATGAACTCTTTGCCACAAACGGGAACAATATTGGGGTAAGTTATATACGGTTGAGCATTGGTGCATCGGACCTTAACAGTTTTGTTTTTTCATATAACGATTTGCCCGAGGGCGAAACCGATTATGAAATGAAGAAATTCGATCTGGCACAAGACAAATTCGATATAATTCCAGTAATGAAAGAGATATTGACCATTAACCCGGCAATAAAAATTTTAGGTTCGCCCTGGTCGGCTCCGGCCTGGATGAAAGAGAAATACGATGTCCGCGGCGGACACCTGCGAAAAGACTGTTATAGCGCTTACGCCTTGTATTTTGTGAAATACATACAAGAAATGAAGAAGGCCGGCATACCTATTGATGCAATTACCATACAGAATGAGCCCCTCAACTCGCGAAACACGCCAAGCATGCCCTGGTTTCTGGAAGAGCAGGAAGAGTTCCTTTCGCAACATCTGGTTCCGGCATTCAAAAAAGCCGGTTTAACTACCAAGCTGGTGCTGTTCGACCATAATTGCGATCGTGCCGATTATCCACTGGCCCTGCTCGAGAATACGGTTATTTCTGAATATGCCGATGGTTCGGGTTTTCACCATTATGGCGGCTCGCTGGGGGCAATGAACACGGTACACCTGGCAAGGCCCGATAAACATGTGTATTTTACCGAACAAATGATTACCGAACGGCCTGGCAGTGCCGATATTGCCATTGCCTCGAGGGTTAAGCGTATGATTATTGATGTGCCACGAAATTGGAGCAGGAACGTAATATTATGGAACCTGGCAGCCGACCCGCTAAACGACCCCCATACCGACAATGGCGGCTGCTCGATGTGCCAGGGTGCAATTACAATCGATGGAAATATGGTAAGCAGGAATATTGCTTATTACACAATTGCCCATGCCTCGAAATTTGTGCGCCCGGGCTCGGTGCGTATTGCTTCTACCAATACCGGCGAACAAACCGTAAGCATTACCCGCGACGAAGAACGCCCCCAAATTGCCCGTGCAACGGTTATCGACAATACACAGGTACTGCCCAATGTGGCATTTAAAACCCCTGATGGCCGCATCGTGTTAATTGTTGCCAATACTTCCTTCGACAGCAGAGGCTTTCAAGTTCAATACAAGGGCAAATATTCAACAATAAGCCTTGCACCCGGGGCTGTAGGCACCTATATCTGGTAAGGTAAATCGCGGGCTCCTAATCTAATGCCAGGCTTTTCTTTGCTTCGGTATTGTTAACGTTATCAACAGACCAGTAAGTAAGTGTGCCGTTGCCTGATGACTTTAACTTAATAGGTGAAGTATAAGCTTTTACTGTTGCGTTATTAAGCTGGTAATAAACGGCTTTTACGCCCGAAAGTGTATCTGCTGCATTAAGTTTGACACTTTTCCCCGATGATTTGTCGGCAGTTGTAACCGGTGGTGTACGATCGACATAAAACAGCATCTCTTTAATTTCTTCGATATTGCCAACCATGTCAACACTGTAATATTTCAGGGCAACCCCGCCTTCGTTAAAGTTTTTCAGAGTATCGGAAAAGGCTGTATAGGGCTTCCCATCGATAGAAAAATAAATCTGGCCTACACCCGACATCTCGTCGGTGGCAGAAATATAAACCTTTGCATCGCCTGTATAAACCTGTTTGCCCTTATGTATTGCATGGTTGCTGAAAATAACCCTGCTTCGGCTTATTGGCGGACGGCTGTCGGAATATACCTCAAAAATAATATCCTGCTCTGGATGTATCATTCGCTTTGTTACTGTATCAACACACGATGGCGAACGCAGGGTGTTATAACCTTCGGTATCGAAATACATCGGGTTAACATATTTTGTCGATGAATCGCTCACCAGCCGATACTTCTTAGAACTATCTTCGGGCGATGCCGATATCCACAAATATGCTCCAAGTTCTTTATTGATAAAAATCCGTCCGTTTTTATCGTATGCGATTTTCTTCTCAGCGGTTAATTGCTGCTGGCAATCTGCCACCATACTAATAGCCAGGAAAATAATGCCGAGACAAATTGTTTTTCTCATCAGAATAAAATTAAATTAATGACTGATGTTGTCATGGCGAACCATGTTTTTGTATTATTCTATTCATGTTTGTCCCGCCAAGGCGTGACGGTTATTTACTAATTTCGGAAATACCGACATCAAATTAATAAAAAAAACATTTGTGCAACTGTTATAAAGAAATTTATTTGCAGTAAGCTTATATTGTTTATCAACGAATTATAAATCAAACCCTCTAAGCTTCAATACCGAAAAACTGCCTTAACACAAACCCGACACCGAAACTCAGGGCCGCCACCCCAAAACTCAAAATAACCATTTCCGAAAACCTGCGAATAAACTTTTCTTCCTTAACTATCGAATAATAAAAGTTAAAAGCAGCAATAATTAATACGGCACTTGCAAGTGTTAGCGACAACGAAAGAAAAACATTTCGTAGAAGAAGGAATGGCAAAATTAATACTGCCACAGTAAACATGTAGGCAAAGCCGGTATAAACAGCAGCCTTGACAGCTCCTTTGCCGGCATCTTCCGATTTGGTCGATAAATATTCCGAGGCAGCCATGGAAAATGCGGCAGCAATACCGGTAATAGAACCGGTAAGGGCTATAAGCTCGGGGTTGCGCAAGGCAAGGGTTAGCCCGGCTAGGGCACCGGTAAGCTCTACCAGGGCATCGTTCAGGCCCAGGACCACAGAGCCCATATAGTTTAGCCTGTCTTCCTCAAGCATGGCAATAAGGCTGTTTTCATGTTCTTCCTCATCGCGTATAATATCTTTAATTTCGGGGTATTCGCTAATTTCGGCATAGGCCTTCTGGGCATCAATTTCATTCTTCTCGAGCAATTTTATGGTGAAGGTGGGGCCAAGAATGCTGGCAGCCAGTTTAAAGAGTAAAACAACCATGCGGTTAGGTTTTAATTCTTTCGCTGTATATCGTTTATATACCTCGTAATGGCTAAGTTCGTCGCTTGCTATCCTTTGCAGTAACTTTCTGTTTTGCTCGTTTTTCTGTTTTTTTGCCAGAAAGCCATAAATGTAGTGGCCGTCGATCTCCTGCTGCTGGAATTTTTCTATTAAACGGAGGTTTTTATTTTTGGTGTTTTCCATAGTTTCCAGTAATTTTTACAAATTTAAGGCCAATAACCTAATTTGCAAGCCAAATTGTTTGTACACAATAATATTGGGGCGCTATGTATGCAATTCTCGATATTTTTTTTGTGGTTTTTCACTCAGCGCTAACTGTAATCCTTTTCTTTGGTTCCCTTTTTGCCTCGGTTTATCTTAATTTCAGAAAAAAGAAAAACCTCCCAAAAAATTAATCCCGGGAGGTTTATAAAAGGTTATAATTGCCTGAAGCCTTATAATAAATTGTTATTTACAATGTATTCTGCAATTTGTACTGCATTTAAAGCTGCACCTTTTTTTATCTGATCGCCCACACACCAGAAAGTTATGCCGTTTGCATTGGTGAGGTCCTTGCGCACACGGCCAACAAAAACATCGTCTTCGCCTGCGCTGAACAAAGGCATCGGGTAAGTTTTGCCATCTTCGTAAAGGGTAATTCCCGGGGCATTTTTAAGGGCTGCTTTTACCTCCTCAACCGAAAGTTCTTTTTCGGTTTCCAACCAAACTGCCTCTGAGTGGTTCCTTAAAACCGGAATACGCACACAGGTAGCGCTCACATCGGCATTGGTATGCATTATTTTTTTTGTTTCATAGAACATTTTCATTTCTTCCTTGGTATAGTCATTGTCGGTAAACACATCAACCTGGGGAATAATGTTCATGGCCAGCTGGTGGGCAAATTTCGAAACGGTGGGTTTTTCGCCTTTGGCAATTTGTTTAATCTGCTCTTCAAGTTCTACCATACCCTGGGCGCCTGCCCCGCTGGCAGCCTGGTAAGTTGCAACATGTACTTTTTTAATATGCGATAACTTTTCTATGGGCTGGAGGCAAACCACTAACTGAATGGTTGTACAGTTAGGGTTGGCAATAATATTTCGCGGACGGTTTTTAACATCGTCGGGGTTCACTTCCGGAACAACAAGGGGCACATCATTGTCCATTCTGAAGGCCGATGAATTGTCGATCATGATTGTCCCAAATTTTGTAATTGTTTCTGCATACTCCTTAGAAGTACTGGCACCAGCCGAGGTCAGAGCTATGTCGATACCCTTGAAGTCATCGTTGTGTTTCAATTCCTTAACCACCAATTTTTTACCCTTGAAGGTGTATTCTTTTCCTGCACTACGGCCTGATCCAAACAACACCAGTTCATCAAGCGGGAAATTCCGCTCATCGAGCACCCTAAGGAACTCCTGACCTACTGCGCCACTGACGCCTACAATTGCTACTTTCATTTTTTAAATAAAATTTTTGATGGTTAATACTAATTATAAGAAAATCCCCTTTATGGGGATTTATTGTTAATATTTTTTGCAAAAATCGGAATTTTTTTCTTGATTGCGAAACCGGTAACAAGATTTTTAACAAATCTTTAATTTGGTTTTTGTGCTGGTTAGTTTAAAAACCAACCACTCCTTTTAAATACTAATTCTGTTGCCATGTCATAAAAATATAATACAAAATATTTACATTGTAAGAGTTTTATGAAACTTCCAAAACCTCCAAACCAACATCAAACTTTACATGAAAAACATACTACTGCCAGTTGTGGCTCTATGTTCCAGCTTGGCCATAAATGGCCAGCATCTGTCCGATAATTTTGAAAACAGCACTCTCAGTGCTTGGTGCCAGAGCAACAGCGGACGGTGGCATATTGATACACTCAACCCGATAAATGGTACAGGCTCGCTACATCACAATTTTAACAATACGATAGCCGCAACCGATATGGCCATACTTCTGCACCATCCCCTTATGCTCGATTCTGCAGCTGCCCATTGGCAATTTTCCATCAGGTACAACTATAACCCCTCTTCGTCGAATAATTGGAGCTGCTGGCTCATAAACAGCAACGGAGACGAAGAAACCCAGCCCGGCACCGAATCGACAGGTTATGCCCTGGGCGTTAACTACCAGGGCAGCGACGACTTGATAAAAGTCTGGAAAAGAACACATACAGGAACAGAATTGGTTTTTGCCACAACCTTTAATTGGCAGGCTTCTGTTTTACCGGGAAAGACTGTTAAGCTAAAAATCGACAGGGATACTGCCGGAAGCTGGAAATTGGCAATCGATACTTCAGGGATCGATGAATGGTTTGATATTGGTAGTTTTATCGATACCGGTTTTGCTGAAATATCTGGTTTTGGGGTTTATTACAAATACACATCGACACAAGACCGAAAACTTTGGCTTGATGATGTTTTTATTGATGGTTTGTTCTTTTCCGATAAAACCCCTCCCCACATTGACTCATTAAAGGCAGCCGGCAATAATTGTATGCACATTTTCTTTAATGAACCTGTCGATACAAATTGCAAATTCTCAATTAAACTAAACGGCCTTAACAAAAGCCCTTTGTTGCAATGGCGAGGAAACCGGACTTTGACTTTGGTTTTTGATTCCGTGTTTTTACTTAATAATGTTGTGGAGATATATGGCCTTACAGACCAGAAAGGAAACTTATCGGAAAAATTAGACTATTCGTTTTTTTATTATGTGCCTCAAAAATATGATGTGCTCATAACCGAAATTCTTGCTGATCCCTCGCCTTCGGCAGGACTTCCAGAGTGTGAGTTTTTAGAAATAGTGAACTGTTCGGGGTACGATATTCATATCGGTGGCTGGCAATTGTTTTTTAACACGAAACCGATAACCTTCCCTGAAGTTACATTAAAACCGTCAATACCTTACCTTGTTATAAAATCATCGTGCGTTGTGGAATTCGATAAGCTGCTTAACAAAATAACATTCGCCAGCCTGCCTGCATTAACCAATTCCGGCATGCTGCTTAAATTAACCAACCAGCATGGGCAACTGATACATGCTGTAGAATATACCGACAATTGGTTTTGCGACAAATCGAAAAAAGACGGGGGATGGTCGCTGGAACTAATCGACAATGAAAGTGCGTGTATGGGCCATATTAACTGGGCCGAAAGCATTTCCGAAACAGGTGGCACCCCCGGGTTACCAAACTCGGTTGAAGGAGAAACAAAAGACCCCCACCTGCCACAAGTATTATCATTATGTGTTACAGGTAAAAACAGTCTGAAACTAACATTCAACAATGATATGGACAGCGCTTCTACGATTTTTCCCTCGAATTATAGGCTTATGCCCGGCAATAACGAACCTTCTGCTATTTGCCCGGCAAATTTTTTTTGCAGCGAAGCGGAGTTGTTCTTTGAAGGTTATTTTGATAAAGGAATTGTTTATAACCTTGAAATTAAAGATAATATGCTCTCAGATTGCTCAGGAAACAGCATGCCTGGCACAGACATAATATTCGGGGTAGCCGAAAATGCCGACAGTGCCGATATTATAATAAATGAGTTATTGTTTGAGGCAACAGGGTTTGTACCCGAGTTTATTGAACTGTTCAACAATTCTAAAAAAATTATCGATCTGAACCAATGGGCGTATGCATTATCAGATGCCCCAGGGCTTAGCATAAGTAATCCTGCAATGGTTTCAACACAACAATTGCTGATATTTCCGGGGGAACATATTGTGTTTACCGAAAACAAAGAAAACCTTATTGGCTCTTTTCATACGTCGCCAGCAAAAAAGGTATATGAGCCACAATCGTGGCTTTCCCTTCCAAACAGCGGAAAAAGAATAGTTCTGCTCGATAAATCAAACAATGTTATTGATGCAGCAATTTTCAACACAGGTATGCATTTCAAGCTTCTTAACCAAACTGCGGGTGTTTCTTTGGAACGAATTTCTGCAGGCAATGTTGCAACAGAACCCCAAAGCTGGCATTCAGCTTCTGAAAGTTGCGGGTATGCTACCCCGGCAGTAAAGAACTCCCAGGCTTTACCGGCCCCTTCGGAAAATTACAGCTTTTTGGTTAATCCTTCCGAAATTAGCCCCGACAACGATGGGCACAACGACTTTCTAACTATTGGATATACATTTACAGAACCAGGATATTTGATATCTGTAATGGTTTACAATATGAGCGGAAATAAGGTTTGCACAATTGCCAATAACGAGCTTACAGGCACAGAAGGCATATTGTTGTGGAACGGGCTCGACAGCAATGATAACAGGCTCCCGTTTGGGTATTATGTTTTGTTTTTTGAGGCAATACACCCAAATGAAGGAATAATAAGGAAAAAAAATACCGTATTGCTATTGCCACAAAACAAATAAGCCTGCTAACCAAGGGCAAGCAGGCCAAATATTTTCAGATCTATAAATTACAAGCTATTTACGTGTTTTGTAAGGCTCGATTTAAGGTTCGATGCTTTGTTTTTGTGTATATCGTTTCTTTTTGCCAGTTTATCCAGCATCGACGAAACTTTCGGTAACAAGGCACTTGCTTCTTCCTTACTGGTAGTGTTCCTTAATGTTTTAATTGCATTTCGGGTAGTACGTGCGTGATATTTATTATCAGCTTTTCTGGCTTCTTCCTGCCTGATTCTTTTTTCCGATGACTTATGGTTTGCCATTCTTATCTATAGTTAAAGTTCAAAACCCATTTTAATTTGGAGCGACAAAATTAGTTATTTTTTTCAATGACAAAAATTTTTACCTTAAAAAATTCACTGTTGGTGTATTTTCTTGTTTCTGAGAAAAATGCACCTCTTTTTTAGTCCCACGAATCGTAAACCTTTGGGGTAGGCCTGCGGTGAAGCACAACTGCTGTACGGGGCGGAAGGTACAACTTAAGCCAATCCTTCCCGCTTGCGCCACCTATACGCTCAGAGATATATGTAATTGATTCGTCGATGTTGCCAAAGCCCCCAAATTTTTTTGAATCGGTATTCAATACAATAGAGTACTTGCCCGGGTGGGCTAAAATGCCATAATGTGTATAGGGTTTCAATGGACTGAAATTGAACACAAAAAGAAGGCTGCCCCGTTCGAAGGCCATGGTCTGATCGGCAACATTCGAAAGGCGGTGTGTGCACCATTTATCTTGTAAAAACCTGTAACCATTTTCCAAATTCAACATTTCGCGATCGAAATCGGCCAGCCAATGATAGCGCAAATCGAAGTTTTCTGCCAGTTTCCATTGCCGGCGGGCATATTTATACGACCATTTGTTGCCATCGCGTGGAAAGTCAATCCATTCGGGGTGTCCAAACTCGTTGCCCATAAAGTTTAGGTATCCCCCGCCGCTGGTGGCAAATGTTGCAAGACGGATCATTTTATGCAGTGCCATGCCCCTGTCAACAACCAGGCTTTGCGACGATTTGTTCATGTGCCAGTACATTTCTTTGTCGATAAGCCTGAAAATAATGGTTTTGTCGCCTACTAATGCCTGATCGTGCGATTCGGCATAGCTTATGGTTTTCTCCCCGGCACGGCGGCTGTTCAGTTCGTGGTACATTTGAGCCACGTCCCAGGCCTCATCGGGGCGTTCTTTAATAATTTTTATCCAATAATCGGGGGTTCCCATTGCCATTCGAAAATCGAAGCCAAGCCCCCCATGCCTTACAGGTTCGGCAAGCCCGGGCATGCCGCTCATTTCTTCGGCAATGGTAATTGCATTAGGGTTAACCTCGTGTATAAGAAGGTTTGCCAATGCCAGGTAATTTAAGGCATCGGAATCCTGATTGCCGTCGTAATAAAACTCATAGCTGGTAAAATCGCGCGACAGTCCGTGGTCGAAATACAGCATGCTGGTAACGCCATCGAACCGGAAGCCGTCGAACTTATATTCATCGAGCCAGAATTTGCAGTTCGACAAAAGAAAATGCAATACATGCTCCCTGCCATAATCGAAACACAGCGAATCCCAGGCAACATGCTCCCTGCGGTGGTTACTGTGGAAATACTGGCCGGGGGTGCCATCGAACCTTGCCAGGCCTTCGTTTTCGTTTTTTACCGAGTGCGAATGTACAAGGTCCATAATTACCATCATCCCCATTCCGTGGGCTTCGTCAATTAGCCTTTTCAGGCTGTCGGGCGAGCCAAATCGCGAAGATACTGCGAAAAAGTTCGACACGTGGTAACCAAACGACCCATAATACGGGTGTTCCTGCACAGCCATTAGCTGTACAGTGTTATAACCGGCCTTTTTAATTCGCGGCAGCACATTCTGGCGAAACTCATCGTAACTGCCAACTTTTTCTTCGTCGGTAGCCATGCCCACATGGGCCTCGTAAACAAAAGGGTGTTTAATTAAGGTACAGGGGCTGTCGTGTTGCCAAATAAATGTTTCCGGTACCCAAACCTCGGCATCGAACAATTTAGTTTTCTCATCCTGCACACAACGTCGGGCATAGGAAGGGAGCCTTTCCCCTTTGCCGCCTTTCCAATGAACCAAAAGTTTGAATTTCTGTCCCGGCAATATCTTTTCCGGCAGCAGGATTATTTCCCAATCGCCGTTACTAAGGGGTTTCATCCTAAAATCTTCGGTTTCTTTCCATCCATTGAACTCGCCAATTAAGTATATATCGGTGGCATTTGGGGCCCATTCCCTGAATATCCAACTATCGGTAGTTTTGTGAAGCCCGTAAAAAAGGTACCCGCTGGCGAAATCTTTAAGGCTGCCCGATGGGCCGGCCAATTTATCTTTAAGCTTATAAACAGCCTTCCTGCGCGATTCAATAACCGGCGAATATGGCTTAAGCCAGGGGTCGTCCTGTACAATTTTTGGCAAGGTATTCATTAATATAATTTTGATAACATTTAAAGATATAGAAAATATCGACGGTTATCGGTGTAACACAAATACAATTTCGTCAAAAAACATCGCATAATTTAAAAGATGTTGTTCCAACGCTTAGCGAGTTTTTGTTAAATTTGCCCCTTCAAAAAATATAACTGTTTGAAAGTTTACAGGGATTTATCAGGCGAAATTACTCCGGGAACGGCAGCTACTATTGGTATTTTCGATGGTGTACACCTTGCGCACAAACAAATAATTACAAGGCTAAAGGAATTATCGTTGGAAAAAGGGTGCGAGTCGTTACTTGTTACCCTTTGGCCTCATCCCAGGTATGTGTTAAACAAAGATGCCGACAGCCTTAAACTGCTTACTACCCTCGATGAAAAGCTTTGTTTGCTTGAAACTGCCGGTTTACAAAATGTACTTTTAATTCCGTTTGATGCACAGTTTGCTTCAACATCGTTCGATAAATTTATAAAACGTATTATTGTTGACAAGCTCAGGGCCAGGCACCTTGTTGTTGGGTTTAACCACCAGTTTGGACGCGACAGGCAGGGAAATTTTGATAGTTTAAAGTTGCTGGCAGAGAAAAATAATATCGAGCTTGAGCAGATGCCTAAAATTATGGTTGGCGAACAAAGGGTAAGCTCTTCTGTTATACGAAACCAAATATCGACCGGGGAAATAGTAACCGCCAATAAATTGCTTGGCTACGAATATATTCTTACCGGTAAAATTGTGCATGGCAACAAAGTTGGCCGCAAACTTGGTTTTCCAACAGCCAATATAGAAGTTGCAGAACTTTATAAACTTATTCCCGCCGACGGCGTTTATGCTATTGAAGCAATTTTCGGCAATACCCGGCTAAAAGGAATGTTAAACATTGGCACAAGGCCAACTATTGATAACCGGGGCATAAAAGTTATTGAGGCAAATTTTTTTAATTTTGAAGGTAATTTATACAATACGTTTATAACCATAAAATTTCATAAACGTATCCGAGAAGAAATTAAGTTCGAGTCTGCCGAAAAACTGGTTGAGCAAATACAAAACGATAAACAAACGATAATTAATTACTTTAATACTATAAAATGAAAAACGGTACAGTCACTGAAATCCTTCCATACAAAGTTGCCGACATGAGTCTGGCAGATTTTGGAAGAAAAGAAATTGAAATTGCAGAAAAAGAAATGCCAGGTTTAATGGCAATCCGCAAGAAATACTCAACAGAAAAACCACTGAAAGGCGCCCGAATAACCGGATCGTTGCACATGACCGTACAAACGGCCGTACTTATTGAAACACTGGCAGAGCTTGGCGCCGACGTACGTTGGGCAAGTTGCAACATTTTCTCTACGCAGGATCATGCAGCAGCAGCAATTGCAGCTGCCGGTATCCCTGTTTTTGCCTGGAAAGGCGAAACACTTGAAGAATATTGGTGGTGCACCGAAATGGCTTTAACTTTTCCGGGCGATAAGGGCCCAAACCTTATTGTTGACGATGGCGGCGATGCCACATTACTTGTTCATTTAGGTTACAAAGCCGAAAACGATGCTAAAGTGCTCGACAAAAAACCTTCAAACACCGAAGAAGGTGTTATATTGAACCTGCTTAAAAAGGTGCTTGCCGAAAATCCGCAAAAATGGCACAACATGGTGAAAGAATGGAAGGGCGTTTCGGAAGAAACTACCACCGGGGTTCACCGTCTTTACCAGATGCTTGAAAAAGGCGAGCTGCTTGTTCCGGCCATTAACGTAAACGACTCGGTAACCAAATCGAAATTCGATAATCTCTATGGTTGTCGCGAATCGCTTGCCGATGGCATAAAAAGGGCCACCGATGTAATGATTGCCGGTAAGGTTGTTGTTGTGCTCGGCTATGGCGATGTTGGAAAAGGCTGTGCCAAATCGATGCGTTCGTACGGTGCCCGGGTAATTGTAACCGAAATCGACCCCATTTGCGCCCTGCAGGCTGCAATGGAAGGTTTTGAGGTATCTACCATTGAAGACAGCCTGAAAGAAGGCAATATTTATGTTACCACAACTGGCAACAAAGACGTGATTACCATTGAGCACATGGCAAAAATGAAAGATCAGGCTATTGTATGCAACATTGGGCACTTCGATAACGAAATACAGGTTGATAAGCTTAATGAATACAAAGGCATTAAGAAAGTAAATATTAAGCCCCAAGTCGATAAGTACGTCTTCCCCGAAGGCCACTCCATTTTCCTGCTTGCAGAAGGCCGACTGGTTAACCTGGGCTGTGCAACAGGCCACCCTTCGTTTGTAATGAGCAATTCGTTCTCAAACCAAACCCTGGCCCAGCTCGATTTATGGAAAAACAACTACAAAATTGATGTGTACCGCTTATCGAAGAAACTCGATGAAGAGGTTGCCCGTCTGCACCTCGAACAATTAGGGGTAAAACTTACAAAAATGACCCGGGAACAGGCCGATTACATTGGCGTGCCGCTTGAAGGGCCTTACAAACCCGAACATTACCGTTATTAAGAAATGGTTTACATATTTTAAAAAAAAGGCCTGCCCCGAAAAAGGGCAGGCTTTTTTTATCGATGGTAATTTGTTATTTTGGCCAGTGCCTAAAGGTTTATTTAAGCGTTTTTTTCAGCCTTAATAATGCTTCGATATAATAATAATCGGCATAGCTTAAAGGAACATCAACCTCGCTGTTTGCTGGCAAATGGCCAACCGAGTGTTTCAACAGAAAATTATTGTTTTCGCCAGTTTTTGCCCGGTAAACATCGCTGCTGAGGCTTTTTAGTATTTCGGTAGCATGTGCCAGGTAAAGTTTTCTTTGGTTCCCATCTGTAAAGCTGGCAAGTTCAATAAGTGCCGAAGCCATTATCGCGGCAGCAGAAGCATCGCGTTTGGCGCCAGGAATATCAGGGGCGTTAAAGTCCCAGTAAGGTATTTTGTCGGCTGGCAGGTTAGGGTGGTTAATTAATAAACCGGCAATTTTATTTGCTATAGCAAGGTAGCTCGGGTCGGTTGTTTCGCGGTAGCATACTACATATCCATATAGCCCCCATGCCTGGCCACGGGCCCATGCCGATGAATCGGCAAAGCCCTGCACTGTTTTTTTATAAAGTACTTCGCCTGTTTGCGGCTTGTACGAAACGAGGTGGTACGAACTACCGTCGGGCCTGAAATGGTTGGCGAGCGTTGTATTGGCATGCTCAACAGCTGTATAATAATAAATAGAGTCGCCGGTTTGGTGAGTTGCCCAAAACAACAATTCGAGGTTCATCATATTGTCGATAATAACTTTAAATTGAGCCGTATCGCCAATATCATCCCACGAACGGATACTGCGCACTGTGCTGTCGTACCTCTGTAAAAGCGATTTTGCCGAATTCACTATAATGGGAACATAGCTGTTTTCGGAAGTAATACGGTATGCGTTTCCGTAACTGCACAACATTTTAAACCCAATATCATGGTCGTAGGTACTGTATTGCTCCTTTTCAAGGGCTTTCAGCTTTTTTTGGGCAGCAGAAAGAATAGCGGTGTCGCCCGAAAATTCATATAAATACCAAAGGCTGCCCGGGTAAAAACCACTGGTCCACCACCAGCTTTTATTGGTCATAAGCGAACCATCGGGCTTGGTGGAGCGGGGAAACAGACTGTCGGCCACAGTTAAATCCATAGCTTTGTATTGTTCAACAGCCAACTCCAGGTTTTTTTCGATTAAAGCCACGGTTTCGTTATTGCCCTTTGAACAAGATAGGGCAAAAAATACTGAAAAAAATAAAAATACTTTTGTTTGCATAGTTTTTTGTTTAGAACAACCAAATATAAATATTTACAGCTTTTGTTCCTAAGAAAGCCCTATTGCAAACCAAAGATATTGGAAGGCATTGCAGCACCCCGGGTAAACTAGCTAAAAGAAATACTGAGTGTCGTAATGATATTCTAAGATAGTTTCTTCCAGTTTGTTTAGCCTTACCGACACTTGTTTGCCGGTATCAATTACGAAGCATTGTAATTCTTCGTTCCAGTAAAACTTATTGAGGTTTAACACAACATTATCGGGCAAATTATGAAAGCAATGCCTGCAACCATATTTTGCCTGTATTATTTTTAACTTTTTACTTTCCAGGTCGTCTAACCCATAAAATTCGTCAACCGATACCGAACTTTGAAGAACTGTATGGAACCGTTCTTTCGGATAAACAAGCCTGGCATTGCGCCGGATCATAATCAGAAGGTTTTTAATTTACCTGTATTTTAGTGATATCAGCTATAAAAGCCTTGAAGGGATAAAGAAGAAAACACGGAAGGTTTCCTATGTCCTAAATATCCTTATAATTTGCCAACACCCCTGAAATTTGCTTTTACAGGGAGCAGGCAAACAGGAAACCCTAAGGGTTAGCACAAGAGATATTGATTATAAAATTACAACAATAAAAGCTGGTTTTCAACTATTTAAAGTTAATTCTTGTGCGTAAACTGAATATGCAAATAAAATGTAAAAGAAAAATATTGGATAACTGCGGCTGCCTGGTGCCGTCTGCTATTTTTATTGCAGCAACAAAATATTTAACGGAAAACTAAATACTTCCTAAACCCCTCTTTTGTGAGGTGGCCATATATATTTATGGATTTGCAGGCTTAAACGTACCCATAAACTATTTTCGCAGGAATAATTAGCTTTTTCTTTCAGAAAATTGACTATTTCAACCGGCTTTATTGCCCCAAAAACAGGCGAAAAGTTAATTGCTATTTTTTTTTCAGACAAATGAAATTTGTATGCTTCAATAACATCAAAACTAAAGTTAAGATCGGTTTGATCCTGAACCACAAACTTAAGCTCATCGCCTTGCCGCAACAAAGCAATATTTTTAAGGTTGTTCTTATAAACCATTTTCGAAGCCGGGCATTTTACATCCATGCAGTATTGAATGTTCGGTTCAGCCCCAGCAAAAGCGTTAAATTCTTCGAGAGTATATAAGGGGCTTGCACCACTGGTTTCTATTCTCACCTTCACCCCGTTTGCAGCCAAATATAGTGGTAAAGCCCTTTTGGGTTTATCTTCTTCAAGGGGTTCGCCACCGGTGCAAATAACTTCGTTAATGCCAAAAGACTTAACCTGATGCAATATCTCCCCGGGCAATAAAAGCACTGTTCCCGGTGCCTTTTCTTCCAGGCTATATTTGGTATCGCACCAGGTACACCTTAAATTGCATCCTGCAAGCCTTACAAACACAACAACATTGCCCGAGGAAATACCTTCGCCGGAAATGCTCTGGAATATTTCGGTAACAGGCAGGGGTGTATTTTCAAAATTGTGCGGTAGCATTATTATCGGTTCAGTACACGTGCATAGCTTGTCGGCGATTCCCACAATACCAGTTCAACAACCTCAACTTTAAATGCCGCCAAATCGTTATTGATCTTATCGAGATAATCAAGAGCCAGGTTCTCTGCTGTTGGCCTATAGTTAATATCAACTACCTTTCTCCCGTGTTTCTTCAGTAACGAAGCTATTTCATGTTCAAGTTCGTCGGTTGAATTAACCCAGTACAGAAAGGCATGGTCGAGGGCCTCAACTGTATTAGTGTTGATTATTGTTTTCAGCTCTTCAAATTCAAGTACCATGCCATCGTCGGTTTGTCCAGGCTTGTTAAGCACACCGCCGCCTTTCCGGGCAATCTCTATTTGCATTTTATAGGTATGGCCATGAATGTTCTTGCATTTTCCGATATGGTTTGCAAGCATGTGGGCCATGCTCCAGGTAAATTCTTTAACAATCGATACAGATGTCATTTAAACATTTGGGTTAATAATATTAAGTGCCAAAATTAAACCTAATAGAAATAAAAACAGCTTCCTTACTGTAAAATATTTTTTTTGTATTAGTCGTGTATATAATTTTTTGAAAAAAAAACTGCGATAATATTCTCCTAATAGAATTATTGCTTAATTTGGCATCACTGTTCCGACTTATCTGTTTCTTTATATCTCTGTTGATGTTGCATAAACCACTTCGGAATTTGGCAAAACAAAAACAAACCAATATTAATTTTTTATCTTTTAAAGAAAATGGAAATCAAAGGAGTTTCGGTAAAATCGGTCAAAGAGTTTATCGAAAAAAATTTCCCGGGGCGTTTTAATGATTGGGCAAAAACGCTTCCAGAGCCATCAAAAAAAATATTCACCGATTTTATTAAAGTTAACGAATGGTACCCTTTATCGGCCGGCCTTACAAAACCACTCAGGCATGTAGGCGATGTTTTCTTTAACGGCGACTGGAAAAATGCAGTATGGAAAATGGGGCGTTTCAGCGCCGATGAAGCCCTTAGCGGTATTTACCGTATATACGTGAAATTTGGTTCGCCCCGTCATATAATTGACAGGGCCGGGCGTGTAATGGCTGCGTATTTCAGCAATGCCGAAATTAAGGTAACCTCAGAAATGAAAAACCAGCTTGCAATGCAAATTCTTCGCTTCGACGAACCCGATGAGGCAATTGAATATAATATTGCCGGTTGGATTGAAGGGGCCCTGGAAATTTCGGGCTGTAAAAACACACAGGTCAATATCAGAAAATCGCTTGCCCGAAAAGATGCCATGACCGAGTATTACGTTACCTGGGAATAAACCCTGCCGCTTTTTTAATGTTTAGTTAGCCGGTACATTCTGCAAACTATATTAAACCGGTTGTTGTTCGTCATAGAGGGATTTGTCGTATGGATAGCGGGTGATATGCACATCGCGCACTTTATCGTAAAGCAGTTTTCTGAAAGGTTCGATATTTTGTTTCTGTTTTGCTGAAATAAAAATGCATGGCGTGCCTGTTTTAGCCATCCAACTGTTTTTAAGTTCGTCTATTGTCCAGTTTTCGCGTGTGCGGGGTGTTAAATCGTCTTCGTCTTTCTTAATGTATGTGTATGCATCAATTTTATTGAATACCAGGTATATTGGCTTATCAGCAGCTTTTATCTCCTGCAGGGTTTCGTTTACAACATTTACCTGTTCTTCGAAATTCGGGTGTGATATATCTACCACGTGCAGCAAAATATCGGCCTCGCGCACTTCGTCGAGTGTAGATTTAAACGACTCCACAAGGCTGTGCGGCAACTTTCTGATAAAACCCACTGTATCGGACAAAAGAAAAGGAAGGTTACCGATAACCACCTTTCGCACAGTGGTATCGAGGGTGGCAAATAATTTGTTTTCGGCAAAAACCTCCGATTTGCTTATAAGGTTCATTATCGTTGATTTGCCCACATTGGTATAGCCTACCAGCGAAACCCTCACCATTTGCCCACGATTTTTTCGTTGCGTGGCCATCTGTAAATCGATTTTCTTTAATTGTTCTTTCAACCTGGCAATTTTATCGCGGATAATGCGCCTGTCGGTTTCAATTTCGGTTTCGCCCGGCCCGCGGAGCCCAATGCCTCCACGTTGGCGTTCGAGGTGGGTCCACATGCGGGTAAGCCGTGGCAACAGGTACTGGTATTGGGCAAGCTCAACTTGTGTTTTTGCATGGGCTGTTTGTGCCCTGCCGGCAAAAATATCGAGTATAAGGTTTGTGCGATCCAGTATGCGGCAGCCAAGCTCTTTCTCGAGGTTTCGCAACTGGCTGGGACTAAGTTCATCGTCGAAAATAACCAACTGTACCTCGTGGATAATAATATATTGCTTGATTTCTTCGAGTTTACCGCTCCCAACAAACGTTTTCGGATGGGGCTTATCGATACGCTGGGTAAATCTTTTAACCGGCTCTGCTCCTGCTGTTTCGGTTAAAAAGGCCAGCTCATCCAAATATTCGTTAACAATGTTCTCGTCCTGTGCATTGGTAATTATACCAACCAGAACTGCTATATCTGTTTCTTTAGCTGTTGAAATCTGTCCCATAAAAAAAGCCGGTGTACTTTAACGCCGGCAAAATTAGTTATTTAATAGCATTTATTTTTGCTAACAATTAATATATCAGGTTTTTGTTTGAGTGCATGGCATCGGTTATTGCCTTTTGCAAGGTTGCTGTACAGTCGTATATCATCGAAAGATCGTCGGGGAAAGGGGCCGGGTCGCGATTTATCAGGTTCAAATCGTCGGGGGTAAGTGCATCAAGGTCGCCCACAGCTTTGCCCGAAAAATGCTCAAAGAAAGACGTTGCGGCTATTGGCACCATTTTCATGACACGTCTGTTAGGGTTTAGGCTCATGTATTCAATCTGGACTTCAACAGTAGCTTCTTTTATTTGCTGCCTTTCCAGCACAGTACAAACAAGTTCTTTGTATTTTGGTACTTTTATATCGTTGCCGAGCGAATCTTTTTTAACATTTCCTTTATCGTCGAGAACATACGAAAAGCCATCCTGTACTTTCTTTTTCCTGATAAATTCTTTTTGGTTAAACCGTTCCGGCGATACAATAATATTTTTAATTTGTATGGTAACAAAATAATCGAAATCAACCTGTCGGTCGCTTCGGCGCAAATAATATTCGACCCATTGTGAGTTTAGTCCGGTTGTGTTGAACGACAACAAGTTGTCGTAAAACTCCGGGGGCAGCCTAAATGGAGTATTGTTTGAAACATCGACCAATACACGGCTTGTGCCCAGGTATTCGGCATCGGCAATCAGTTCGTTTACATCGGAAAAAGCACTTCCCCTGAAATTTTGTGCCTTGTTAAAGTTAAAATAGGCTTCGCGATAGGCCTGCTTGGTGTTTACCTGCATGAGCCGTTTGCCGTTGGTATAAAAATGTTCGGCGGCTTTTGTTTTTGCTTCAACAATTGAATTGGTATAATCAATCTGTTCGTAATCGATAACCCGGCCTTTAAGCCTGAGCGGTAAAACTTTTCTAACTTCTTTTTGCCTGTAATCGAGAGAAGAGTAAATATAATAAACCTGTTCCCAATTTTCGGGTTTGCCCTCGGCTTTTAACAATTTTATTCGTTCCAGGTCGCGTGTATTGGCAAGTTTATAGGCCCTGTCGAGCATGTCAATTTCTTCGTCATCGGCTTTTCCTTTTAAAACCGATTTTATCGATTTGTCGATAGCCTTGTCGTAATTGCCCTCTTCAATAAGTTTTGACGACGATTTGCATGCAAAAGTTAATAAGGCCGTGGTTATGAAAAGTGGTAATATTTTTTTCATGGCACCGTTTTTTTTTGATACAAATAAATATATAAAAAACCCCGGGAATTTCCGGGGCATTTTTTTTATGGAGTAATAAACTTATTGCAAAACAAAAACTACCGGGAAGGTAAACTGCACCTTTACGGGGCGTCCGCGTTGTTTTCCGGGGCTCCATTTGGGCGACGATTTAATAACCCTAACAGCTTCGGCATCAAGGGCAGGATCGACCCCGCGTACAACAACAACATCTACCACTTCGCCTTTTGCATTAACAGCAAACTGAACAAAAACACGGCCCTGGATGCCGTTTTCAGCAGCTATCTCGGGATATTTCAGGCTTTTGGCTACCCAGTTACGGAATTCGTTCAAATCGCCACCCTTAAAAGAGGGCATGTCTTCAACGATAATAAAAACTTCTTCTTCGGCAACTTCATCTTCATAATCGAACACAACCAAATCGAGCGATGTTTTTTCATCGGCCTCCATGCTTTCAAAGTCAATTTCATCAATATCGACATTGTCTTCCACAATCTGGAGCACTTCAATAACTTGTGGGGGAGGTGGTGGGGGAGGTGGTGTTTGAGGTTGCTGCCTTGTTATAATCATTTCTTCTTCGGCCTCAGCATCCTGTACCTGGCCCAGGAGCGAATCTTCTTTGAGTTTTGTGCCCCACTCGAAGGCCAGCAGTATCATGGCCAAAACGAGAACGAGCCCGTATTCAAGGAAAACAATTCTTTTGCTTTCCAAATCGGCTTTATTGCTTTTCTTTAATTCCATTTTACTAATATTTGCGGTGCGTAAAAATAAAGTAAATCTTAATTACTGCCAAATGTATTTTAATCCATTTTATTATACTTTCTGCAATAAATAAGCCAAAAGAATTGTGCGGGCAAAAAAAATTATTTTATTTCAGTGTGTTTCATTTTCGATAAAAATTTCTATTTTTGTCGCGCATTTCAAATTATTCCGGGGCTATAGCTCAGTTGGCTAGAGTACTTGACTGGCAGTCAAGGGGTCACGGGTTCGACTCCCGTTAGCTCCACAAAAACCTGCATTTTAACTGCGGGTTTTTGTTTTTCGTGTTTTTCGTACTTTACTTTTCGGGTCAAGCAAAATTTCTGGGGATTTGATATTTTA
>JAFGQZ010000094.1 GCA_016935435.1 Bacteroidales bacterium
AAATCATTTGTCAATAAAAAACCGATATATATGTAAAATAATATGTAGTTTAATATATATGTGAAACTTTTTAGCCCGAAGCGTTGTAAACACTAATAAAAACAAGAATATTAAAGACAATGAATAAGTTTAATTTAAAATTAGGTATTATGAACAAGAGAATTACAAAAAAACTCGTGGCTGCTTTTGCAGTTGCTGCCATATTTGTTGGCGGTGTATTTGCCCAAAGTACTGATGTTCCAGGTACAGCTGCTGACTATGCAAGTGGTGCCGTACAGGCTCAGACATACATCATGGAAGGAACAACTGTTCCTGTATATGCTTTGCCCGATCCTTACTTTCACCCGGCATACAACGCCGATGGTGCGAACAGCTTAACTGCCGACTTTACCTGGACCTGGGCTGAAGCTTCAACTACGCTTACTTTTAGCCAGAACGATGCTGAAGATAACTACGTGGAAATTACTGCTCCTGCCGGTAGTGCTGCCGGATCGCCTTATACTGTTACGGTTACTGAAAATGCACCTGCCGCATACGGTGGTTGCTCTGGCGCACAAACTAACCTGGTTGTTAACGTTGTGGCCCAGCCTAATATTACAATTGCTGCCGATGCTACTTATACTTTCTGTGAAGGCGACGCAGGACTTCCTGCCGACATACAATCGGCAATTACCGGTGGCTGGCAAAACTACCGTTTGGTGTGGAACCTCGAAATTGCTACACTAAACAATGCTATGGCCAAAGAGTTCTATTATGATGATGAAAATGGAGCTAATCCTGCTGGTGCCCAGAAATATGCTGTAAATTATACAACATTGGCCCCACAGGAAATTGCTACAGCTGCTGCTGCCCCGGATCTTATGACAGTAGGGGATTTCCTGGTAATCAATAATGGTACCCGCGATGCCGTTACCGTATATACTTATAACCTTGTGAGTATTAACGACCAGGCTTCGCGCTATGGCAACTTTATGGCTCTGGGCGGCGGTGCTCCTGCAAACGATGCATTTACATATTATGCAGCTGCCGACCAGGTTATTGTTACAGTTTATCCTGCACCTGTTACCGGCCCGATTTACCATATAACCAATACATGGGCTGAGTAATTAAGCCTTAAACTGATAATTAGAAACAAATAGGTTTTAACTTAAAAAGTATCGCATTGGCTTGCATTAAATACATAGCGCTACTAGCATTTACAGTACTAATAAGTACTTTTAGCAACGGACAGTCCCCCAATCTGGGGACTGTCTGTGCTGAAAGTACTGAAAAATATGGTGTAGATGGCTATGCCGACTCTGAGTTTATCTGGTCGGTAGAAGGTGCAAGTATTATAGATGGCGACGGAAGAGATACTATCTCAGTAAAATGGGGTTACAGGATCGGCACATACCTTATAGAAGTGCAGGAAGTTACAAAATTCGGCTGCACAGGGGTACCCCAGACTGCACGTGTAACTGTTCATGCCCCTCAGGTTAACCTCGGGTATATTGCACTTGAAATATGCGAAGGGGAAAGCCATGTTTTCGATGCGCGCAGTAATTCGTATTTGCAACCATACACCATGCAATGGCACGATGGTACTTATGCCCCAACTTATACAGCCACAGAATCGGAATTGATATGGGTAAAGGTTACCGATGGATTAGGCTGTTTCCGGTACGATTCGGTAATGGTTGTGTCGAACCCCCTGCCAACTGTAAACCTTGGCCCCGATACACTGCTTTGCGATGATTTAAACCCATACAGGCTTAACGCCGGCGATTTCGCTCAATATGTCTGGAGAACAACCAGTGGCAATTCTTCAACCGGTAACCCATTCTATGTTTATCCGGTAAAAGGCTCAATCGACACGGTATCAGTTATGGTTACCGACTATAATGGTTGTACTGCCAGCGATTCTATTGTGGTTATGCCTTGCAATGTGCTGGCTTTGTTTAAAGACATACCAAACACCATAACTCCAAACAACGACGGCAATAACGATGTTTGGAACATACCTTATATGGAACAGTTTCCCAATGCAGTTCTGGAAATATTCGACCGTTGGGGAAGGCTGGTTTACCGTACAACTGACGTTTACGGCCAGCCATGGGATGGCACCTCAAACGGAAGGCCTATGCCTATGGATGCATACTTTTTCGTTATAGACCTGAGATACATGAACCTGGAAACATTCTCAGGAACAATTAACCTTATCAGGTAAATATTTATTTTTATTCGATTACTTTTGCACTCAAAATAAATTAAAATGGGCTGTTCGGTTTTAAAATTATATATTTGGGACGAAGAGGCCATTACAGTATTCAGAACAGAAATAACGTGAATAAAAGATTTTTTCATATAGCCAGTTTCTTATTTTTCATAAGTTTACCCGTTGTCGGACAGCAATTTCCTATTTATTCACAATATTGGACAAATAAGTTTTTATTAAACCCGGCCATTGCCGGCCACGAAGGATATACATCGTTTAACCTTACAGCACGTAAACAATGGACTGGTTTGCAGGGGGCCCCTGCAACTGTAGCAATTTCCGGACAAACAAGGTTTGTGAGAAGTAGCCATATTTCACGGGGGCGTGGCATATTTAAAGGAAAAAGCCGGCGCAAACGCAGTATGTCGAGAGGTGGAAAAGTTGGCTATGGCGGATATATTTTTAGCGACAATTTAGGGGCACTTAATAAAACCGGATTTCAGGCTACATATTCTTACCACCTTTCTACACGAAACCAGGCACTTTCTTTTGGTGCTAGTATTATAGGGCTTCAATATTCCTTAAACAAAGATAAAATGGTATTGGAAAACCCCGATGATATTATGTTTAGCCTTACTTCCGACAGGGGTTATTTTATCGATGGGAATTTTGGGGTTTATTTTTCCGAGAAAAACCTTTATGCCGGTTTCTCTACCCAAAACCTTTTCGAAAGCTTTTTTAATTTTAATAAGGCTGATAGTAGCGCAAGCTTAAGGCTTGAAAGGCAATATATTATTATGTCGGGATACAGGTTTGATTTAAACAGGCATATTTATGTTGAGCCATCTTTTAATTTTAAGTTAAGCGAAAATGTTGTGTCGCAGATCGATTTAAACCTAACAACCTATTTTAACGAAAATTACTGGGGCGGATTTGCTTACCGCTCAGGAGGTTCATCGCGGGTGTCTTCAGAAACACTTGGTGGAAGAGGTTCGGGCTTAATATTCTATGGTGGGGCACGTATCGATAAGTTTTTTGTAGGATATTCTGTCGATTATACTTTCAGCAGCCTTCAACGACGAACTTTTGGTTCGCACGAGATTATGATGGCACTTAGGTTTGGCGACAATGCAAGAAGGTACAGGTGGCTGAACAGGTACTAAGTTGTGCGGGGCATGTTGTTGTGATAATAATTCTGGTTGCCTGAAACTACTAATCGAAAAGTTTTATTTGCGACTCTACCCCTCCAAATGAGTGTATAATGTTTTTTCTTTCAAAAGCTGTAAATGCTGTTTTTTTGCCCTTTTCATCGGTTTCGCCAATGCTTTTTATATCCCCGCTTGCAAAATAGTCAAATTGCAAACGTGTTTCGAAAGCACTGTTTTTGTAATATATTTTTTCTTTTAGCTGTCCGTTTTCGTTATAATTATATTTTACTCTCAGGGTATCGGCAATGCCTTTGTTGTATTTGTTTATTTGTATTATCTCAGAAATTTTCCCGTTTTCAAATTTCTTTTCTGATATAACTTCTGTGGGTTGGTTGTTTAAAGTATTTTTGTGTTTAAGCGTATGGATTTCAGATTCAGGGGAATAAGTAATGGAGATATTGCTAACTGTCTTTTTTTTGTTGTTACGTGCAGTTATCTGTATTAACTGATTATTTGAGTATTTGTAAATGGTGTCGCCGACAAAATTTTTTTTTCCGGCCGACATGGTTAAAATGCTTTTTGCTGTTAGGTTGTTGTTTGCATCGTATGTATATTTAACCAGGTGGTCAAAAACACCATCGGGGCGATAAAACTCTTCCGAGGCAAGATTCTCGTTGTTGTAAAAATAGTACACAAACTTTTCGATAGATACCTTATTCCCGGAATCGGGTTTAGAATAAATTATTTCGCGCAAAATTTTCTTTTGTTTGTCGTAGGTTTTCTGGTTGGGGCAAAAACGGTGAAACATACTAATACCGTAATTAAGGTCGTAAACAAATGTATTTACAACTATTAGAGAATCGCGCCCGACAGACGATGTATCGGTTTGTGCCAAAATAGGAAAAACCAATAGCGCTAATAAAATAGAACCAGATAATTTCTTCATATTAAAAATTTTTGCAATAAGTGCCCACCATATTTTTTGCCTCCTGGTGCCCGCCTTCGGCTGCTTGTTTTATATCGGCGCAACCGGTTTTAAAGTCGCTGCGGCTTATATATTGTACGCCCCTTAGGTAATAAACATCCGGTGTGTTCCTGCCCAGGCCAATGCATTTGTCAAGGTCGGAAATAGCTTCGCCGGTTTTCTTTATTGAGCTATAGGCAAAAGCCCTGTTAAACAATGCATCGGTATTTTTATTGTTGGTTTTTAAGAGGGCTGAATAAATTTGTATGGCTTTCTCAAAATTAGAGTTCATGAGTTCAAGTGCGCCCAGGTTTATATGGGCATCGGTTGTTTTTGGACCTTTATTGTCGGCTTTAATGCAGTTTTCAAGCGCTTTGCGGGCATCGTTGGTTTTTTTAAGGCGAAGATAAGCCAACCCGGCATTAAAAAACGATTCGTGTGCCTTATAATCCACTTTGGCCGACTCATTAAAGTAATAGGCTGCATCTTCAAGCTTGCCATTTTTCGCACTCGAAAGCCCCCTGTAATAATATGCTTTTCCCATTTTATTGTCGAGCTTTAGGGCATTATCAAAGTCGGCAATGGCGCCTTCGAAATCATCGAGGCTGTATTTGAAAAAGCCTCTTTGGTAAAACGCTTCGGTATTCGAAGGATCCAGTTCAATAAGTTTGTTGTAATCTTTTATTATGCCGCTATAATCGTTGAGCCTGGTTCGAACAATTAACCCCGATTCAAGGTATTTTTTATTGGTTGCATCAAGCAACTGGGCTTTTTTATAATCGGCAAGCGAAGCTTCCAGTTCACCCAGGTTTGCCTTTGCAACACCCCTGTAATAATACGCTTCGGCTATACTTGTGTCAAGTTCAATGGCTTTATTGAAAAAACCGATGGCCTCTGCATATTGCCCTAGCTTAATGTTTACTTCGCCACAAACCGAAAATGCTTCGGCAAGCTGTGGGTTTAGCAATATTGCTTTCTCTGCGTTTTGCAGTGCTTCGGCGTTTAATTGCATATTTAACTGGGTTTTTGAAAGGTTCAGGATGGCTTCAATGTTATTCTTTTTTAGGTTTATGGCCTTTTCAAAAGCCATGGCTGCATTTTCATACCTGCCGCTATCGTAAAGCATTATACCCTCGTTGAGCCACTTTTCGGCCATATTGCTTTTTATTGGTTTAACCGATAACAAGCCGCTGATAAGTAAGGCCAAAACGATAATAATTACAATTATTGCCTTTTTTTTCATCTTTGAGTGGTATTGTATTTAATTTGTTTTTGTTCAGTAACATATAAAGATAAAAAAAGGCTGACAAATATTGACAGCCTTTATAAACAGAATTGTAATATTTTATTCAGGAAATTTATAAACTATACAATTGATATTCATGCCGGCACCAACCGATGTGAACACGGCAATATCGCCTGCTGATAACTTATGCCCCGGCATATTGCCCCTGAGTATCAGGTCAAGCAGGGTTGGAACGGTTGCAACCGACGAATTTCCCAGCTTGGCTATTGTCATGGGCATAATATTTTCCGGTACTTCTTTAATGTTGTACAAACGCATAAGCCGTTTTAAGATTGCATCGTCCATTTTGGCATTTGCCTGGTGTATCAATACTTTCGATACTTGTTTAATATCAACCTCTGCTTTTTCAAGGCCTTCTTTAACTACTCCCGGAACGTTTTTAAGCGCGTACTCATAAATTTTATGTCCGTTCATTTTAATGTACATATTTTGTTCGGGGTGCTGTACATTGAAAGATTTACCCAGGTACAAGCTATATGTCATGCCATTTGCATCGGTGCGGGTGTTGTGGGCAAGTATCCCAACCGGGGTATCGCTTTCCCTTGCCTCAAGAATTGCAGCCCCTGCGCCATCGGCATAAATCATACTGTCGCGATCGTGCGGGTCGGAAATTCGCGATAAAACATCGGCACCTATTACCATTACCCTTTTGGCATCGCCCGAACGGATATAATAATTTGCCTGTATAAGGCCCTGTACCCATCCCGGGCAACCGAAAACGGTGTCGTAGGCAACAGTTTTGTGGTTTATTATGCCCAGTTTTTCCTTCACGCGCGATGCAAGGCTTGGCAAAATATCGGTCTGTAGCGAACCTTTCATAATATCGCCAAAATTGTGTGCTACAATTATGTAATCGAGGGTTTCTTTGTCGATACCGGCATTTTCGATGCACCTTTCTGCAGCATGAAATGCAAGATCGGAAGTGTTTTTATCTTCCTCAACATGCCTTCTTTCTTCAATTTCGGTTATTTCTGTGAATTTTTGAATAATGGTATCGGTACCAGTTTCGAATTTTGTGCCTTCTTTGTCGTAAAAATGATGATCCATAAAATCGGCATTAACCACAACCCTCTCGGGAATATAACTGCCGGTTCCGATTATTACCGAGTATGTTTTTTTCATTATTCCTTACTATTATTTTTTTACAAATTTATAGAGCAAAGCAATAACAGTATAATTTTTAATTAACTTTTGGGGCAATCGCATATTTTGCGTGGTGAAAAGTTAAAATATGGGGTGAAATTCGCTATTTCGTGATATAAGGTTGCTTTCATTTTTGTTCCAACATAGGTAACAGGCAGGTGAGGGCAGTTTTTTTTGACGTTTTATGCACTATTTGGAATGAGAGGAATGAGAGGAATGAAAGAAATGAAAAAATTAATAATTGGCACATCTTAAAACTTTAAATCAATTGTTCACTGTTTACTCTTCACCGTTCACTTTTTATTTTAAACTTTGGTTCTACTGTTGATTTAATGGGTAAAGATATAATCCACCATGAAAGAAAAGTATAAAACTTTGTGTAATTGTAACATGTTCATTTCCATGTCTTGTTTTGAAAGCAGGTTAATAATAGGAATTTATGAACCCCGAAGGGCTCAACGAAGTTAATTAAAGAGGTTAAAATTCTATGCTGTTTCTTTACTCTTTTTTCATTCAAGAATTAATATAATGTTCAATTTTTTGGAGCAGCAGATCAATATTTAGCGGCTTGGTGATAAAATCGTCGCAACCAGCTTGCAGGCATCGTTCTTTTTCGCCAATAAGAGCAAAGGATGTTTGTGCGATGACCGGCGTTCGGTTATTAATTCTTTTTATTTCCTGGGTTGCTTCATACCCATCAATTCCAGGCATTTGTATGTCCATAAGTACCAAATCGACTTTTTGGTTTTTACAGATTTCGATTGCTGTTGCACCGTCTTTAGCCCTAATGATATGAGCCATTGTGCGGGTAAGGCAGGTATCGAGTACTTTATAGTTCAGGTCTTCATCTTCGGCAACTAAAATGGTTACATTGTGCCAGTTGTACTTCCGAAACTGAGCAGTTTTTCCTGTTTTAACACTTTCGCAATACAATGGATTGGGTTGTTTTTTAAGGGAATCGACTGGTATGCGTATAGTAAAAGTACTTCCCCTTCCAGGTTCAGAATCAACCCAGATTTGTCCGCCCAATAATTTTACAAGGTTTTTGCTGATTGCCAGTCCTAGTCCTGTGCCGCATACTTTGCGGTCGTTCAAATGGTTTAGTTGGTAAAACCGGTCGAAAATAAGTTCATGCTTATCGGCAGGTATTCCTATGCCGGTATCGGAGACAAATAGGGTTACTGAATTTTCGGTAGTTTCGAAACCTATTTCAATTTTTCCTTTGTCGGTATATTTAAAGGCATTTTCAATTAAGTTCGATAATACCTGTTTTAAACGTTGGCCGTCGGTGTTAATAATGTAGTAATATTCGTTGTCGGTTATAAGGTTAAACCGAATTGTTTTTTTGATGATTTTTGCCCTGGTTTCGCCATAAACCTTATAAAGTTCGCTAAATAAGCGGTTAAGGTTTGTTGGCTGTATAAACAATTTAAGTTGTTTCGACTCAATTTTTGCAATATCGATTATATCGTCGATAAGGCGCAAGAGACTGTCTCCTGCAGTGGTTATGTGATCGAGATATTCGATTCTGCGCTCTTCGTTCAGTCCGGGTTCGCGCAAAAAGTTCGAGAAAGCTATTATTGCGTTCATGGGGGTACGCAATTCATGGCTCATGTTTGCAAGAAAAGCCGATTTTAATTTGTCCGACTCTTCGGCTGTTTTTCTTTCGCTAATTTGCTGTTGCAATTCTTTTGTGCGTTTCTCAATTAGTTTTTCAAGTTCTGTTTTGTGCCGAGCCAGCTTTCTTTCGGCATTTCGTTTCTCGTAAAAAGCTGTAACAACAACAATTACCGCCAGCAATAATATTGTCAGGAATCCGGAAATGGCCCAGATTTTTTCCTTTTGCTGTTTTGTTTTTTCAATTAGTCCGGCCTTATAGCTCTCTTTACTTTCGGTAAGGTATATTTTTTCGAGCTCTTTTATCTTTTCTTTTGCATTGAATGTGTTTACTGAATCTTTAATGCTGGTGTACAATTTAAAATATTGTAGCGATTTATTGAACTGATTTTGCTTTTCGTAGAATTTTGACAGTTCGGCATAATTTGACATTATCCCTTCTGTGCTTCCGATTTCACGGGCTATTGAAAGACTTTTTAAGAAATTTGTTTCTGCCAGGCTATAATTTTTTTGAACAAGCAGCGAGGTGCCCATATTGTTATGCGCCCACATTTGACCTACCCTGAAACCTGACTTGATGAAATATTGCATCGATTCTTCGAAATATTCAAAGGCTTCATGTGGTTTATTTTTTCTAAGCTCTATAAGCCCAAGGTTACTGTAGGTTATCCCCAGTCCTTTCAGGTCGTGCTTTTGCTTGTAATGTGCTGCCGATTTGCTATAATAAATTAAAGCCAGGCTGTCGTTGCCACTATTGTAATTTAATATGCCCAGGTTTTGATATAACCCTGCTATGTTTTCGTTGTTGCCGGTTTCATTAATTAATTGCAAAGCCTTGTTATAATATTTGCCTGCTTTTTCGAACTCATCAACAGAATGGTAAACCAACCCGAGATTTTGCAGCAGGTTTGCGGTTTCAGGGAGCATATTGTTCTGGCTGAAAATGTTGTAAGCGAATAAATAGTAGTCGATGGCGCTTGTATAGTTTGACAGGTAATATTCGTTAAGCCCTAAAAGGTATTTTACCTTGCCCAATAAAATTTTATTGTTCGAATTTTCATAATAATTGCTTGCAAATATGAGGTGTTTGCGGGCTTCGTAGTACTCTTCAAGCCTGAGTTTCGATTCTCCGAGCAGTTTGTTTGCCAGTGCCTCCCTTTCCGGCATATAAAGGTTGTGGGCTATTTCCCTGGCCTTTGACGAATACTTAGCTGCAATCTCTGGCAGCGTGTCGATAATTTCTTCACTTTTTAACAGGAAGGCATCAACACTGTCTTGCAGGCCAACAGCGCTTTTATGGCCGGCCCGAAATACACCCGTAATATTGGACAAACCCTGAATGCCCGATAATAGGAATATTGATACAATAATGCCAGATCTGATAAACATAGATTGCGGCAAAATATGAATAATTTTTCCGATAACAGGGTTTTAGCAGGGCGAGATATTAACATAAATAAGGTATTTATGAACGCAATTCAGCTTTGCTTTCTATAACGCTTTGGGGGTTTTGTGTTGTAATAAAAACCTATATGTCAGCTAACTTAAAAAGGGAGCGGAAGTAGCTTCCGCGAAAGAAAACTGCTGCCGCTCTTTTTTTTATGGTAAAGTTTTGTTTAGTTCAGCCTGAAAAATACTGGAACATTGAAACATACTTTAACTTTCCGTCCACGTTGTTCGCCTGGCTTCCATTTATCTGTTTTTTTCAGGGCTTCCATTACTGCGGTGCTCAAAAGATCGTTGGCGGTTTGAATAATCTGCGGATCGGTAATGTTGCCGTTTTCATTCACCACAAACTTTAAGGTTACTTTCCCCTGAATACCCATTTCCTGTGCTTCCATTGGGTATTTTACCAATTGCTGGAGGTGTTTTTGGAAATCGGCTTCGGTACCTCCCCGGTAACTTGGCATTTTTTCAACGCGGATAAAAATGTCGGGATCTGCAACTTCTTCTTCCGGCTCATAAATATACAGGCCTATGCCTTCGTTAATTCCAACTTCCGATTCCCAGTCGATATCTATGTCTGTTATGTCGGGTTCGCTGTCGTCGATTATAATAAATTCTTCTGGTTTCACCGGGGCAACTTGTTTCTCGGCCTCAGTGCGTGTTATAGGAATGAGCATTTCTTCGGTATCATCGCCTGCAATAAGGCCGGCATAAATATCCTTGTCGCTTTTGGTGTTGCCCCATTCGAATGCAACCAACAGAGATGCAAGTATGAGCAATAACCCGTACTCGAAGAAAAATAACCGTTTTCTTTCCAGGTTTGTTTTGTTTGTTTTTTTCGTTGTCATGGCTAATGTGTGTTATGTTAAATTGATACTTTCTATTTAGCATGTTTCTCTGGCGATGTTCAAGTTGTAGTTTAGTTTTCGTTAAGCGCAAATTTTACCGGTATTGTAAAGTTTACTTTTACGGGTATCTTTCGCTGCCTGCCAGGTGTCCAGTTCTCGGTTTTGGAAACGGCAAGCAATACCGCATCGCTCAAAATTCTATCGGGACTTCGTACGATAACCGGATTTATCAATATCCCTTTTTCGTTCACCATAAACTGAAGAAATACCATACCCTGCAGGCCCATTCGCATGGCATCATCGGGGTATTTTACAAGTTCCTGTACATGTTTCTGAAAGTTCTGCACAGGGCCATTACGGTATTTAGGCATTTCTTCAACAATCCAGAACGAATCAACTTCAGCAGTTTCGTCCACAGGTTTTATTTTGTAAACGTTTGTCGGGTCGTTCCATCTGGCATCGACATTTAAGAAGTTATCAGGTTCGTCAATATCAATTAACGGGTCGTTTATTATGATTAGTTCAACGGGCATAACTGGCGGCGGCGGCAATGTTTTTTCAACCCTTGTAACTGGTATTAAAACATCGATAGGGTAATTATTTCTAATAATGTCTTTTTCGCTTATTACCGGAAGGGTTTTCCCCCATTCAAAAGCTGCAAGCAGAGTAGCGAGTATTAATAATACTCCATATTCAAAGAAAAAAAATCTTTTTCTCTCCAAATTTTCCTGGTTTGTTTTTATTGGTGTCATAGCTGAGAATATTTATTGGATTAACTTTCTGGTTATATGATGCTGCTGTGTTAAAAATTCCATAAAATTTTGTGCGTTTTGTGTTTTAATTGAAATAAAAATCATAAAATCAGATGTTTGTGGGTTTGTTCTGGTTTTGGCACGATATGTGTTTTATGAACAATAAAGCCGTTTGATTATGTTCTTAAAAAGTCAAACATATTGCTCAAAAAAGCGCGCTTTGCTAAACAGGCAAAATGACGAAGAATTAATATCGCGGTATAAAACCACGCAAGAGAAAGAAATAATAGGCGAATTGTTCGACAGGTACATCCACCTGGTTTTTTCGGCCTGCATGAAATTTTTCCGCCACGAAGAAAATGCCCGCGATGCTGCAATGGAAATTTTTGAATCGCTTGAAGAAAAACTGGTTAAATACGATATCGCCAACTTTAAAGGATGGCTTTATACAACTGCAAGGAACCATTGCCTGATGGGCTTAAGGAAAATTAAACCAGAGGTGCACCACGAAAAAATAGAAAACCTACAAAAGAATTCTGTGGAAAATGAGGGCATATTGCATCTTGATATAGAACAACAGGTAAACAGCGAGTTGGTTTTAAAACTTCTTGATGAACTCAAGCACGAACAAAGAATATGTGTAGAACTGATGTACCTTTGTGGCAAAAGCTATAAAGATATTGCCGAAGAAACGGGGTTTGGGTTAAAAAATGTAAAAAGTTTTATCCAGAATGGGAAAAGAAACCTGCGTATAATGATAGGACAAAGTGATGCAAAACATTAATGGAAATAGGTTATTGTTTGGCCCCGGTGGTTGTTTAACACGCTTGGCTGTTGAATTATATATCGATAACAAATTAACAGCATCCGAAAAAAAGAAGGTGTTGCACCATGCCCGGAATTGTTTGTTATGCGCCAATGCCCTTGAGGGATCGGCTTTTTTTGTGTCGTCTGCCCGGTATGCACATACCCTTGAAAATATGCACAATTCGCCCTGGCGCCAATCGCTCAAAAGTTCAGGCAGCAGTCAAAAACTTTTTGTTGGCTTATGGTCGGCAGTAGCATCTTTTGCATTGTTGTTTGGCCTTTATTATCTGGTAAAGACTAAAGAAGTTGTTGAGCATAAAACATTAATCTCACCTGTAATTTCATATATCCCCAACCGGAGTGGCGATACAATAATATCAGAATATATTGGTATTGAAACTGAAGTTCCTAATGTACCTGAATATGAAACGAGACAGAGTGGAAATGTTGTACCCTCGCCGCCTGTTACTGAAAACGTTGAAGTATTGGTTAGCGGCGATAGTGAAATAATATTCGAAGAAACGGATATTAAATACGAAAAATCCGAAATTGTTAAAATGCCTGAGGTACCGATAAGCGAACCAGTAAACAAAAATAAGTCAGTTCCCGGGGCTGATATCGATTTGAGCTTGAACGACAGCGATGAAACATCGCATAATGGAACTAAAATAAAAGCTAGCCGCAAAAGGCTATTAACAGAAAAGAAGGAAGACAAAGCTTATGCCTCCAGCTACTATGTTGCAGAGGTAATGCCTATGTTTAAAGGGGGAGGGCTCGACACTTTTAATAAATATATTGCCGATACCCTAAAAGTATTACTGCCCGATTCGGTATGGCACCAATCAATAATTGTAAGTTTTCGTATAAGCTCGTCTGGTAAAATCGATAATGTTAAACTTCTAAGCGGCACAGCCTCTAAAGAGCTTAACAACACAATAACCACGCTTATTGAAAATTCGCCCGACTGGGTACCGGCATCAATATGCGGTGCACCTGTTCCGGTTGACGAACAAATCGAGATAGTATTAAACAGCACCCGCTAACAGCTGATCCTTTTTCTGTATCTAGCCGTTTATCACCTGTTTTTTGGTTTCTTTCTCTTTTTTGCGGTACTATATGTTTTTCTGTCTTTTGGAGGAACATATTTGTCGTTTCTGCGAAGTTCCTGTTTTTGTGGCATCATAAGGTTACGGCGCTCTGTTGCAGCTTTTTCTTCAGTTTTGCATGCACCGGCAGCAAATATGAATAAAGCTGAAATTAAAATTGATTTTGCCAGTTTCATCTTTTTGTTGTTTAGTTTGTAGTTGAAGTGATATACGAAAAAATATTGTTGTGGTTATAAAACCTTGTGAATACAATAAAATGCTGGCTTAAGCCCTTGGGTGGTGTTCCAGAATAGTTTGCCGTAAAAAATTCTGGTCGAGGTGTGTATAAATTTCGGTTGTGAGTATCGATTCGTGCCCAAGCATTTCCTGTACGGCGCGCAAATCGGCCCCGCCTTCCACCAGATGGGTGGCAAAGGAATGCCTGAATGTATGCGGGCTTATTGTTTTTTTTATTCCGGCTTTTTCGGCCAACAATTTGGTAATATTAAAAATCATTATGCGCGACAAATGGCTTCCCCTTTTGTTTAAGAACAAAATGTTTTGCGATGGTTTTTCAATAACCATGTGGTTACGCTGTTTTTCCCTGTAATGCTGAATTGCTTTCAGGGCTGTGCTTCCGATAGGTACCAACCGTTCTTTGTCTCCCTTGCCTTTTACTTTTATAAACCCTTCATCAGCAAAAATATCAGTTAGTTTCAAATTTATTAGTTCCGAAACCCGCAGGCCACAACCGTACAATGTTTCTATAATTGCCTTATTTCGGTGCCCGTCGGCTTTGCTCAAATCTATTGAGGCAACCATGCTGTCGATTTCTGTTACAGACAAAACTATTGGCAGTTTCCTGCCCAGCCTGGGGGATTCAAGCAACGTTGCCGGGTTTGCTTCAATTTTGTTTACATATACAAGAAACCTGAAAAACGATTTTATGGATGAAACATGCCTGGCCTGAGTTGTTTCAGCAACCCCTAGTTCGTTTAGGTAAGCTGCAAAAGCCCTTAAATGGCCGAGTTCAATTTTTCGAACCTCTAGTGCCGGATATTGAAAACCTAGAAATTCCTTAAGTTTTAAAATATCTCTCAGGTAGCTTTCGAGGGTGCTGTCCGAAAGGTTTTGCTCAAGCAATAAAAATTGCCTGTATTCAGTTAAAATATTATCCCACACTTAATCGATATTTTACAATTTTTTAATGGTTTTCTCACTGTGAAAATATACATTTGCACCCGCTTTTAAAAAAAATAAGGTAACTTTATTGTAAATACCTTAGCAACAGAGACCTAATAAATAATGTATGGAGAAAAAGACAAAAATTGTAGCGACAGTTTCTGACATGCGCTGCGATGTTGATTTTATTAAAAAATTACACGAAGCAGGAATGAATGTTGTGAGGCTGAACACTGCGCACCAAACCCTCGACGACACGCTTAAAGTCGTAAACAATGTACGCAAAGTATCGGAAAATATTGCATTGCTGCTCGATACAAAAGGACCAGAGATTCGAACCTCTAAGTCTGATGTAAAAGTTGAGCTTAAGCGGGGCGATATTGTAAAAATAAAGGGCGATGCCGCTAAATCGACTGATAATGAGTTTGTATATTTATCGCATTCAAACTTTGTAAATGAAGTTGAAGTCGGCAACAAAATCTTAATCGACGATGGCGAGCTTGAACTGGTAATAGTAGAAAAGAAAAACGATTTTTTGCTGTGCCAGGCCACAAACAATGGGATAATAAAAGGAAAGAAAAGCGTAAATGTGCCCAACGCTAAGTTTTCTTTACCTGCCCTAACCGATAAGGACAGGGATTACATAGAGTTTGCCATTATGCACGATATCGATTTTATTGCACACTCGTTTGTACGTAACAAAGAAGATGTAAGGCAGATTCAGGAAATACTGGATGCACGCGGGTCGCGGGTGAAAATTATTGCAAAAATCGAAAACCAGGAAGGGGTCGATAATATCGACGAAATTCTTGAAAACGTTTATGGCATTATGGTTGCACGTGGCGATTTGGCAATAGAGGTGCCTTACGAAAAAATCCCTGGTGTCCAAAAGAAAATCATTAATAAATGTATTGAGGCCAGAAAACCTGTAATTGTGGCCACCCAAATGCTGCACAGCATGATAACAAACCCAAGGCCCACTAGGGCAGAGGTTACCGATATTGCCAATGCTATTTACAGTAAAACCGACGCGGTAATGTTGAGCGGGGAAACAGCATATGGAGAGTATCCGATTGAAGCTGTTCAAACAATGGCAACTATTGCAAAGGAGGTTGAACAAAGCCGTGGCGATTTTCATAAAACCCCCATAGTTGTTGTTAGCAGCAAAACATCGGCATACCTTACCAAATCGGCAGTAGAGGCTTCAATAAAACTCGATGCGAAGGTTATTGTTGCCGACACAACCACCGGCCGCACTATGCGTAACATGGCTGGGTTCAGGGGGCGCAAACCGGTATATGTACAGTGTTACGATCAGCGGGTTGTACGCGAACTGGCCCTCTCTTTCGGTATGTTTGGGCGATTCCTCGAAAGTAACAATATGAACGAATTTATTAAAGTTAGTTTAAACCAACTAATTACATCTGGTACAGTTACCAACGACGACCGCATAGTGGTAATTGGCGGTAATTATGGCGAAACACATGGTGCTTCGTTTATTGAAATAAGCACTGTAGAAAATCTTCGAAAGCATTATTGCTAAAAAGATTATACTATACAAAAAAAGCCCTGCTATATCGGCAGGGCTTTTTTTTGTAATTTTATGCTTTGGTTTAATTATGAAGAAAATTTTTGCCCTCATACTTATAATGCCGGCAGCAATTGTTTTTGGAAAGCATCCGGTAGGGTTTTCTGTAATAAATATGGAACTTAAAAGCGACTCCTTATTTATCGATTACTCTATTCGTATTTTTAAAGACGATTACTTCTCTCTCATCGATTTACTATATTACGATGCCTTGCACAGCAAAGAACCTTCTGCAATAACCGACACAGCAATTATTGAAAAATATTTTACAGACAATTTTTTTTTAGAAACCGATGAGGGTATTGTAAGCCCGGCATACCTGGGAAGCCAGTCGCTGGAAAACGATTTGTGGTTGTATTTCAGGATAAAACTCAATAAATTGCCGGCAGAAGTTTTTATTACAAACAAAATTTTTAACGATATCAGTGAAGATCAACTAAACCTGCTGATTATTTCATGTGGGGAAAAAGAAAAAGGCTTAACTTTTGACACTAAAACTACCAGGCAACTTTTCTCTTTTAAAAACATCTATTGATAAATGAGAAATCAACTAAATTTAAATATTGCCCTTTTATTCTTTCTGTTGCTTTTTAGCAAAAATGTTGGCGCTACGCATAATAGGGCAGGTGAAATTACATATAAGCACATAAGCGGATATACTTTTGAAGTTACGGTAAGCACATATACAAACTCCCAGAGCGAGGCAAACCGCGACAGGCTTGTTGTTTACTGGGGCGATGGCACCTATGAAACAGTTTTTCGTGACAACACGCCGGTTTTCCTGCCAAACAGTTATCAATACCAAACCTATACTGCACGGCACACTTACCCCGGGCCGGGCATTTATCAAATACTAATGGAAGACCCCAACCGTAACCTGGGCATCAATAATATCCCTAATTCGGTAAATACCCTGTTTTCTATTAAAACAACCATGCTTATTGGCACATTCTCGGGTACAAACACCACCCCGGTGTTGCTAAACCCTCCCATTGACCGGGCGGCACGGGGGCACCTCTTTATCCACAACCCGGCTGCTTACGATGTCGATGGCGACAGTATTTCGTACGAATTAACCGTTTGCACTGCCGAAAACGGACAGCCAATTCCAGGTTATGAATACCCGCCATATACCGATACATTGTATATTAACAATATTACCGGCGATTTGGTGTGGGACACTCCGGTCGATACCGGTGCCTATAATATTGCTATTTTTATTAACGAATGGCGCGATGGAGTTAAAATTGGACGCATTTCGCGCGATATGCAGGTTAACGTTTACAATACCAACAATAATCCGCCTGTAAATTCACAGGTAAACGACTATTGTGTTGAGGCTGGCGATACTATTATGTTTGAATTTACCTGCACCGATGCCGATAATGATTTAATTGAGTTTGAAATGCGTGGCGGCCCTTTAACTAACTCCAATGCTTATTACGAAATACTGGAAGCCGGGGCTGGTTATATCAATGGGCGCTTTGTGTGGGCAACTTCCTGCAACGATGCCCGCGAACAACCTTATTCTGTTGTCCTTAAATCGAACGATAAGGTTATTGGCGATATTAGTCTGGTTGACATATCGAGTTTTGAGATAAAAGTGCTCCATAACAGCCCCGAAAATTTGAAAGCATTGCCTGGTACCGATACCATAAGGGTTGAATGGGATGTTACCGACTGTGGCCTTGCTGCCGGTTATAACATATACCGAAGGGTAGGTTATTATGGGTTCGTTGCCGACAGCTGCGAAAACGGGGTGCCGGAATACACCGGTTATAAACTGCTGGCCAAAGTGCCTGGAAAAAACACTAATTTCTTTACCGACGATAACAATGGGCTTGGCCTCGTGCCCGGATTCGATTATTGTTATATAGTTACTGCCTATTATAACGACAATGCTGAAAGTTTTGCCTCGGAAGAAGTTTGCACAACGCTTATTCCCGGTGTTCCATCGATGTTGCAGGTAAGTGTGTTGTCCGATAGCGAAACAAATGGTTCTGTTCTTGTCGGATGGGCTAAACCTGTAAGCTTGGATACAATGGCCAAAGGTCCTTATCAATACCGGGTTTACCGACAAGCACCCGGCGAAACAGTTTACAGCCAGGTTGCTGTTCTGCCTACTGCCAGCCTTTCAGACACAACTTACATCGACAATTCAATTAATACCCTTGTTTATCCTTACTATTATTCGGTAAAACTTTTTTATACCGATAATTCTGGCAATTGGGCTGAATACCCTGGTAGCGAAACTGCATCATCGCTCTATATCGATCTTGCCGGAAAAGACAATGCCATTGGCCTTGAAATGAAAAAGCGTTCGCCATGGCTGAACTACGAATACCAGGTTTATCGTAAACCCGATGAAACATCGCCATATGAACTGGTTGCACGTATAACCGAAAACACCTATACCGATAGCGGGCTGCCAAATGGTGTTCCATTTACATACAGGGCAATAAGCAAGGGCACCAGGCCTGTTGATGATATTAATTATTTTGTAGAGAATATTTCTCATATAAATACCACTTCTGCTATCGATTCTTTTCCGCCTTGCGCCCCGGAGCTTGCTGTAATGTCGATGTGCGACAGTTCATATAACTTTTTAAGGTGGACAAGTCCATTCACTGTTTGCGGAAGCGACGATGTTGTTTCGTACCGTGTTTATTACCGGCCAAGGATCGAGGGCAGTTTTGAACAAATTGCCACAGTAATGCCCCCCGATACTACTTTCTTGCACAGCTCAAACCTCGAAACCCTGGCTGCTGTTTATGGTGTATCGGCAGTCGATTCGTTTGGCAACGAAAGCAATATTACTGTTACTATTATCGATACCTGCATAATGTATGCTTTGCCAAACGTTTTTAGTCCCGATGGCGATGGAATAAACGATATTTATACTGCATATAACCCCGGCGGGTTTGTGAAAACTGTCGATATGAAAATTTACAACCGTTACGGGCAACTGGTTTTTGAAACTACAAATGCCAATATTGAATGGAACGGGGATATCCCTGCAAGCAAAAAAAGAGTTTCGCCGGGGGTATATTATTATATTTGCGATGTTTTTGAGCCCCGGCTTACAGGAGAGTCGCACATTACCTTAAAGGGTTTTATTCATGTATTCTCAGGAGAAAAAACTTCGATTCAAAAAGAATGAAACGGATTCTGCCTATATTAATCATTGCAGCCCTAAATACTTTTCCGAGCTTTAACCAGGTTTACGATAAACAGGCCTTTTTGCTTGGAAGTGCAAGTTTATTGAACGGCAAATACGAACAAGCTGAATTGTATTTCGATTCGGCACTGAAGCAAATGCCTTCCGATTTCCGGCTTGTTTCCGGCAGGGGAATGGCCAGGTATTATTTAGGGAAAACCAACTTAGCTATCGACGACTTTAAGCGCGCAACGGCTCTTGGCCATGCAGAAAGCTGGTTTTGGCTTGCAAAATGTTTTGGTGCCATGAATAAACCCGAAGAAACAATTTTGGCTTTGGAAAAATACCTGGAAATGGATAAAAATGCTGATCCTTACCAGCTTTTCAAGGACGAAAGCATCAAAAAAATACATTATTCAATTCAATGGCAGCATTTTATTGCCGGTTTCGAGCCAACCAGCATGCAGTTGGCAATTGCCAGTGCAAATAAATTCATGGCCATAGAAAATTTTAGTGAAGCCCACAGGCAAATCGAAAATGTCTTAGCTGTTATTCCTTTGTCGGATTTGCTGCACTATACAAGGGCAAAAATATATGAGGAAGAGGGAAACCTGTCAATGGCCCGCTATGAAACACTAAAAGCTTTAGATATTGCACCCAAAAACTATTTATACCTGTTAAAACTGGCCGATATCGATTTTTCTATGCAAAACTATAATGAGGCATATAAATACTATTTGCAAGCAAAAACCGATTTTCCCTGGCAGTTTGAACTTAACCTTAAGATTTCAAACACATGCCTGAAGTTGGACAAGCCCATTGAAGCGGGTAAATATGCTGCCGAATACCTGTTTTTTTTCCCCGGCGATACAGCCGCATTGTTCTTAGGTGCACAGGCATCTTTTCTTTTAAACGATTATTTGAATGTTTTGCGCCAGATGAATGCCCTGTTAAAAACAGCAAAACCCAGGGCCGAATGGTTTAAGTTAAGGGGTATGGCCTATTATCAAACCAATACCTATGCACTTGCGGCCAACGATTTATCGATGGGGCTCGACCTAGCCCCTCTCGATGCCGAAGCAAATTATTATATGGGACTTGCCGAAATTGCCCTAAACAACAAACAACGTGCTTGTTATTTCTTTAACAGGGCTTTACAGTTAGGCGATGTTAGGGCATTGGATTTTCTGGGCAAAAATTGCACAAGCCGGCAATTTATTGTCAATCCGGTTTTGGAATAAAGTATAAATGGCTTTCCTTAATTTGGTGTGTTTAATTTGTTTATTCATTGAAGTATTATTTTAATACTGAAACAGATTTTTTATTCTTTGTTCATTTTTAGAACTTTCACATACACCATTACGTATAATGCCCCGTACAAAACTATTAATGCGAAAAGGGCATGTTCTGGCTGCATATTCTGCCAAAAATTATAAAGCTCTTTTGCTTGTTGAATTCAAATTAGGCCATTTTCTACCGGCCTAGGGGTATTTGTTTGTAAACCACAACCATCATGCCTTAAAATAATAATTAATGATGAAAAAACTTAAATCAGGCTTTCTGGCATTTTATCTGGCAATTGTGCCTTCCTCCCTGTTTTCTCAATTACTGGTTCAGGACTTCATTGAAAAAAATATAACCGGCGACAGCTATTTTGGACAGAGTGTTTCCAGTGCGGGCGATGTTAATGGCGATGGGTACGACGATATCCTGGTTTCGGCACCTGCATACAATAATTACACGGGCAGGGTATATGTTTTTCTGGGGGCTGATTCTGTGAAAAATGAGCCCGATTTTATTTTTGATGCTCCTTTGTCTGGTCTGTATTTTGGTGTTTCGGCTGCTTCAGCAGGTGATGTGAATGGCGATGGGTACTGCGATATTATAATTGGTTGCCCTAACTATAGTTCATCAACCGGCAGTGCCTATATTTATTTTGGTGGCGAAAATATGGACACAGACGCAGATGTAATTATGACCGGCCAGGCACCCGGCAGTAATTTTGGGAGTGCGGTGGCCAAGGCCGGCGATGTGAACGACGATGGTTTCGATGATGTTATTGTTGGTGCATTTGGCTATAATTCATATTATGGCAGGGCCTATATCATTTATGGGGGCATAAATATGGGCAATTCCCCTAATGTATATTTATATGGAGCAACCAATAGCCAGTTTGGTGCATCGGTATCTTCTGCGGGCGATATAAATGGCGATGGTTTTGACGATGTGCTTGTTGGCGCACGCATGTACAATTCAAACACAGGTAGGGCCTATATCTTTTATGGGGGCAGCTCTATGGACAATGTTGCAGACATGATTATAGCTGGAGAAACAGCAGGTATTAATTTTGGAAATTCGGTTTCATCTGCCGGCGATGTAAATGGCGATGGGTTTGATGATATTATTGTAGGGGCACAAAATTACAATACAAATGCCGGAAGGGTTTATATCTATTTTGGCAGTGGTGCTATGGATGACGGGGCAGACATAATTTTTACAGGTGAATATACATATAATTTATTGGGTGCTGCAGTTACCGGTGGTGCCGACCTGAATGCCGATGGCTTTGATGATGTTGTGGTGGGGGCATCGGGCTATAACGGCCAAACAGGCCGTGTGTATGTGCTGTTTGGTGGTGCTGAAATGGACAATGTGCCTGATGTAGTGCTGAATGGTGAAGCTGGTTCGGCTTACTTTGGCAATTCCCTTTCTATAGGGGGCGATGTTAACAACGATGGGTTTTCCGACATAATTATCGGGGCGTATGCATTTAATAATTATTCCGGCCGGGCTTATTTTTTTACCGGCGGGGAGACATTTGACGAGGTTTCTGTAACAACCTTCAATGGTGAAGGTTCCGACAACTACTTTGGTAGTTCAGCATCTTTTGCCGGCGATGTTAATGGCGATGGCATTGACGACATTATTGTCGGGGCTCGTGCATATAATAACAATACCGGCAGGGCTTACATATATTTTGGCGGAATCACAGCTGATTCAATTGCCGATATTGTGCTTGATGGAGAAACCTTCGGCAGCAGGTTTGGTTATTCGGTTGCAGGGGCTGGCGATGTTAATGGCGACGGGTTTGCCGATATTATTGTAGGGGCCATTGGGCATAATTCGAACCTTGGCAGGGCTTATATTTACTTTGGTGGCCCGGCTATCGACAATGTTGCCGACCTGGTACTGACAGGACTATCGGCCGGTTCTTATTTTGGTTGCTCCGTATCGTCTGCCGGCGATTATAATAGCGACGGTTTCGATGATATTTTCGTAGGCGCCTACAACCCTGGAAATGCATACCTCTATCTGGGGGGAGCTTCGATGGACAATGTTCACGATTTAACTTTCACGGGAGGTTTTGGTTTTGGCTGGTCGGTTTCAGGTGCAGGCGATGTAAACAACGATGGTTTCGACGATATTGTTGTTGGCGAAAACTATTATAGCACTAATACCGGCAGGGCTTATTTGTTTTACGGAGGAAACCCCATGAACAGTTCACCCGATGTATATTTTAATGGCCCTGAAACAAATAGTTATTTTGGTTGTTCGGTTTCGGCTTTGGGCGATGTGAATGGCGATGGTTTTGACGATTTTGTTATTGGCGCTTACGGGTACAACTCTCAAACCGGAGGTGCTTATGTTTATTTTGGCGGAAGTTCGATGGATGGTGGCGCCGATTTAACCCTCAACGGTGAGGCAACCGGCAGCTGGTTTGGTAATGTTGTATCGGCAGCAGGCGATATTAATGCCGACGGTTTTGATGATGTGCTTATCGGTGCGCCCCGTCACAATATCAATTCAGGAAGATCATATCTTTACCTGGGAGGGGGTTCAATGGATGCTGCTGTTGATTTTGTCTTTACTGGTGAATCTGCCCAAAATGAATTCGGAATGTCTGTGGCGAGTGCCGGCGATTTTAATAATGATACTTATCCCGACATATTAATTGGGGCTGCATCTGTGCCTTTAAACGGAGAAGTTTATATTTATACATTTGTTTTGCCTGTAATCTCTACCCAACCGGTTAATGCAATTACTGCTACAACAGCAACAGGTCATGCAACACTTAACTATTTGGGCACCACAAACCCTTCAGATCATGGTTTCTGCTGGAACACTTCAGGGAACCCCGATGTAAACGATAGTATCTACAGTCTTGGGGCAGTATCTGTTATAGGTAGTTTTACGGGTTCATTAACGCAACTTTTGCCTAATACAAACTACTTTGTGCGTTCTTTTGCAACAAATGCTTCCGGAACTGTTTATGGAAACGAGGTTTCTTTTACAACTTTAAAACTTAACCAGACTATTTCCTTTGACACCCTTACCAATGTTACTTATGGCGATAATACATTCAACCTAACTGCAACAGCCTCATCAGGCCTAACTGTGTCTTATACAAGTTCAAATACAAATGTGGCTACTATTTCTGGTAATACTGTTACAGTTATTGGTGCCGGAACCACTTCTATTACTGCATCTCAGGAGGGCAACAATAATTATTATGCAGCATCCGATGTTGTGCAAACCTTAACAGTTGATAAGGCTACCCTTACCGTAACCGCCGACGATAAAACCAAAACCTATGGAGAGGACAACCCCTTGCTCACCTTTGTTTACAGCGGCTGGGTAAATGGCGTTGAAACCATCGATGAGCCCCCGGTTGTATCAACAACTATCGACGAAACAAGCCATGCAGGGGAATATGCCGATGCCATTACGGTATCGGGCGGTGCCGACAATAACTATGTTTTCAATTATTTGCCCGGCAGCTTTGAAATTACTAAAGCCACCCTTACCGTAACCGCCGAAAACAAAACTAAAACCTATGGCGGGGCCAACCCCTTGCTAACCTTTGTTTACAGCGGCTGGGTAAATGGCGTTGAAACCATCGATGAGCCCCCGGTTGTATCAACAACTATCGACGAAACAAGCGTTGTAGGGGATTATGCCGATGCCATAACAGTATCGGGCGGTGCCGACAATAACTATGTTTTCAATTATGTACCCGGCAGCTTTGAAATAACTAAAGCCACCCTTACCGTAACCGCCGACAATAAAACCAAAACCTATGGCGGGGCCAACCCCGCGCTAACCTTTGTTTACACCGGCTGGGTAAATGGCGTTGAAACCATCGACGAAGCCCCGGTTGCATCAACAACTATCGACGAAACAAGCCATGCAGGTGAATACGCCGGTGCCATAACAGTATCGGGCGGTACCGACAACAACTATTCTTTCAGCTATGTTCCCGGC
>JAFGQZ010000095.1 GCA_016935435.1 Bacteroidales bacterium
TAGTAAAATAAACCTCGATCTTAGAAACAACTGTTTATCAGCATTATCAATCTATGTTGCTGATTCATTAGTATTGCAGAATGAAATCCCTGTAATTATTAAACCCTACAAGGATTCAGATGAAGCTGTTTTGGTCAGCAAAAAATATTGGGGTGCCTTCGAACTTCTTATAGTAGAAGCTCAGAAGGGAATTTACAAAAAAAAAACGGCGTATTTCATAGGTGCAATAAAAGAAGAACATGGTTCTGCTTATATATGTGACAACAATAAGTATTTGACAGTAAAAGGAAACACCTGCATTAAAGGTGACATCTATGTTCCAGGAGCTTTCCTGAAAAGAGAGTTTTTTACAGGCACTATTAGTCCCTCTGACACAATAAGGCATAGCAATAAGAGTCTTCCATTGATTAATAAAAATGTGATATTATTTGCAAATAAGATTCGTGATTTAAAACAAAACAGGTTAGCCCAGTTTTTAATTTATCCTGGATCAGAAATCCCTTTTAACAGTTCAGTTAGCTTTCTTGATTCTACTCACGTATATTATAGTTCAGATAATATTATAATTGCTAATGTGACCTTGGATGGAAACATAATTATTCGTTCAGATAAAAGTATAACAATAAATAACTCAGCAAAGTTGAACAATATTATCTTGAGTGCCCCTATTATCAACGTTCAAAATGAATTCAAAGGCTGCGTACAACTCCTTTCCGATTCGTCATTAATAATACAACGCGGCTCAAACCTACTATATCCCTCATTTGTTGGCGTTTACAGTAGTTACCCCTCAAATATTACAATTTATGAAAAAGCTGTTGTTTCCGGAGGTATTACTTTATATACTGAATTTGATAAATCCAAAGAAGAATCGGTTATTAATATTTTCCAAGGTGCCACAATAAATGGAGTTGTATATTCAAACAATGCAGTTAAATTAGGTGGAAATATTTATGGAAGTTTAATTTGTATGCGTGTTATATCGTTTGCAAACAACACAAATGAAAATGATATGTTATATAATTGTATTATAAATCCAACTGTCCTTAAAAAAGATTTTTTTTATCCATGCTTGTTCAGTAATTCTAGCCGAAGTGTTATTTTTGAAGAAACAAAAAATGAAATTACAAGCAGAAACATTGATTGAAACTATAGTTGCTTCATTAATTTTAACCCTAACATTAATGTTATCACTTAGTATTTTTAATAACATAGTTTTATCAGATTCTTCAAAAACTAAAATTAAAGCTTTGAATGCTATAGAAAACCATTTCTTTAAAATTAACAAAACCAACCTTTTTGTTACAGGAACAACAACCTGGCAGAATTTAAAAATTAACCAAACAGTCGAAGATTATTCTAATGATTTATATTTTCTGAGAATAGGTGTATATAAAAATGATACTATTCTAATAACAGAGTCTAAACGAGTTATACATAGTGCAAGTAAAAATAAGAGCATATACAATTATTGAACTTCTTGTAGTACTTACAATAAGTTCAATTATCATGGGTTTTAGTATAATTATTATCCTGAATTTTAGTAAATCAATTAAAAACATTGAAAGTTCAGTAAACCAACAAATTGAAATTTTAAGTTTTATCCAAATTTTGAAAAAAGATCTCGAAAAAGCCACAGGCAAGCCAACTTATAAAAATAATGAGATTTACATCCCAAGCTTCAACTCATCAACAATTTATAAATTTGACAATCAGTTTGCTAAACGTATTTCCAATAACCCTGATTCGCAACAACAATTTGAAATAAATAATTTAAAGGTGAAATTTGATGTGACAGATTGGCAAATTAATATTACCATAGAAACCAGCGCATTGGGTATATCAACTATAGACTATTTTTTTCAAGCGAAAACAATTTGTTCTGAAAATAACTATTTAACTGAACCTGAAAGTGAGCATAAAAATTGATAATCTGAGGTTGCCTTCTGAACATAATAAATCAAAACATTCAAAAAATAAGCGACAATTTCAACTATTTGAAAGATATAAATCAAAAATTAATAAAAAAAGAAATACCGATTTCTTTCAGGAACTTAACATACTCCTATCATCTGGTATAGATATTCGTTCCAGTCTGGATATTATAATTGCTGAAGCGAAAAAAGAAAAAGATAAAAAGATATTTAAAATTATTCGTAATTGCATTTTATCCGGAAAATCACTATCGGAGGCTATTAAACAATCTCAAGCATTCTCCCCATTCGATTATTATAATATTTTAATTGGCGAGGAATCAGGAAATCTGGTTGCCACACTTGAACTTCTACATAAATATCATTTAAAACAACAAGAATTAAATCAAAAAGTTGGCAGTGCACTTTCATATCCTTTAATAGTACTTGTTATTTCAGTACTCGCTGTAACTATAATGCTTAAATATATTGTTCCAGTTTTTGCAGACGTTTATGCAAGGTTTGGGCACGAACTTCCATCTTTAACTAGTTTTATGCTTAAATTATCTGATAACTTAGGAAAAGTTTTTCTATTCTTATTATTCATAATTTTTATTTTTTCGTTTATAAAAAAACAATTAACTAGAAATGAATTAAATAGAAAGGCATATCAAAATTTCTTAATCAGATTGCCAATCATTGGCAATTTTTTATTGGAAATCCATCTGGAGAAATTGTTTCATTCTTTTACAATCTTATTAAATTCTAAAGTTAATCTTGTTCAATCGTTGAGCATCTTAAGAAAGATGACAAATCTTTTGCCCATCTCATTCGCTATTAAACAAATAGAAAAAGATATAATTTACGGCAACTCTCTGTCTGAATCAATGAAAAAGCACAGCCAAATTTTTGACATTAAACATATCTCAATTATAAAGGTAGGTGAAGAAGTCAACAAACTTGAATTTGCTGTTCAAAAAGTTAAAGAGCAACTCGAAAAGAGAATAATGGTAACAACCAATATTCTAACCTCAGCGCTTGAACCTATCTTAATCATTTTTGTCGGTTTCATTGTTGGATTAGTTTTAATTGCTATGTATCTGCCAATGTTTAAATTATCAGGCACGTTTTTTTAATATGAATGTATCCATCCTTCCAAGCAGGTCATGGTTTGGTGTTGCAGAAAAGTTTACTTTGTGTTAGTATGGGCAGCTAAAGCTTTAAATTTTGTGGCAACAAGTCGGTCAACTGGTTCACATGCCCAGGCGGTCGCATAATGGTGCAGCACATGCTTCTGCCAACATAATTTTTAAAGTAAAAAAGCCATACAATTTTGCATGGCTTTTTTACTTTTTTAGGGCTAAAATTAGTTTGTGCGATCAAATTTAAACATAGCAGCATTTTCGTTATGCAGGTACCACTGCTGAAGCTGCGCTCCGTCGGCTGAGCTTCCGCCGTCGATATCGAGCGTTAACAAACTTTGTTTGTTTACTACCCTGAAATATCCGTTGCCCATGTCTTCAATTCTCCAGCGCTGCGCATTAGAACCATTGTCGTCGTATTGAATCATTTTGTTGCCATTGTTCAGATAACCATAATAATTGTCGAGGCTTTTGTTGCTGCATTTCGAAATTATTTTATAATATCCGTCGCCCATATTGGTTAATATCCACCGCTGGGCATTGGTATTATTATCTGTCCACTGTTGAATAATTTTCCAGTTTTCAGTGGAAGCGCCGGGCACATCAAGGCATTTATTGCTGCACTTTGCTGTAATTTTATACTCGCCATTTGCCAGGGGTATTTCCCAGTTTGAGGCTCGTGCCATAGTAACTCCCGGTTTAACAGGAGCGCCGAAGTAAGGCACATTGCCATGCCAGGTAAATTGTTGCATACTAATCATCCTGTCCCATCCGGAGCCACTGTACCTGGCCGAATGAAAAACAATCCAGTCTTGTCTATTGTCAATCGATTTAACAAACGATGCATGTCCGGGCCCAAACACATCGCCGGTTTTTGAAAACACAGGGCCGGTTTTTGACCACGAACTTTTCGACATAAGGTTGCCATTGGTGCAAGTAAGGCGCCCCAAACAATAATCGTCGGTCCAGCTGCCGCTTGCCGAATAAATTATGTTTACCGTGCTACCACTTATTAACGCATGAGGGCCTTCATTAACTGTTGGTGAACCAACTTTTTCCCAATTATAATCGGGGCGCGATATTTCAACTCTAGCCGAGGAAATGGTATATGGGTTCGACATTTTGGCAATGTAAATATATTGTGTAACATTTGTTGTTCCGGGCCAGCCAGACCACACATAGTAAAGCTGTGAGCCGTAATAAAACGGGTGCCCGTCGATAGCCCAGTTGTCGTTCCCTACCGCTGTTAACTTTGCTTTAAAGTAATAGCCTCCGTTTAAAGGGTTGTTCGCGTCAGAACCGCCTTCTAAAACATACATCCTGTGGTTGTTGTTGTTGCCGTCGTCGGCACAAAAATATATATACCAGCGACCGGCAAGGTAATGCAATTCCGGCGCCCACAGGTTTTTTGAATACATTGTGCCCGAGGGAGGGGTATAAACCAGGTGGTCGCCATTACTAATTGCATCGGTCAATACGGTTGTACCATCGTGAATATAAATACCCGACCCGTTTGAGCCGCAACTCCAAAACTTGCCGCCGGCCTTAACAACAAAAGGATCGGCACCGTAACCAACCGGATTAGAGAATGTACCTGAACTGGCTTTTAATTTGCCTACTTTGGCCACGGTTTCATCCGCAACAGGATCTTCTATAAGAATATCCTTTTGGCACGATTGTCCAAAAAATGCTGCAATTAAAATAATTGCAATTAGGTTCTTTTTCATAGTAATTAGAAATTAGGATTAGAAATACTGTTTTACGTTAAATTAGTTAGAGGCTGAGTTGATATTAATAAGACAGGAAACTACTACATACAGGGTGAAGGGCGAAAGTATTTTTTTCGGTTTGGGCCAAATAAAAATGAACCACTGACAAAAAAACCTCCAGTGAAAGAAAAAAGCTGTACAGTTTGTTTTACTGTAAACTTTATGTAAACAAATATCCCATAAACAAAAAAGGGATCATTATTGACCCCTGTTTTGTAGCGAGAGAGAGAATTGAACTCTCGACCTCATGATTATGAATCATGCGCTCTAACCATCTGAGCTACCTCGCCCTTTGAACACCGAAGCTTTATTCTGGTTAAAATTTGTACACCCATGCCACAGCGAAGGTGTTATTCTATATTTAAAATCCAATACCAGAAATCCGGCCACCTTAAAAAACAAAACAGTATCGATATCGTGTTTCATTTTCGGGTTGCAAAGATATATTTCTTTTTTAAAAAATATAATTTTTTATCGATTTAAGAGTTAAAAAAAATTAAAAACATATTTTTGCAGGCCGGTAGCAAGTAAATTTTTTAATCAGCACCGTTTTGTTATATTGCACTATTTATTAAAAACCTGATGAAACAACGAATAACACTCGAATACCCCATAAATTCTTCGCCAAAAGTTTTATACACACGCCTCAGCACCCCCGGGGGCCTGTCGGAATGGTTTGCCGACGATGTAAACGTAAAAGGGGAAACATTTTTGTTTTTCTGGGAAGGCGATGAAAGAAAGGCTGAAGCCGTTATAAAAAAAGAAAACAAGCTTATACGGTTTCGCTGGCTCGACGAGCAAGACTCGTACTTCGAGTTTAAAATAAATGTTGACGAACTTACCAAAGATGTTGCCCTGGTGGTTACAGACACTATCGATGATGACGACATTGATGGGGCCAGGGGGTTATGGGATTCCCAGATTGCCGAACTGAAACATGTTTTGGGTTTATAATGTCGAACTCACTATCTTTGCCATTAAGCTTACAAGTTAAAGCTGATAAAAACCTATAAAATGTGAAAAGGGTTCATCTGCTCATATTACGATCGTTTATCGGTCCGTTTTTTCTTATCTTTTTTATAGTGCTGTTTGTTCTTCTGATGCAGTTTCTATGGAGGTACATCGACGAATTAGTTGGCAAAGGGCTCGATTTTAAAGTAATTGTCCAGTTTTTATTGTACACTTCTGCCACACTTGTGCCTATGGCACTGCCGCTGTCGATTCTGATGTCGTCGCTGATGACCTTTGGCAACTTAGGCGAAAAATATGAGTTAACCGCCATGAAAGCTTCCGGCATTTCACTGCAACGCATCATGTCGCCTTTGATAATACTTGTTGTTCTTGTGAGTTTTGGGGCGTTTTTCTTTGCAAACAGGGTTTTGCCCTATGCCAACCTGCAAATGCGCTCACTGCTTTACGATATAAGGGCACAAAGGCCCGAATTGCAGCTCAAGCCAGGCGAGTTCGTAAACATGATGGACGCTTACAGCATACGCATAAGCAGCAAAAACCCGAAAACTAACACCCTTTACAATGTACAGATTTACGATCATTCGGCAGGTAAAGGAAATACCAGCATTATTCTGGCCGATTCGGGCTATATGCGCATGACTGCCGACGACAAACAAATGATTATAACCCTGTTCAATGGTTATAGTTACAACGAGCTCGAAGATTCAAAAAGCCTGAAAAGCTATCCGCACCGTTACGATAAATTCGACGAACAACAAATTATTATTGAATTATCGGGGTTTTCGCTCCAGCGTACCGACCAAAGCCTTTTTAAAAGCCATTATGCCATGATGGACCTGCAACAGCTGGAACAAATGGAAGACTCTTTAATGGGCTCTATTAACGAACGCCAGGAACAAATTTACAAAAACATTGCAATCGGCAACCTCTTTAAAAAGCGCGACATCAGAACCCCCGAAGGTAGGGCTGGAAGCGGGCAACCGCCAGCAGCTTCGAACCTGCATGCCGAGAATGGCACACATGAGTCAAGGGGCAACTTTTTAAAACCAAAAAAAAAGAAACTTAGGGCACATGAAAATAACAAAACAACCAAACCCGACAGTTTACACAAAACCTCTTCTGAAAAACAGGTGCCGGCCCCACCGCTAACTGCAAAGCAAACTCCAACTATAAATATCGACAGCGTATTCAACCTTTTGAGCTACCGCGACAAGAGCCGTGTTGCATCTTCTGCCCTAACCTATGCCCGGAATGCTAAAAATATTGTTGAAAACTCTGTACAAACACTTGAATATAACGTAAGTTATCTCAGGCGCTTTCAGATTGAATGGCACCGCAAGTTCACCATTGCTTTTGCCTGCCTTATTTTTCTGTTTATTGGCGCCCCCCTGGGGGCTATTATAAGAAAAGGGGGCCTGGGCCTCCCGTTGGTATTGTCGGTTATATTCTTTATTTTCTACTATATACTTACCCTTACAGGCGAAAAACTTGTACGCGAAAGCATTGTGCCTGCATACCACGGAATGTGGTACACATCGGCTTTGTTTTTTGTTTCAGGTATATTCCTGACCTATAAAGCGGCCACCGATTCAACCATTTTAAACATCGACACCTATTTAAACTTTTTAAAGAAAATTTTTGGCCAGCGGTATAATGTTGTGGACAAATTGAGCATTCAAACCGAAAACATCCAGGAAAATAAAGCAAAACCCGACAACATTTACAACTCGCTGTTAAACCTCGAAGAATCCATCGATGAACAAATTGAGGCCGTGAACACTAACCTGCAGCTTACCGAATTTCTGGGTACATTATTTGCCCTGCAGGCCGATTCGAACCTTATATTGTTTGAGCGTTATTACAACAACACTTTCCGGATTATCATCAACCACCGCTTATTCCACAAGAAAAATATAAGGGCAAAAATTTTTGAATTCCCCGCTTTTAACTATAAAGATTTTCAGGACGAAAACGGAAGGCTTGTTATCAGGGTAATATTGGCATGCACAGTTTTGCTAACGCCCATTGTGGCGGCAAGGCATTTAATGCAAATGCTTGTTCTGAGGGCAAAACTCAAACGCATAAAACAACTATTGCCTGAATTACAGGTTATGATTAAAATACACGAATCTGAATTTAAAACTTATGAGAATCCTTCAGGTTTGTAACAAGGTGCCCTTTCCCCCAAAAGACGGTGGCTCAATTGCTATGTTCAACCTGGCCCGCGGACTGGCAATCGAAGGCAACCCTGTTGATATACTTGCCATGGAAACACACAAACACCCGGCCAGCTTCAACAACAGCGAATTGCCCGAAAACATTACCCTTGAAACGGTTTTTGTTGAAACTTCGATAAAGCCTTTAAAAGCTGCCATAAACCTTATTTTCAAGCGAACCCCATACAATGCCGAAAGGTTTATTTCCGGCAGCTTCGCCCGAAGGCTTGAAAATTTGTTGAAACAAAAGAACTACGATATTGTGCAACTCGAAGGTTTGTACCTTACCCCATATATTCCTGTAATACGCAAAAACAGCAGTGCCAAAATTTCTTTGCGCTCGCATAATATTGAAAACGATATCTGGAAAAGGCTCTACAAAAACGAAAAATCGCTTATAAAAAAAATATACCTGTACATATTGTACAAAAGGGTATTGAGAATGGAAAAACAAACCATTAACGAATACGATTTCCTGGTTCCAATAACCTACCTCGATGCCGTTGAATATGTAAAATATGGAAACAAAAAACCAAGCAAGGTAATACCAACAGGGATACCAGCGGCCGATATTGCCAGCGAGCTTAAGGTTAGGGGAAAAAGAAAGTTGTACTTTATCGGTTCGCTCGACTGGCTTCCAAACCAGGAAGGCATCATGTGGTTTATAAAGAATGTATGGCCTATGCTTAACCATTTCTATTCCCACATCGAATTTCATGTTGCCGGCCGAAATGCCCCCGAATGGTTTGAAAAAGCACTGGGCAAGCCCGGAATATTCTTCCATGGCGAGGTGGCATGTGCCAGGGATTTTGCCCGCGGGTTCGACATTATGATAGTGCCCTTGTTGTCGGGCGGTGGCATGCGGGTGAAAATTGTAGAAGCCATGTCGCTGGGCAAGGTTATTGTTACAACTACCATCGGGGCCGAAGGGCTCGACCTCATACCAAATTACCATGCCATAATTACCGACAGCCCTGCAGATTTTGCCACCGGTGTACAGGTACTTATGGAAAACACCGATTTTTTTATAAAACTGGGCGAAAATGCCATACGTTTTATAAGAAACAATTATACTAACAGGGTATTGGCCGGTGAACTGGCCAATTTCTATCAAGCAAACATGTAATGCTTATTTTGTTTTTCTGGATAACAGTACTTATTATTTTCTATGCCTATATCGGCTACACATTACTGTTACGCTTTTTTGTACTGTTTAAAAAGAAACCGCATAACCTTGAACTTACAACTGTACAATTGCCCGAAGTTACCCTGCTGATAGCTGCCTATAACGAGAAAGATATTATTGACAGGAAAATTAAAAACTCCGGCGAACTTTATTACCCTAAAGAAAAACTCCGGCAGGTATGGGTAACCGATGGCTCTACCGACGGCAGCAATGAATTACTGCAACAAACCAAAGATATTACAGTGCTGCATGTGCCGGAACGAAACGGAAAAACATCTGCTGTTAACAGGGCAATGGAAACCATAAAAACGCCATTTACGGTGCTATGCGATGCAAACACCATACTGGCGCCACAGTCGGTATATAAGTTAATTAGCGCTTTTAACAGCCCGGAGGTAGGGTGTGTTGCCGGCGAAAAACGTATTGTTTCGAGGCTAAAAGACAAAGCAACCGCTGCCGGCGAAGGCTTCTACTGGAACTACGAATCTCTGATAAAAAAGCTCGAAGCAAGTTTTGGCTCAACCCTGGGGGCAGCCGGCGAACTCTATGCCATACGCACTAACTTATACAGCCCTCCGCCCGACAACACCATACTCGACGATTTTGTAGTTTCGCTATCGATTGCCGACAGGGGCTTTAAAATTAATTACCAGCCCGGGGCATACGCCGTTGAGGAATCGTCGTTTAACATTGCCGAAGAAATGAAACGCAAAATTCGTATTGCTGCCGGAAGTTTCCAGGTACTATTTGGAATGCCATCGCTGCTGAATTTTAAAAAACATTTTTCGCTGAGCTACCAGTACCTGTCGCATAAAGTTTTACGCTGGCTTATTGTGCCTTTTTCTTTTCCGCTGGCATTTTTTCTCAACCTTGCCTTAGTTTTCAAACATCAGTCGCCACGGATTTATATTATTCTGCTAGTCTTCCAGCTTATATTTTATTTTTTTGCACTATTAGGCTCATTTTTAAAAGAAAAATCAATACGAATAAAAATATTGTTCTATCCGTTTTACCTGCTTATGATGAACTATTGCATTGTTCTGGGCTTAATAAGGTATTTGCGCAAAAACCAGAATGCCGCCTGGGAAAAAGCCAAAAGGAGGTAAAACGATAAACATGACAGAATTTCTATGTTATTTGAACTACAAATCTTACTTTTGCAGTCCTATTAGAGAAAATAAAAAAAATGCCAGACAATTCAGATATTAGAAACCGGCTAAACACTATTGATGAAGCTGTAGATGATATACGTGCCGGGAAACTGGTAATAGTGGTCGATGACGAAGACAGGGAAAACGAAGGCGACTTTATTGCTGCTGCCGAATTTGTTACCCCCGAAATGGTTAATTTTATGACTATATACGGGCGCGGCCTTATGTGTTGCCCACTTTCGGAAGAACGTTGTGCTGAACTCGAACTCGACATGATGGTTAAGGTAAACACTTCGATGCATGCCACCCCTTTCACTGTATCGGTCGATTTAATTGGGCCAGGCTGTGGCACAGGTATATCGGCAGCAGACAGGGCCAAAACAATTAATGCACTTGTCGATCAAAAAACAAAACCCGAAGATTTAGGGCGACCAGGCCATATTTTTCCACTCAGGGCACGCTCAAGGGGCGTACTGCGAAGGGCAGGGCACACCGAGGCAGCAGTTGACCTTACAAAACTGGCAGGGCTAAAGCCCGGTGCTGTGCTTATTGAAATCATGAACGAAGACGGATCGATGGCACGTATGCCCGATTTAATTAAAATAGCCGATAAGTTCAACCTTAAGATTATTACCATTAAAGACCTGATTGCCCATCAGCTTAAGCGGGAAAGTCTGATAATAAGAGGTGTAAAGGCCAAGCTCCCTACCGAATTTGGCGAATTCGACATTATACCCTACATACAAAAATCGAACAACATGGAGCATGTTGCCCTTGTTAAGGGCACATGGTCGAAAGACGAGCCTGTGCTGGTAAGGGTACACTCATCGTGCATGACCGGCGATATTTTCGGTTCGTTCCGTTGCGACTGCGGCCCCCAACTACACGAAGCCATGCGCCAGATAAACAAAGAAGGTAAGGGCGCTATTGTTTACCTGATGCAGGAGGGCCGTGGCATTGGCCTGTTCCATAAAATACATGCCTATAAACTTCAGGAAGAAGGACGCGACACTGTTGAGGCAAACCTCGATTTAGGTTTTCTCGAAGACGAACGCGATTATGGCGTAGGCGCCAGCATTTTGCACGACCTGGGGCTTGGTAAAATAAAACTTATTACAAACAACCCTATAAAAAGGGCAGGCCTCGAAGGTTATGGGCTTGAAATTACAGAAAATATCCCTCTTGTTATACAACCAAACAAATACAACATACATTACCTCGAAACCAAACAGGTAAAAATGGGGCACACCATAAAGCTGCCCAACAAAACTAAACTATAAAACAGCAAGAATGGGCAAAAGCATACGCATAGTTTTTATGGGCACGCCCGAATTTGCTGTCGGCTCATTAAAAGCCCTGAACGAAAGCAGCAATACTATTGCAGGCGTAGTAACTGCCCCAGACAAGCCTGCAGGGCGTGGCAAAAAACTGCAATTTTCGGCTGTTAAGGAATATTCGCTGGAAAATAACATTTCGCCCATACTGCAACCTGCAAATTTAAAAGACAAGGAATTTCAAAAAGAACTTGCAGCACTGAATGCCGATTTGTTTGTTGTAGTTGCTTTTCGGATGCTGCCCGAAGCTGTATTTACCATGCCCCCACTGGGCACCATTAACCTGCATGCATCGCTTTTGCCGCAATACAGGGGCGCCGCGCCCATAAACTGGGCAATTATTAACGGCGAAACAAAAACCGGTGTTACAAGCTTTTTTATCGAAAAAGAAATCGATACAGGGCATATTATTATGCAAGATGAAGTTACTGTCGAGCCTGACGACAATGCCGGCTCGCTGCACGACAAGCTTATGCTGGCTGGCTCCCGGCTGATTGTTGAAACTGTAAGCGCAATTAGCGGGGGATTTTTTGAGGTAACACGCCAAAAAACACTGGCATGTGAAACCGAACTTAAACCGGCACCAAAAATTTATAAAGAAAACTGCCGGGTTAACTGGAACAAACCTCCTATAGAAGTGCACAACTTTATAAGGGGCTTAAGCCCCTACCCTGCCGCAATTACAGAATTATCGGGCACAAGTGTGCCGGCTGTTCAACTAAAGATATTTGAATCGGAGCCCATACCTCTATCTTCATGCCCGCATAAGCCTGGCACTGTAATTATTGAGCCGCCGGCAACGCTTACTATAGCCTGTAAAGAAGGCTACATAAACGTATTATCGCTCCAGCAGGCAGGCAAGGCACGCATGGATACAGGCTCGTTCCTGCGCGGGTTTAAAAACCATCACCTTTACACTTTAGTTTCCTAAATCAAACTCAATAATAAATTCGGCACCTTCGGCCTTTTCAATTTCTTTTAGTTTTTCGTCAGGCTTTTGCTTTACCTGTACCCAAGGCGCCCCCACATTGGTTTTGCCCCTGAGCAATATTGTCGCACCTGGTTTAGGCTCAGCGTTTTCCGGAATATTGTTCCGCACCCTCAGTTTTTGCTCTTTTACCCCATACAACTGCGAAACCGAGTGCAGGGTTTCGCCTTCCTTTATAATGTGTGTTTTATGGCCTGCCGCTGCTCGGTTACGCTTAGGCTGCAGATAAACAAAATCGCCCTTTTTTAAAGGTGCATTTTCCGGCAGTTCGTTATAGCGGGTCAATTGCCAACTCATAAAATGCAATTGTTCTGTAAGTTTGCTAAAAGTATCGTTGCTATCGGCAACAATATATTTTACACGGTTATTAAACAACACTTCGCGGTTGCCTGTAAGCAGGCTAACGTCCGATTCGAGCCTGGCCCTTTGTTTTTGCCTGGTACGGCCAATATCTTTTGCCGATGCCATTACCTGCCTGTCGTAAACATACAGCTCGTTATCTTCAATAATGGCAACCAAAGCTTTGGAATAGGTCGGACTGGTGGCATAGCCGGCTTCCTTAAGCCCTTTGGCCCAGGCCTTATAATCGTCGGGGCGGAGTTCGAACAATGATGCGTACCTGCTGCGGGTTGTCAGGAAATCGGAATGATCGCGGTACGATTCAGCTGCCGACTTATATTTCCTGAAACATTCATTTTTCCTGTCATCGTCGTGGTTAACACTTGGGCCGTTCCAGTTGTGGCACTTTATGCCAAAATGGTTATTGGCTTTTGTTGCCAGGCTGCTGTTTCCATTGCCCGACTCAAGCAAACCCTGGGCAAGTTTAATGCTTGCAGGTATGCCGGTGCGTTTCATCTCTTCCATAGCAAGGCCTTTATAAGTTTCGATATACTCGGCACGGGTTATTTTTTTTCCCCCATTCTGGCCCTGCACCAGAAAACAGAACCCCGTTAATAGAACTGTGAAAATGAACCGCATATTTTTTTTGTCAAAACTAATTGTTAAAAAACCTTTTTTTTATCGATTTGCCAGGGTTTTTTCAACAATACAACTCTACAGGCCGGAATTTTGAGTGGTTGGGCAGGCCAAAATAAAAAAAATTACCAAAGCACTTCAGGGCGCACGTTGGTTCCTGTTTTTTCATCCAAAATGGTTAACGCCATGCTATGTTTGAACCTTCTAAAGGGTTTGTGTTAATTTTTCTTTCTTCCGGTTGGCTGTTTTTGTTCCACCAATTAAAGTACCTTATGGAAGCACTGTCCTGTAGAACAATTTTATTTTGAATAATCCTTGATGTATCAACAAGTGCCGGGTTTAACGATGGAAACCTGTTATACTTAGAAGTATCGCCATTAAGTTCCGACACCCTTATTGATTCAATTGTCCACAATGCAATAATACCCACGGTAACACTATCGCACAAAAAAGACGAAATAAGGTTTGTGGGGTATTTTTCAATAATCGATTTATCATTGCGGTAATTCAAAAGAGATGAAATATGTTCAGGCTCAAAATCTGGCAGGAACAAATCGGCGTAAGTTTCTGATTTAATTTTGCCCATATATTCCTTCACTTCGTTTTGATTGTGTTCTTCATCACAACCGGCAAAAATGACTGTAAAAATAAAAATGTGTATCCTTTTCATAAGCGATGATATTTAATTATAAATGACACATTTATATACAATTTGGTTGCGTTGGTTTTAAGTGTCGGTGCACTGTTTACCTGCAAAAAAAAATTATCTTTATTCTAACATTTATTTAAACACCGTTCAGTAAGGTATGATCCACTTTTCCTTTCGTATAAAAAACAAATTGCTTATTGTGGTAATTACCACAACTGCCATTATTTTCGGGGCTTTTTTATATGCAGCAGGTAGAATTTTCGACAATATGTCGAAACAACAATCGATGGAAATTGTCAGGCACCAGACTGGACAGCTTGCCGAATACACTAAAAACTATTTCGACAAAAACATGGGCTTCGTAAAAGCCTTTTCAAATGCATTCCAATACCGGGGAGATATTCCGCAAAACCTGCGCGACACAATTTTTGGCAGGCAAATGCTTCAAATGCTGGTGGAAAACCCTGGTTTTATCTCGGTATGGGCCAGCCTGGAACTAGAATACTATAAAGAAGGGCATGAAAACGATTACGGACGTAAGCTGCTTGTGGCCATGCAACAAAACGGACTGCCGGTTATAGCCGAATTTTACCGCGATATGGATGGCCGGGATGAAAAAAGCGACTATTCGGTTATTAGGGCCAACAACGAACCTGTTATTGCCGAACCTTATATCGATAGCGATATCAGTGAAGAATTTATTACCAGTATTATACATCCGATACATATTAACGGCAATTTTGCTGGAATAGGCGGAATCGATATCCCATTAAGCAATTTGCAAGAGTTTATAGGCGACATGAACCTCACAGAAGGCGCCTTTGCCTATATTATTTCCAATACAGGAATAATTCTGGGCCATTCCGATACAACACTACTGGGCCGGAATATTGCCGGAGTGTATCCCGAAATTGTAAAGCAGCAGGGCCTAATGGAAAAAATCAGGTCGGGCACTGCCAGCAGGTTTACGGTAATTGATGGCAACAAAACCTTTTATACTTCTGTTGTGCCGTTTACTGTAGAAGGCACATCAACGCCCTGGGCAATTAGCATAAGCAGGCCCCTCGATGCCATTCTAAAAGAAGGGCGAAAGCAAATGGCCAACCTAATTCTGCTCGGGGGCTTAGGCTTGTCGCTGCTTTTTTCTGTTATAATAGTTTATGCCCGCTCAATAGCAAAACCCCTCAAAAAAGCAAGCCGGGTTTTTTCGGAACTGGCAGATGGCAACCTCAACGAAGGACTAAAGCTAAACAAAACGGCCACAGGCGACAGCCTTGAACTCCTTTCAGATTCGGTGAACAAAGTTATCGACAACCTTCACCGAACTGTGGTTTTTGCACAGGAAATTGAAACCGGCAACCTTAATGCCGATTATGAAATGCTCAGCGAAAAAGATGTGCTCGGAAAAGCATTGCTCAATATGAGGCAGGGGTTGCTTATGTCGAAGCAGATAATAGAAACGGGCAGGGAAATGAGCGAAAAAGAATCGTGGGTAAGCACAGGGCTTGCCCAGTTTGCCGGTTACCTTAGATCCGACTCTTCCGATTTCAAAGAATACTGCCGCAACCTCATTAGCAAATTGGTACATTACACCAATGCAAACCTTGGAGGTTTGTACCTGGTAAATTCCGAAAACAGTAACGACAAGCATATTTACCTGGCTGCAAGTTATGCCTATAACCACGAGATGAAAATAAAAACCCGTATAGAACAAGGAGAAGGGCTCATAGGTGCATCAATAGCAGAAAAGTCGTTTAAACACATGAAAGACGCAGGCCCGGGCTATCTGAAACTTTCATCAGGCTTTGGCGAAACATCGCAGCTTGAAATAGTAATTGCCCTTTTGATTGACGATGAAGCTGTTGTTGGTTGCATAGAGCTGGCATCGATAAAAAAATTCGATGGCCACCACATTCAGTTTATAAAAGGAATTGCCGAAAGTTTTGCTGGTGCATTTATTTCAATAGAAATGCATAAAAAAACCAATATGCTGCTCGAAAAAACTCAGCTTCAAACCGAAGAAATGATGGCCAAAGAAGAAGAATTACGGCAAAACATGGAAGAAATGATGGCCACACAGGAAGAAATGTTAAGAAAAGAAGAACAGCTCAAGCAAATAATAAGCGAAGCGGAATTGCTTGATCCGCGAATAAAAAAACGGCTGGAACTATTATAAACTCCCTGCTGAAAAGCTTGTGTATGCTATTCATTGTCTAAATCGTCGAGAATTTTCCCAACTTCCGATTCAGTTTCGTAAAGCTTTGTTTTACATATTTTTATTAGTTCCGATGCCCGTTTTACCCTTTCGGTAAGCTTATCGACATCGGCGCCTCCGTCTTCTATTTGCTTTAATATTTCCTGTAATTCGCCAAAAGCATCGGCATACGACATTTTTTTTACTGCCATTTTTATTCTATTTTACTTATTGTTTTTCCTTTATAAAAGAGGGTTTCAATTTTGTCGCCCGCAGAAAGTACCGAAGAATCGCTAATTGCCTTGCCATTTAGGGTGGTAACCGAATACCCTTTTTTTAAAATATGCATAGGGTTATTTAAATCAGACTCGCGTGCCAGTGCGCCAAGCTCATACTTTAAACCTGCAAACAATGCTTTTACACTGCTTCTCAGCATGTTTTTCTCTAAAAGAATTTTTCCGTTCATGGCCAAAATAAAAATTTTCGATTTTTCGCCAAGGTACACCTGTGAGCGCGATAACTTTATTTTAAGTGCCGATATTTTGCTTTTCGCAACCGCAATACAATTTGAATGTACACCCGACAGGCGCCGGTTTTCGCGGGCAATAACCACGTTTACAGCTTTGTTGAGCAAATAGGCATGTTCTTTAAGGGAAGATTTTTCCGACAATACCAACTCACGGGCAATATCGGCTATTTGTTCTTCAACCATAAACAAATCCGATTCTGCAACCGACATACAATCGATTAGGTATTCAGCCACGGCCGTGGGGGTCTTTAATCTTGTATGCGCAACCATATCAACTACCGAATCGTCTTGTTCGTGTCCAATACCGGTTAAAACTGGCAACGGAAACTGTGCAATATTATAAGCCAGCCAATAGCTGTTAAAACATTCAAGGTCGGCCTGTGCCCCACCCCCTCGTATAATAACCACTGCGTCGAATTTTTCGACATTTCCGAAAATTATATCGAGCTGGCGGATAATTGAGTTTTCGGCCTCGTTGCCCTGCATTATGGCCGGGAACAGTTTTAAATAAAACTTAAATTTGTTTGGGTTGTTTGTAAGCTGATCAAAAAAATCTTCGTACCCGGCAGCTGTTTTCGACGATATTACGGCAATACGGTTTGGTATATAGGCTATATCAAGCCCCTGGTTCATTTCCAACACCCCTTCCGACCTTAGTTTTTCAATAATTTTTTGCCGGCGTATGGCAATTTCCCCCACGGTATAAGTAGGCTCAATATCGAGTACATTAAGGCTTAAGCCATATACTTCGTGAAATTCTACCGTTACCCTTACCATAACTTTAATGCCGCTGGAAAATTGCCTCGCCGTAGTAGTTTCGAAATAGGGTTTTATCATCCGGAAAGTGTTGGCCCAAATTGTTGCCCTTGCACGTGCTATAATACGGTCGTTTTTTTCATCTTTCTGAACAAACTCAAGGTAACAATGCCCCGAATAGTTTACGGTAAGCTCGCTTATTTCGGCTGTAAGCCAATACGAATGAAGGTTATTTTTAATTAAGGTTTTTACAAGGCCGTTAAGTTCGAATAAGCTTACTGGGGCGTGTTCCATAACCAATATTAGATTTTTACGAACGAAAGGCAGTAATTTCGTCCCTCTAAAGATACCCTTAGAAAATAAAAACCCTTCGCTAGAAATTGGGTTTCATGTACAGGAAAAATGGTGCCGCTTGGTGATATTAACTTTTTGCGTATTAGAATTTCCCTGCCATACAGGTCGAAAATTTCTAAAACAGCCATTTTATCAGAGTCGATCCATGGCATATTAATTTGTAGTACAGCTACATTTGTAACCGGATTTGGAAAAAAACCAACTGAAGTTAACCCTTCACTAGCTGGCATTGCCGACAGGAGTGCCTTTGCCATGGCAAAGTCGGGCAAGCCATAGCCGTATGCATTGTCGGGAAATGTGTAACGGTTGCTGCTTTGCACAATGGCATTTCGCAGCTGATAGGTTGAAGCCCCTGGAACCGACTGCCATAAGCAGGCAGCCAACCCGGCTATTATAGGTGCCGAGCATGAAGTACCGCTGCAACTATACAAATTGCCCGCCGATATTTGACCTATTGTGCCCCTGCCAACAGCACAAACATCGGGTTTTACACGCCCATCGGAAGAAAAACCGCGCGAACTAAAAGGGGTTATTAGTCCCAGCGTGTCCACAGCGCCAACGGCCAGAATGCTGTCGGCATCGGCAGGGGCAATAATATGAAGCCATTCATTGTCGCCTTCGTTACCAGCACTGTTAACTACCAAAATGCCCTTTCGTGCAGCCATTGCCGCCCCCCTTGTAACAGGAGTGGTTTTACCGTCCATATCGGCATAGCTGTGGTTGTTTTTGGCAAAATCGAAGTGGTAATAACCAAGCGATGAATTAATTATATCGGCACCCATGCTATCGGCAAACTCAGCGCCGGCAACCCAATTGTATTCTTCCACAAGGTGCTCTGAACTGCCGTTTTCGGTACGGACAAGAATATACGAAGCACCGGTGGCTGAGCCATGCATATTGCCCGGAACAGCCCCTGCAAGTATCGAGAGCACAAGGGTTCCATGAATGTGTTCATGGAACATATCGTGGTTGTCTTTAACAAAGTCGCGAGTGGCCAATACCCTGCCATCTTCCCAAATATGCGCGAGCGACTCAATTTCCCGTGCATTGTCGAAGCCGGCATCGAGAACAGCAATAAGCATTCCCTGTCCGTAAAAACCCTCAGAATGCAGGTAATTGCCCTTTAGTATTTCTATTTGTGCTTTCGAAAACCCGTAATCGCCGGCACTCTTGGGGTTCAGGCAGAACTTTTCGGTTGTTGTTTTACTTTCGCCGGTTCTACCTCTTTCAACCGGCTGTGCCACAAACGACAAATAATGAAGTGTATCGAGCAAAGCCTCATTGGCCGAAACAACTACTGCGCCATTTAACCATTTCGAAGTATTATGAATAGATAAACCCAGTTTTCTAAGGCTATCGACATATACAGGATTTACAGGCAGATCGTCGGCAGAAATGGGAATATTTTGCTTTTCGCGGCGTAAAACTGCCCTTTCCGATAAAAAATCAGTGGGCTTATCTAAAGAGTATGGCGTGCCAAGTTTGTCGGTAAACTGTACCCAATACATAAAAGGAGCAAGCTGTGCCGGTAATTGTTGTGCACCAAAAAGAAACAGGCATGTAAAAATTACAATTTTGTAAAATTTCATTATTAAAATGGCCCTTTAAAGAAATCTTCAATAGTTGGCTCTTCAACTTTGCCTAAATTTTCATCAATTTTTTTAAAGTATTCCCTGTCCATTTCTATCAGCTTTTGTTCATCTTCGGAATTTAAACTGCCTAAAGTGTAGTTTAAGCGGTATTTTTCTTTCCCGTCGTCGCCATAGAAAACCCAGGTTCCATGTTTTTTGTCATCGTTAAAAGCGCCCAGCATCATTATAACATTGTTGGGGTAGTAAAAAGTATAACGACCGTTTAGCCTGTTGTTCATGTAGGTGGCTGTCAGCTTAGGTTTTCCATCGTCGAAGTATTGGTTCCAGGCGCCATGTTTTATATCATCGGCATATTCAACTTCTTCCGATATTTTCCCATTGGGGTAAAAACTTCTCTGTGTGCCGTTTTTTATGCCTTTCTGGTAATTTTCTTCGCTTAAAAGGGTTCCTGTATAATAGCTGTAATACCGCCAGGTACTATCTTTCTTACCGCCTGAATATTTGCCCTCGGCCGATATCAGCCCTGTATCATAATACATTTTCACATAGCTCTCGGTGCCAAAGGCATTAAAATTCATTATTGCCTGCAGCTCGCCAGTTTCGTAATATCGCCGCATTTCGCCCACTGGCTTGTTATCTTTAAAACACCCCTGGTATTGAAGTTTTCCGTTTTGGTAGTGTTTTTTCCAGTAACCCTGTTTTTGCCCTTTGTTGTCGGTTTGGTTAAAAACCGTATCGGCCTGGGCAAATGTTCCTAAACAAACAACACAAGATAAAAAAATCGACAATACAGTTTTTTTCATATCGGTAACCTGCTTATTTTTTTTGTACAATATAAACAATAAAATGCCAGATAAAATTATTTACATTGATGAAAAAATAAAAGATTTATTCTGCAACAAATTAAAAAAAAACGGTACGGCTCAAAAGCCGCACCGGTATATCGCAAAATTATTTTTACTGAACAATAAGCTTTAAAGGCGGGAAACAAACATTGCCCGATTGTACTTTTAAAAAGTACATTCCTGCTTTAAACCTATCACTGCTAAGGCTGAGCTGCAGGTTGGTTTTATCAATGCCGTACCGGCAAAAAACAAGCTTACCGTCAACCGACCAAACTTCAACCGAACTGATATTTTGGTTATTGCCTCCGTCAATGGCAAGCAACGAGTTTAATCCGGCCGGGTTAGGCGAAACGCTCAGGCTTTGAGGCGCTAAACTAACAGGCAAACCGGAAGAAACAGGTTGCGGCCCGGTAGTAAACTGCCAGGTTGCACCGGTGAGCGTGCCTTTATCGCTAACAGCATCGACGCGCCAATAATAGGTTTTATCTTTTAAAAGATTATTAGCAATATAAATCGAGTCGGTAATGCTGCCAACAAAGCTGGCACCGGTTAATTGAGGAATTGTGTCGAGATAAACTTTGTGTTCGTTGGCAAACTGCCCGGGTTTCCAGCTAAGCGTTGTATTGGCGGGCTGAATATCGAAGGAGAGGTTTTCCGGCAAAAGGTTTATGGCACAAGTTGTATCGAAAGAGAACGTTGTTGTGCGGAGCAAACCTAAATCGATAAACTGGCCTCCGGCATCCTGCTTACAATAAACAGCAATGGTATTCATGCTGTTCTGTATAAGTGCATCTTTGGCTGCCTGGCTGAGGGGGATAATTTCATAGTTATTGTTCCAGCCGCCAAACTCATCCACTTTTGCACCGTTAATATATATTATTGCCCGGTCGTCGTGCCTGAGTTTATATACAAGGCGGTTATAGTCGTCTTGCGAAAGGCTGCCGACAAAGAATTCTTTTCTAAGCCATATTTCGCTAGTGCTCCAGAATGTCCCGAAGTTATTGTTTTCCCTGTCGGCGGTAAAAATACCTTTGCCCAGTTTCCATTGCGAGTCGTCGAAAGCAATATTAAACCAATCAGCCGAAGGTTTGCTGAAAGTGTATTTCCAAATTGTTTTCGATTTATCGGCAGGGTCGATAAGGTTGAAGCGCTCAACAGCCCATTCGTTAATTATATTTTCATTAATTCTTCTAATATCGCTGGTATCTATTTTCAATTCCCGGTCGTATGTCATAAACCCGTTCATTTCAATTTCCACATCGGTAATTTCGGTATAAACGCCGCCGCTGGCTTTTTCAAAAGTTTTAAACTCCATAAGCATATTGCCATAAAGCTCGTAGCGTTCGGTAAGTTCGCGGCCGTTTGCCACCCGGTCGTAAAAGGTATGATCGCCGTTCCAGAGGTGACCTTCAATTGGCAGGCTAATACCGCCAAATTCGCCACAAACAGCCGCCCGTGTATAACTAGGCAGCACTACCGGCGGAGGGTATGCATGGTGATCGCGAATATCGCCCAAATAATCGCCACTGCTGCCACTGCCCACACTAATTAACCTCGAATTGTCGAGATCGCGCACATGATCAACAAGCTGGGCTTCGTCGTGCTGGCCCTGGTATTCATTAAAAATTACCCACATAATAATTGAGGGGCAGCTGATATGGTTCTCCACCATTCGTGTCAGCTCTGTTTTGAACTGCGGCTTATCTACCGTGGGATAAGGATTAGGCGGGTCGTATGAATTGGCCGATGGCATATCCTGCCAAACCATAATTCCCAGTTTATCGGCCCAGTAATACCAGCGGTGGGGCTCAACCTTAATATGCTTGCGCACCATATTAAAGCCCAGGGCTTTAATTATTTCCAAATCGTAGCGTAAGGCCTCATCGGTAGGTGCAGTATAAATTCCGTCGGGCCAGAAACCCTGGTCGAGTGGCCCCATGTTAAATGTGTATTTATTGTTCAGGAAAATCATCGGGTAATTCCCCACCTTTCTTACTTCAATTTTACGCATTCCAAAATAGCCCGTAACTGAGTCGGTTACTACATCGCCGTTTTTCATAACTACATTAAGGTTGTACAAAAACGGACTTTCCGGCGACCATAATTTGGGGTTTTCTATATTCAGGTAAAGGCCGGTATTGGCATTGCCGGTAACGGAACCAACAGGCACATCGCCATCGAAGGCTGAGGCAGACACCGTTAGCGGCAACCCGCTTGAAGTGTTAACAGTTATTTTAAGACGTTTATTGTCGATATCCGGAATAAGTGTTAAAGAAGAAATTGAATTATCGTCAACCGGCTCCAGCCAAACGGTTTGCCATATACCTGTGGTTGAGGTGTACATTATTCCGGCAGGTTCGGTTGTCTGTTTCCCGCGTGGCTGTCCATAAGTTTTTGTGGGGTCGAACACACGTACGATTAATTCCTGTTCGCCATCGCCGGTTAAATACTCGGTTATGTCGAGGGTAATTTCGTTGTATCCGCCTTTATGTATGCCCATACTGGTTCCGTTAACATAAATTTCCGACTCCCAGTCGATGGCGCCAAAATGGAGCAGGATGCGCTTACCGCTCCATTCCGAAGGCACGGTAAATAGTTTTCGGTACCAGATACGGCTATAATGTTGCATTACGCCCGAAATGGCCGATTCAACCGGAAAGGGCACCAATATCTTCGACGACAGGTTGGTGTTAAACGGAACGGCATCGCTTTCGGCACCGGGCTGAAACTGCCATATCCCGTTTAAATTTTTCCATTCTTCCCTTACCATTTGCGGCCGCGGATATTCGGGCAAGGGCATGTTAGTATCGACCTGGCTGGCCCACCGGGTCATCAGTGGGGCAGTTTTCATTGACCATTCCTGTGTAAATGCGGTTTCGCATGTCATTGTGAACAGGAATAAAGTAAGTATATTCAGAATATTAAAACGTTTCATTTTTTCTATTTTTTTGCTGTTTACGACAACTGTTAACGAACAATAATTTTGTTGATAGAAGTACTATTGGATTTTACCATGTATAGCCCTTGATTAAGCCTGGAAATATCGATAACCGGGTTATATTCGCCCAATTTGGTGTTTGTGTAAACTAATTGTCCCGAAACAGTATATATTTCAACACTTTCGATAATTGCAGCGTGGTTAATATAAAGCAGCCCGTTTTCGGAATAACAGGAAAACCTGTTCATTGCAGGGCTTTCACCTGTTGAAGTATTCAGCAAATTTTGAGAATAAAGATATTTGCGCTGTACCGACTGTTTAAAGCCAGGGGCGTTCCAGCGCAACTTAAAATAATTGCCCCCATAATTTTCAAAATATTCTATTTTAATTTTATACAGCGAATCAGACGACATTATCATGGTTTTGGAAAGCTCTACATCCCACACATCGCTCCATAAATCAATACATGGCACAGGGTTTTCAGTGTCGCCAATCCATACCCTGAAACCATTGTCGCCTATTGCATAAAAAGTTACAGCCCCATCGAGCGGACTTTTTATAAAGCCCTCCCAGCGAACAGCAAAATGCTTTAGATCGTTTAAATGTTGATCCAAATCGCCAACGGCCGGCAATTTTTCGGGAAGGTAATTAAAGTCGATTTCAAAATAATCGGTACCAACAGCTATTGCACCTTTTGGCTCGGGAGAAATTCGGTTGCCGGCAATATCGCCGTCAAAAAGATCAATATAATCCGGTATAATCTTATCGGATTTTTCAATAGCCAGAAAATCTTTCGTAGCTGCCGAAAGGTTAAAATACGTGCCCATTAACCCATCGCCGTCGGGAAGCGACTGGGCACCCAGTTTGTGTATAGCTGCAAAAAATACAACAGCCATAAAAAGTTTAGTGTAAATGTGTTTCATATAATATAGTATGTATTATTGGCCAGTTTGTTCTGTGTTCATAATCAATTTTTGAATACCCCATAATTGTGGTACACATACAAATACAAAATTTGTTTGCGCTAAAAATAATAATTTTAAAAGTATTTTTTACCCATATTAACATATTCTTTACAAGAATGTGTTTTAACCTGTTTAACATTACTTAAACTAAGGGTTATAGGCAAACGGCATATATGAAAAAAGATTTTTCGCGCTGAGCAGCACAATCAATTGTTACCCCTGATTTTTACATCAGTTCCCGGTATTTTTACATTGATGCCGGGGTGCTTTGCGTGTAACTTTGTACCATAAATTAATGAATTATGGAACTTATACTACATAAAAATAACAGTCGTGGATTTTTCGATTACGGGTGGCTGGTTACAAGGCACACCTTCAGCTTTGCCCGCTATTACGACCCCGAAAGGGTGAATTTTGGGGCCCTTCGGGTACTAAACGACGATATAATAAAACCCGCACACGGCTTTGGCAAACACCCGCACGATAATATGGAAATAATAACCATACCGCTAACCGGCAGCCTTCTGCACCGCGACTCGATGGGACATGAGGAAATCATAAAACCCGGCGAAGTGCAGGTAATGAGCGCAGGCACAGGCGTGTTCCACGAAGAATACAATGCCAGCGACCTCGAAAATGCCTCACTTCTTCAAATTTGGATATTTCCAAAAGAAAAAAATATTAAGCCTGTATATAACCAAATGGCATTCGATACAGCACCGGCTCAAAACCAATGGCAAAAGCTTGTAACCCTCAACGAGCCGGGCACACTGCATATCCATCAAAATGCCGTCGTTTCGCGCATTTTTCTTGAAAAGGGCAAAAACATCGAATACCAGCCTGGTGAAAACTCTTATGGCTCCTATTTGTTCATTATAGAAGGGGAAATTTCAATTAACGGTTATACGCTGGAAAAACGCGATGGTACTGGCATAACCGGAACAAAACCTTTCAACATCAGGGCCGAAAGCCATGCACAAGTATTAAACATAGAAATACCAAACTGAAACTTATACACATATTGCAGACACTAAACAATATTTCAAAATAACCTGTAAAATTTAAAATTATGAAAACAACAAAATTAGCATTCGCAGTTGCCCTTTTTACAGTGGCTTCGTTCAGCTTTGCCCAGGAATACCAGGCAAACACGGCAAAATCGTCGCTTAAATGGACCGGAAAAAAAATTACCGGTTCGCATTGGGGCTACATCAACCTGAAAGAAGGCTCGTTTACCGTAAAAAGCAATAAAATTGTAAACGGGACTTTCACCATCGACATGAATTCGATGTCGAATGTTGACATTGACAACCCCGATATGCGCGAAAAACTTATTGGCCACCTTAAATCGGACGATTTTTTCGGGGTTGACAAATTCCCTGTGGCAACCCTGGTTATTACCGAAAGCAGCCCCTTTAACAGCAATGTTTCGAAAGTAAAAGGAAAGCTTACCATTAAGGGCATTACCCACCCTGTAAGCTTCGATGTTACAAAAAACGGCAACAATTACACATCAACAATTACAGTTGACAGGAGCCTATACGATGTTCGCTATGGTTCGGGCAAGTTTTTCGACAACCTGGGCGATAACACTATTTATGATGAGTTTACCCTGGAGGTTAACATTGCTGCATTGTAAAAAATGTATTAATTATATTATTACACTGTAAACAAATAAAATTAATTACAAGACCTTCCCCGGTAAATACCGGGGAATTTTTATTTTAGTTAAACCCATTAATCGTTTTTTTTCTATTAGATTTGTTTTTTATCACAAAAACAATAAAAATGACTATTAAGTTTCTGGGCGCTGCCCGCGAGGTAACAGGAAGCAAACACCTGCTGGTTACCGATTACGGAAAAAAAATAATACTCGACTGCGGGATGTACCAGGGCAAAGGCCTCGAAACCGACCACGCCAACCGCTCACTGGGCTTCGATCCGCAGGAAATCGACCATATTATACTCACACACGCGCACATCGACCATTCGGGGCTAATACCTTACATATACAAGCTGGGCTTCAGGGGGTCGGTGGTTTGTACTAATGCCACACGCGACCTTTGTGCCATTATGCTTGCCGATTCAGGCCATATACAAGAACGCGATACTTATACTTTTAACAAGAAACGTGCACGTCGAGGGCTCGACCCCGTAGAGCCCCTCTACAAAAAAGCCGACGCAATAGCATCGATGGAGCTCTTTATAGGGGTTGCTTACGATCGGAAATTCCGTATCGACCCCAACACAACGGTAAAATTTACCAATACCGGCCACATGCTTGGCAGTGCAGTGGCAAATATCGAGATAGCCAAAAACGGCGAAAAACTGCGCATTGCCTATACCGGCGACATTGGCCGGCCCGAAAACCGTATTCTTAAAGCCCCCCAGGCTTTCCCCCAGGCCGACATTCTTATTACCGAAGCCACCTATGGCGACAGGCTGCATACCACA
>JAFGQZ010000010.1 GCA_016935435.1 Bacteroidales bacterium
CATTGCGCTCGGCCGATTCTAGAATATTTTGTTCGATATTTTTCAGGGCATCGGAATTGTTCAGCCCTTTTTGATAAATAATACGGTATATTTCCTGTATTTCATTTATTTTTTCGTTGGAGAAACCCCTTCGGCGCAGGCCAACTGAATTAAGGCCTGCAAAGCATAAAGGTTCCCTACCTGCAGTAATAAAAGGGGGCACGTCTTTAATAACCTTGCTGCCGCCCTGAATAATTACATGCTTGCCAATTTTTACAAATTGGTGCACAAGTGTGCCCGGGCTTACAATAGCGTGATCGTCAACCTCAACTTCGCCGGCCAGGCCCGAATAACTGCCCATAATAACATTGTTTTTAAGAATACAGTCGTGGGCAATATGCGCGTAAGATTGAATCAGGCAGTTATTTCCGACAACAGTCCTTCCTTTGGCTTTTGTGCCGCGGTTAATGGTTACAAATTCGCGAATAGTTGTATTGTCGCCTATGTCAACGGTAGTTTCTTCGCCGGTAAACTTTAGGTCTTGTGGGATGCCAGAAATTACCGCCCCCGGGAATATTTTACAGTTTTTGCCTATACGTGCGCCATCCATTATAACAGCATTCGGCCCAATCCATGTACCGTCGCCTATCACAACATCCTGGGTTATTGTAACGAATGCATCTATAATAACATTTTGCCCTATTTTGGCTTGTGGATGAACATTAGTAAGTTTATTCATATAAAAATGCTGTAAAGCTTCGACAAATATAATTATTGTTCTGTTATTTCCTGTCGTTTTGCAAGTTGCGCCATAAAATCGCCTTCGACTACAAGGTTATCGCCAACAAAAACCTGCCCGTGGGTATAGGCTATGCCGCGCTTCACCGGCCCTGCAAGTTTCATTCTGATATTCAGGGTATCGCCCGGAACCACTTTATGTTTAAATTTTACATTTTCAATTTTTAAAAAATATAACAAATAATTTTCCGGATCGGGAACAAAGCTTAGCAACAATATTCCCCCACACTGTGCCATAGCCTCTATTTGCAAAACTCCTGGCATAATAGGTTCATCGGGGTAATGGCCAACAAAAAAAGTTTCGTTCATGGTCACATTTTTTATGCCACAAACAATGGTATCGTCGAGGTAGGTTATTTTATCGATTAATAAAAATGGAGGCCTGTGGGGCAGCCTTTTTTTTATTTCGTTTATATCTAAAACGGGTTCGGCATTGGGGTCATATTCGGGAGGGGCAGGTTTCGACAGGTCTTTCTTAATTAACTTTTGCACAATTTTGGCAACCTCTGTGTTCCCATGATGGCCTGGTTTTCGGGCTATTACCTTGCCTTTTATCCTGCAGCCTATCAGCGATAAATCGCCAATAACATCGAGCAGTTTATGCCTTGCCGGTTCGTTCTGAAAGTGCAAAGAAGTATTGCTCAGTATGCCTTCGGGCATAACTTCTATTTTTGGCTTGTGGAACAATTGTGTAAGCCTGTCGAGTTCTTCCTGGCTTACTGCGCGGTCAATAATAATTAGCGCATTATCGAGATCGCCACCTTTTATGAGGTTGTTTTTAGCCAATATTTCCAGTTCGTGGAGAAAAACAAATGTCTTGCACGACGATATTTCGTCTTTAAAATGGGCAATGTCGGCCAATGAAGCGAACTGGTTCCCAATAACTTTTGAGTTGAAGTCGATATGTACGTCAACGCTGAAAGTATCGTCGGGGTATATGGCAATATCAACTCCTTTTTCGTCGGTATAATGTATTTTTTCTTTTACCTGGTAATAAACCCGTTCGGCTTCCTGTTCTGCTATGCCTGCCTTTTCAATGGCTTCAACAAATGGTGCAGAGCTGCCGTTTAATATTGGTATTTCGGGCCCCGAAACTTCAATAAGTGCATTGTCGATATCCATACCAAAAAGTGCAGCACATAAATGCTCAATGGTCATTACAGTGGCATCGTTTTCTTTCAGGGTTGTGCCCCTGGCTGTGCTTACAACATTGCTTGCCAGGGCATTTATTACAGGTTGGCCCGGCAAATCGGTACGTTTAAATTTATATCCTGAATTTGGTTCGGCTGGCAATATTTTTAGTTCAACATTGGATCCGCTATGTAATCCCTTGCCGCTTAAAAATATTTCCCGGGCAAGTGTTTTCTGTTTTTCGGTCATTTGTTGATGGTGAATTGATATCATAAAAAATAGTGGCGCAAGTTATAAATTTCCTTTGATATTAAAACGCCTGCCTGTTAAAATATAAAACGATTGTTAAATTATTGAATACCTGATATATAAATGGGCTAAACCTTTTTTTTCAGTTCGGTTAGTTCTCGTTCAAGCTGGTTTATGCGTGCTGCCAGTTCGGGCAGGTTTTTAAATACAGCAATTGATCGGGCAGCTTTTTTATACTCTATGGCTGGCGATCCTAAAAGTGTGGTTCCAATTTCTTTAACATTGTTGCCCAAGCCCGACTGGGCTCCAATTTTTACATTGTCGGCAATTACCAGGTGCCCGGCAAAACCTACTTGTCCGCCAACGATGCAGTTGCCGCCGAGTTTTGTTGATCCTGCTATGCCACATTGGGCGGCCATAACAGTATTTTCGCCAATTTCTACATTATGTGCCACCTGAATAAGGTTATCGAGTTTTGCCCCCTTGCGGATAATGGTTGAGCCCATAGTGGCGCGATCGACAGAACAGTTCGAACCTATTTCCACATCATCTTCAATTATAACATTGCCGATTTGCGGAATTTTTTTATACGATTCGCCTGTTGGCGCAAAACCAAACCCATCGGAACCAATAACCGTGCTTGCATGTATTATACAATTTTTTCCAATATTGCAGCCCATGTAAACTTTAACTCCCGGGTAAAGTATTGTATTTTCGGCAACAGAAACATTATCGCCTATATAAACCTGCGGGTAAATTTTTACATTATTGCCAATTATGGCATTATCGCCAATTACGGCAAATTCGCCAATATAGCAGTTGTCGCCTATTTTTGCAGTTTTGCTTATCGATGCTTTTTCTGAAATGCCCGACTTTTGCTGTATAGCCGACTGGTAGAGGTCGAGCAGCATGGCAAAGGCTTTGTACGCATCGTCAACCCGAATAAGTGTGGCCTTTATTTCGCCTTCAGCAACAAAATCTTTATTCACCAGCACTATTGAAGAACCAGTAGAATATATGTGTTGCGCATATTTTGGGTTTGCAAGAAACGATAGTGTACCCTGTTTACCACTTTCTATGGGCGACACATTCGACACTTTAACATTGGGGTCGCCTTCGATTTGTCCTTTAAGGAAATCGGCAACATTTTTTGCGGAAAATTCCATTTATTAAAATTTGTGGACAAAAGTAGGTATTTTCTTCTATTCTCCACAATCTTTTGGAAAACAGAAATAGTGCTTTTGTATGGGTTGGTTAATATAGGCAAAATTCAGAATGTCTGACACTTCAGAGATATCTTTTATGGTTTTGTTGTTAAAAACAATATTTATTTTTTCATCGCACAGGCTGTAAGCACTATTGGTAATAGTGTTGGTCGATACCAGATAACCAACATTTTTTTGATCGGTTTTAAACAATTTGCATGCTTTTTCACGAATCAAACCTAACTTCGAACCGTCAATTTTGTCCCTGAATATTTCAACTTTTGGCAAATTTCGGTTTATAACCCCTTCGGCAAGGGTTTTTAATATCACATCGGGTTGCGACAGCCATTGCTTGGCCGATACCATAATGTCGGAATCGTCAAGTTCAAGAAATTTGTCAATTATTTCGTTTGGGCTTTGTGCAAGAGAATTTTTAATATCGGTTGTTTGCAGGAAATAGGCCAGGGCAGGGGTTGCATATAAGCCATAACCCTGTTTTACAAGTTGTTTTGCCCTTTGCATAATATTTACCAGGCAGGTTTCGGAGGCAATTACCGTTTTATGGTAATATACCTGCCAGTACATTAAACGGCGGGCAAGCAGGAACTTTTCAACCGAATAAATGCCTTTTGCCTCTATTGCCAGCTCATCGTTGTGCACATCAAGCATTTTTATTAGGCGGTCGGTACCAATATTGCCTTCTACAACCCCGGTAAAAAAACTGTCGCGTTTTAAATAGTCCATTCGGTCCATGTCGAGCTGGCTTGATACCAGCTGGTGAAGGAATTTCTTTTCGTATTGGTTTTTAAACACTTTCAGTGCCAGCCCCAAGCGTCCGCCATATTCGCCATTTAACCTTGCCATAAGTAATTCCGATAAATCTTCGTGCGAAATTCCTTCAATTAAACTATTTTCAAGGGCATGTGAAAATGGCCCGTGGCCAATGTCGTGCAACAAAATAGCTGTCAATGCAGCTTCTTCTTCTTCTGGTGATATATCAATACCTTTATTTTGCAAATGTTTTATAGCCTGGTTCATTAAGTGCACTGCCCCAATGGTATGCTGAAACCTGGTATGTGTGGCCCCCGGGTAAACATAATGCGTTAGCCCGAGCTGTTTTATGCGGCGCAACCTCTGAAATATCGGATGTTCAAGCAAATCGTAAATTAAATCGGAAGGTATATTAATAAAACCATGTACCGGATCGTTAATAATTTTTTTCTTATTTATGGCAGTTCTCATTTTTCATTACAATAATTAGTGCAAAACTAGGCAGATTTTCTTTTAGTATAGTTGAATGTATTGCTTAAATTAAGCCGCGAAACCTTTAAAACCCGAATTAAATGTTGCATATATATTGCAGTTAACATAAATATTTTATACATTTGCGGCGCAAACGGATGAATGTTGAGCCAGGGGACAATAAGTCCCCTGTTTTATTCTTATTAAGTATGATAAGCAAAGAAAAAGTAGAATCGTTAATAGCCGATAAACTTGCCTCGGGCGATTATTTTATTGTATCGCTCGATGTTTCTGCTTCAAACAGCATAAAGCTTATTATAGACAGCATGCAGGGAATTTCCATTGACGAATGTGTTGAGTTTAGCAGGGCTATTGAACATAACCTCGACCGCGAAAGCGAAGATTTCGAACTTGAAGTGTCGTCGCCGGGGCTTAGTACCTCATTAAAGGTTTATCAGCAGTATGTTAAAAACATTGGCCGTGAGCTTAATGTTCTTACAACCGACAATAAAAAAATAAAAGGCCTGCTTATTAGTTCCAACGAGCAGGGAATAGTTCTTGAAGAAGAGCAGAAAACCAAAATTGAAGGCCAAAAGAAAAAGGCAATTGTAAAAACAAGGCAGAATATTGCATTCGATAATATTAAAAAAGCATTAGTAGTAATAAAGTTTTAACAGGTAAAATTAAGGATAATGGAAAACCTGAACTTAATAGAAACATTTTCGGAGTTTAAAGAACTGAAGAGTATTGACCGTGCAACCATGATTAGCGTGCTGGAAGATGTTTTCCGCAATATGCTTCAAAAAATGTACGGCACCGATGAAAATTTCGACGTAATTATAAATATTGATAAGGGCGACTTTGAAATTTGGAGAAACCGCGAAGTTGTTGAAGATGGCGAAGTTGAAGATTCTAACCTGCAAATTGCCCTGTCGGAAGCAAAAAAAATCGATGAGGACTACGAGGTAGGCGAAGAAGTAACCGACGAAGTTAAATTTATCGATTTCGGCAGAAGGGCAATTCTTGCTTTGCGCCAAAACCTTACTGCGCGCATACTCGATTTGGAAAAAAGCAATATTTACCAGAAATACCGCGACCGCATTGGCGAAATTGTTACCGGCGAAGTTTACCAGGTATGGAAACGCGAAATATTAATTCTCGACGAAGAGGGCAATGAACTTATTTTGCCAAAATCGGAACAAATACCTTCTGATTATTTCCGTAAAGGCGATTCCATCCGCGCAGTGGTTGTAAAAGTTGAAATGCGCAACAATACGCCTTTAATAATACTCTCGCGCACATCGCCGGTATTCCTCGAAAGATTGTTCGAGCTCGAAGTGCCTGAAATTTTCGATGGGCTCATTACCATTAAGAAAATTGTGCGCGTTCCTGGTGAAAGGGCAAAAGTTGCTGTTGAATCGTACGACGAACGCATCGATCCGGTAGGAGCTTGCGTGGGTATGAAAGGTTCGCGCATACATGGAATTGTTCGTGAGCTGAAAAACGAAAATATCGATGTAATAAACTTTACCAATAATTTACAGCTCTACATATCCAGGGCACTGAGCCCGGCAAAAATAACCTCGATAAAAATTAACGAGGAAAAGAAAACTGCCGAAGTTTACCTGAAACCAAACGAAGTATCGCTGGCAATTGGCAAAGGTGGCCTCAACATTAGGCTTGCAGGCCAATTAACAGGCTACGAAATTGATGTTTTCCGCGAATCAGACGAAGACGAGGAAGATGTTACCCTTGATGAATTCTCTGATGAAATTGAAGGTTGGATAATTGATGAACTTAAGGCCATAGGCTGCGACACGGCAAAAAGCGTTCTGGAATTGTCAATAACCGATTTGGTTAAACGTACTGACCTTGAAGAAGAAACCATTCAGGAAGTTCTTAAAATTTTAAAGGCAGAATTTGAATAATTCAAAGGAATAGCTTTATTTAGCGCAAATTCCGCGATTAATCGCTTTTTTGATAGAAATTTTAGTTTTATATGGATAGTACAAAAGCAACACGGTTGAGTAAAATTGCGAGGGAATTTAATGTGGGTATTTCAACCATTGTAGATTTTCTTCAGAGCAAGGGCGAACCTATTGATTCTAACCCGAACACAAAAGTAACACCTGAGCAATACAACATGCTGCTGAAGGAGTTCAGTTCCGATCTTACAATTAAAAAAGAATCGGAAAAAGTTAACCTTCGCCATTTACGTGAAAAACGCGAAACTATCTCGATAAACGACTTTGAAGAGGAAGACGAAAGTGGCGACTCCGATTCCGATGAAGTTTTGGTGAAGGGGCACAGTGTTACAACAAATATTTTCGAGACCGAAACCGAAAAAAACCTTGAGAAAACTATAAAACTTAATGTTGTAGGCAAAATCGATCTGGAAAAGAAAAAAGAAAAGAAAGAAGAACCTAAACAACCCATTGAGGAAAAACAACCTGAGCCCGAAGAAGCCCCCTCAATTTCTGTTGAACAGGAACCGGCAGTAATGGAAGAGACAACCTCTGCCGATGCTGAAACACCTGCCAAACCCATTGTAAAAAAACCTGAAGAAGAACCAAGCGTAAAGGTTGTTGGGCGAATTGATCTTGATTCGATGAACCAGCGTACACGGCCTGCAAAAAAATCAAAAGAAGAAAAAGAAAAAGAACGTAAAGCACGCGATGAAGAATCGCGTTCAAGGGATCGAGAGCGCCTGGCACCAAAACCTGTTAAACACACCAGTGAAGGAAATGCTGATAAGCCCCCAATGCCTGTTTCAGCCGATGGTACAATTGCTGAACCTGAAGAGCTTGAGGTAATACGAGCCAAAGCTGCCAGGTTAAGTGGCCCTACAGTAGTCGGAAAAATTGAGCTCCCGACAGAGCAGAAAAAGCCTTTCGATTCCGATAGGGGCGGCGACGATCATAAAAAGAAGCGTAAACGCATTAAAAAAGACAAGGAAAAAGTCAAAATCGACGAGTCGAAACGCGGAAAAGAAGAACCATCGGATAAGGGCGACAGGTCTGGTAAAGGTAAATTTGTGTATAAGAAAAAAGGCAAAAAGCCCGAAATTTCTGAAGACGACATTCAAAAACAAATAAAAGACACACTGGCCCGACTTACCAGCAAGGGAAAATCTAAAGGATCCAAATACCGCCGCGAAAAACGTGATATAGCCAGCCTTCGTAACCAGGAGGAAGCTCAGCGGCAGGAAGAACAAAAGCATATACTGAAAGTTACTGAATTCGTTTCGGTGAACGAACTGGCCTCCATGATGAGCATACCGGTTAACGAAATTATATCGACCTGTATGAGCCTTGGCCTGTTTGTTTCTATTAACCAAAGGCTCGATGCCGAAACGATGGCATTATTGGCCGAAGAATTTGGCTATAGCGTGGAATTTATCAGTGCCGAAGTTCAGGAATCGATACAGGAACAGGAAGATACCCCCGAAATGCTTAAGCCCCGCCCGCCAATAGTAACGGTAATGGGGCACGTTGATCATGGTAAAACCAAACTACTCGATTATATACGCCATGCAAATGTAATTGCCGGTGAAGCCGGAGGCATTACCCAGCACATTGGGGCATACGGTGTTGAACTCGACGATGGGCGAAAAATTACTTTTCTCGATACCCCCGGGCACGAGGCATTTACCGCTATGCGTGCACGTGGCGCCCAGGTTACCGATGTGGCAATTATAGTTGTTGCCGCCGACGACGGGGTTATGCCCCAAACCGTCGAAGCTATTAACCACGCACAGGCTGCCGGTGTGCCAATGGTGTTTGCAATAAACAAAATTGATAAGCCTACTGCAAACCCCGATAAAATTAAAGAAGCCTTGGCCAATATGAACATACTGGTAGAAGACTGGGGCGGAAAATTTCAATCTCAGGGTGTATCGGCCAAAGATGGCACAAATATTACCGATTTGCTCGATAAGGTACTTCTCGAAGCAGAAATGCTCGATTTAAAAGCAAACCCCGATAAGAATGCTGTTGGCACCATTGTAGAATCGTCGCTCGACAAAGGCCGGGGCTATGTTGCCACAGTACTGGTTCAGGCCGGTACCCTGAAAATTGGCGATATTGTGCTTGCTGGCACCCATTTTGGCAAGGTTAAAGCTATGTATAACGAGCGTGGCAAAACCGCTAAAGAGGCCGGGCCATCAACTCCGGTTCTTATTTTGGGGCTCGACGGCGCCCCGCAGGCTGGCGATAAATTTAATGTAATGGACAGCGAGCGCGAAGCACGCGAAATAGCCAATAAGCGCGAACAATTGCAGCGCGAACAGGGCTTGCGCACCCAAAAGCACATAACCCTCGACGAAATTGGCAGACGTATTGCAATTGGCAATTTCCAGGAACTTAACGTTATTGTAAAAGGCGATGTTGACGGATCTGTAGAAGCCCTTTCCGATTCGCTTATTAAACTTTCAACCGACGAAATACAGGTTAATATTATCCATAAAGCAGTCGGGCAGATTTCCGAAGGCGATATTTTGCTGGCTGCCGCTTCGAATGCTATCATTATAGGCTTCCAGGTTAGGCCGTCATTAAGTGCCCGCCGTTTGGCCGAGAAAGAGGAAATAGATGTTAGGCTATATTCAATTATTTACGATGCAATAAACGAAATTCGTTCGGCTATGGAAGGCATGCTTTCGCCCGAAATTAAAGAGGATATTGTTGCAACCCTTGAAATTCTTGAAGCCTTTAAAATTACTAAGGTCGGTACCATTGCAGGTTGTATTGTTAGGGAAGGAAAAATTAAACGATCCTCGAAAATACGTGTTATTCGCGATGGTATTGTTATTTATACCGGCGAACTAGGCTCTTTAAAACGTTTTAAAGACGATGTTAAGGAAGTTTACAGTGGCCAGGACTGTGGCTTGAACATTCACAACTTTAACGATATTAAAGTTGGCGATATGGTTGAAGCTTACGAGGAATTTGAGGTAAAGAAAAAACTATAAGTTTTTATATGCTAAAACGAGCATAAAAATTTTTAGTTGAATTTAATATTAGGCCCAATTTTAATGTTGGGCTTTTTTTTTCGAAATGGACAAACAAACAATAACAAGCACTATTAAAAAAAAGGCCCTAGAACTGGGCTTTAGTGCCTGTGGTTGTGCACCGGCAAAACCATTGAAGCAATACGAAACATTTTTTAAATTCTGGTTAAGTAAGGGTTTGCAGGCTTCAATGCAATATATGGAAAATTATGTTGAGAAACGGCTTGATCCTACCCTTCTTGTTCCTGGTGCTAAAAGTATTGTTTCGGTTTTACTAAACTATTTTCCTGAAAAAAGCCAGCCCGACAACGTACCATTAGTGGCGAAATATGCTTATGGGCACGATTACCACTTTGTGATTAAGAAAAAGCTAAAACAGCTGTTGTCTTTTATAAATTCTGAATTAACCGAATGTAACGGCAGGTACTTTACCGATTCGGCGCCTGTGCTTGAAAGGGCATGGGCAGTGGAAGCCGGTCTAGGGTGGATTGGCAAAAACACAAATCTTATCGCCCCAAAAAAAGGTTCGTACTTTTTTATTGGAGAACTTATTATTGATTTGGAGCTTGAGTACGATAGGCCTGTTGGAGATTTCTGTGGGACTTGCACACGATGCATCGATGCCTGTCCTACAAAAGCCCTTTTTCAGCCATATACCCTCGACAGCAAAAAGTGTATATCGTACCAGACAATCGAAAACAAAGGGGAAATCGACAAAGTTGTGAAACCTGAATTAAATAACTATATTTTCGGATGCGATATATGCCAGGATGTATGTCCGTGGAACAGGTTTTCCGAACCTGCAACAGAATTAGCATTGCAGCCTCATGAAGGTTTTATGGGGCTGGGCACTGAAAGCTGGCAAACAATGGATGAAGAATTGTTTAGGCAGCTCTTTTCCCATACTCCGCTTTCGCGTGTAGGTTTTAAAGGTATTAGAAAAAACCTTGCTGCATTGTTTTAATTTCAAAGGCTTATACATCAACTTGTGCATTGTTATATACATTGATGATCAAATCCCCAACTTTTTTGCTTCAGCCTATTTTTTCTCTTCATTTTTTATGCAAATTGTTGTACAAATAAAAAACCACTCACAAATTTTACTCTGTAAGTGGTTTATTGTAAAGTGGTCCCCGTGGGACTTTATATCTTGTTTATATTCAATGTTTAACGAAGGTACCGACCCAGAATTGACCCGCTTTCTGTTCGGA
>JAFGQZ010000096.1 GCA_016935435.1 Bacteroidales bacterium
AAGTAAAAAAAATATAAATAAAAATATTAAAAAAGGGGGTAAAGGAGTGAAAAAAGTAAAATAAAATAAAAATAAACACAAAAAAAGGGGGTATGTAATAAAAAATAATTAAATTTGCAGTGTCAATCAATTAATAACTTAAAAAATGTAAGCTATGAATGGTATTAGAATTTCAGTATGTTTAATTATTTCGCTATTAACTTACAGTGTAGTTTCTGTAAAAGCGCAGGAAGAAGAAAGCAGTTCCCCATTTTCGATAGGTGCCGATGTTGTAAGCAATTATGTGTGGAGGGGAACGAAGTACGGCGGGCCCTCAATACAACCGGGTGTTGAGCTTTCGCTGGGCAATTTTTCCGTAGGGGCATGGGGGTCGTTTTCACTTAATGGCGACGATATTCTTGAAAACGATTTTTACCTTGCATATTCCATTGGCGATTTTGGTTTAACGCTTTCCGATTATTATTACCAGGGGCCTCTTTTCGATTTCTCCGATTCTACAGGAAGCCATGCATTGGAAGTTGGTGCAAGCTATTCTATTAAAGGATTAAGCCTTACTGCAGGGTATGTTATTAACGAAGCTGGCGGTGCTGGCTCGGCAGGCGGCGACTTTTATGTGGAGCTTGGCTATGGCTTTAAAAACTTTTCGGTTTTTGCCGGTGCCGGCAATGGCTGGTACACAGGCAGCAAAGATGAATTTGGACTGGTAAATGTGGGAATTTCTACTGAAAAAGAGATTAAAGTAACCGATAGTTTTTCGGTACCGGTTTCTGGTTCGGTAATTGTTAACCCTCAGGCCGAAGTTGCTTTTTTGGTAGTAGGGTTCTCATTCTAAATCGGCAATATCTAATTAATATGTAGCTTTTTGTGGTTATATCTGCAGAAGGCAAGGACAAGTATTACCTTAAAATTTGAAACTAATGAAAAAAATTGAAGCAATTATTCGAAAAACTAAGTTCGAAGAGGTTAAAAAGGCTTTGAAAGAAATAAATATTGAGTTTTTCTCTTACTGGGACGTACGGGGTATTGGAAAAACCCACGAAGCACGTATTTATCGCGGAATTGCTTACGACACAAGTACCATAGAACGTACCCTGCTTACCATTGTTGTGCGCGACAAAAACCTCGATAAAACTATAAAATGCATTCTCGAAACTGCCAAAACCGGCGAAATTGGCGATGGAAAAATATTTGTTTCCGAGCTTAAAGAAGCCTTTCGGATACGCACCGGTGAACAGGGCGATGAGTCGCTATTTATAAAGGGCGAAGAGGAATAGGTTACCGAATACTTAATTTTAAAAATTGTAAGTCATGGAAGAAATGATATTCTCGATAAATACATTATGGGTATTGATTGCCGCAGTGCTTGTGTTTTTTATGCAGGCTGGTTTTGCCCTTGTTGAGGCCGGTTTTACCCGTTCAAAAAATACGGCAAACATACTAATGAAAAACGTTATGGACTTTTCCATAGGTACCATTGCATTCTGGTTTGTCGGTTTTGGTATTATGTTTGGCAGTAAAAACGGGTTCTGGGGCGGGCTCGATATTTTTACCACAAACACCTACCGCAGCGATATGCCCGATCTTGCATTCCTTATTTTCCAAACTGTTTTTGCGGCAACTGCTGCTACTATTGTTTCGGGGGCTATGGCAGAAAGAACAAAGTTTAACGCTTATTTGATGTACAGTGCCGTAATAACTTTAATTATTTACCCTGTGTCGGGTCATTGGGCTTGGGGTGGCGGCTGGTTATCGGCCCTCGAAACCCCTTTTCACGATTTTGCAGGCTCAACGGTTGTCCACTCTGTTGGTGGGTGGTGTGCCCTAATTGGAGCCCTAATTCTGGGGCCGCGTATTGGTAAATATGGCAAAGATGGTACAGTTAACGCTATTCCGGGACATAACCTGCCAATGGCCTCTTTAGGCGTATTTATTTTATGGTTGGGATGGTTTGGGTTTAACCCGGGCTCACAACTTGCTGCCTCAGGCACTGCTAACGCCGAAGCATTGTCGCTGATTTTTGTGACAACTAATATTGCTGCTGCTGCCGGGGCTTTTTCAACTATGCTGTTTGTTTGGATAAAATATAAAAAGCCTACGCTTAGCATGACCCTCAACGGTGCACTTGCCGGGTTGGTTGCCATAACTGCCGGTTGCGATGCGGTTACTCCAGGTGGGGCATTTATTATTGGTATTATGGCCGGCATACTGGTTGTTTTGTCGGTAGAATTTATCGACAAAGTTCTTAAAATCGACGATCCGGTGGGTGCAATTTCGGTGCACGGTGTCTGTGGTGCCTTTGGTACTTTAATGGTTGGCTTTTTCTCGTCTTCCGAAGGTGTGTTTTACGGGCATGGTTTTGCATTGCTGGGTTCACAGGCTATTGGGGTAATTGCGGTGGCCGCATGGGCTATGGGGGCCGGACTGATATTGTTTTCTGTTCTTAAGTTAACAAACGGGTTACGTGTTTCGCGCAGAATTGAAGAGGAAGGGCTAGATATTTACGAACATGGCGAAAGCGCCTATAACTAGGCCTTAACGCCTAAATTTGAAAGCCGCCGGATATGGCGGCTTTTTTTTTGCATGATGAAGTGTTATTTTAAACTCTGTTTAGATATGTATTATCTTTCAGGACTCTTAGTTTTTGTTTATTAAAGTGCTTTAGCAATGTTTATTGTTAGAATATATGAATAGGGCAGGTTAAAAACAGTCCCGGGCATTTTTCGATGACAGTAATTCTTTTGTTTCATCAGGCAAATAATTCTTATCAACCATCAACGAAATAGTTTTGTAATTAAAGTAAGCTTCTGAAATAAAAAGGTACCCCCCGAATTTGTTGTTGGTGCCCCACGAATTTTTTACATAGAAATATGTTTTGCCATTGATGCCTTTTGCCTGACCGACAATGTGCATGGCATGATCGTCGGTAGAAGCATAATTATCGAATGCTTCCTGCCTGTTAAGGGAGTCGGCGATAATTTCGTTAACCGGCTGCGAGAGGTCGAAAAAATATTTGTCCCTTTCTTCTGCCGAGTATCTCTGCAACTTAGTTATGGAGCGCTTTTCGCCATTTTTATAAAGCATTTTTGGGGCTACAGCCATGCCGGCCCTGTGGTCGAACCCGGTTTCGGAATAATCGGCTGCCCAAACTGCCGAGTGGCCATTGATGAGTGCATGTTGAACAATTTTTTTTAACTCTCCGGGCGGTACGTTATAAAAACTGCCACACGACCAGTTGTCGGGTACTTCAAGTATAAAAGACTGGTAATATGGATGATGGTTAAAGCTGGTAATTAATATATAATTATCGAAGTTTAGGTTCAATGTTCCAGCAAAACTTTTTGCCGTATGTTCAGACTCTTCGAAAGTAAATGTTTCCGGTACGTGTCCAATGTGACGGTCCATTATGGCTTCGAATTTTTCCTTCCAATTTTTGTTCAGGTTTTTTTCAGGGTTCTTAACAACATCAGATACAAACTGTTTAAGTTCAAGATCCATTAAATGATGGTTATGTTGCAACGAATCGTTTTTTAGCCCGGAATAGGCGCTTTCAGGCATTATGCCGTATTTTTTAATTACATCAATTACATTGTCTGGCTCACCGCCACCGGCAAAATTCATGTGCCCGTGCATTCTTATATAGCGTTCGGCTTTTTCTAAATACACTTTTCTTATAATGAACATCTCCGACAAATCGTAAGTTTTGCCGGTTAGCCGTAATAAATCCGATTCTATAAGCGAAATTGTAGCAAAACACCAGCAAGTATTGGTACGGCCCTGGTTTTTTACAGGGCTTGCAGCAATTTTAGTGGTAAATTCAAAACTGGACGTTTCCGGATTTATATTGGTGTGGCTGGTTTGGCAAGGCGTATGAACAAGAAAAACCGGGAGTATAAGGTATGTATAAACCGATATTATTTTGGGGCTCATTGATATTTTTCTTTTGTTACAAATGCGAATTTAGCGGAAAAGAATTTATTTAAAAGAAAAGGCTGGAGATTAACTGTGGTTTAGGATGATGGAACCGTAGCCGAAATAAAACTCAATTAGGAAAAATATTGGGCTAGGGCATAATTGTTTGCTCAAGTATTGTTAATTCGGTACGACGGTTATTTGCCCTGCCTTCTTCAGTTTCGTTACTGTCTATTGGTTTCAGGAGGCCATAGCCTTTGGCTGTTAATTGGGCAGGGTTTGTACCTGCTTTTACCAGGTAATCGACAACCGACTGTGCCCTTTTTTCGGAGAGCGACTGGTTGTATTGCTGTGAGCCGGTATTGTCGGTATGACCGCTAATTTCTACTTTTATAGTTTTGTTCAGGCTTAAGAACCTGGCCAGCTTGTCGAGTTCTGTTTTTGATTCAGGCATAAGCTTGTACGAATCGGTATCAAAGAAAATATTTTTCAATACAATGGTTTTGCCTGCCCCAATAGGCTGCAGGGGCACATCTTTATAAAAAGGGCTGCTTAGGCTGAATATGCCTTCAAGGCTGAAATTTTCCGAGAAAAACAAATACCCTTCTTTCGATACATTAAGCATGTAATTGTTATTTGTTGGTATGCTTACCAGAAATTCGCCGTTTAGTTTGTCGGAAAATGTTTTGTAAATAAGTTTATTGTCGGCAAGCGCATATAATTCTATGTCGGCACGAAGTACCATGTTGCTAACAGCATCGAAAACCTTTCCTTTCAGGTACGAAACTTCAAGGGGCCTGGCTTCGGGGTAGAGCTCAAAACAGAAAATATCTTTTCCGGTTTCGGGGCTGCCGGTGGTAGAGTAATATGCTATATTGCCTTTGGTGTTAATTATAAGCCCAATTTCATCGTTATGGGTATTTATCGGGTAACCCAGGTTTTTGGCTTTTCCCCAATAACCATTATTATCGAGCCTTGAAAAAAAAATATCGAACCCGCCCATGCCCGGCCAATAGTCCGATGAGAAATACAACGAACGGTTATCGTAATGTATAAATGGCGACGACTCGTTGCCAGGGGTATTAATTGAATCGCCCAGGTTTACCGGCTCGCTCCATTTGCCGTTTATATCCTGTGTGGTAACCCAGATATCGAGCCCCCCGTGACCGCCTGGCCTGTCGCTGGCAAAATAAATTGTGCGGCCATCGGCCGATATGCCGGGTTGGGTTTCTTTGTAGCGTGTATTAACCGGAGCACCAATGTTTTTGGGAACCGACCATTCTTTTCCCTGTTTTTCCGAAAAATATAAATCGCACCGGCCGATTACCCCTCTGCGGTTGCAAACGGTGTACACCATTACCATGCCATTTGCAGAGAGCGACTGGGCTCCTTCGTTGTCGGCTGTGTTTAGCGGTGTGCCGGCATTTCGGGCTGTTGTCCACTCACCGTTTTTCTGATAGCTCACGTAAAAGTCTTCCTGCATACGTGTTTTGGTTGCAGATCCCAGCAAACGGGTAAATACCAGTTGCGATTCATCGGCCGAAAGGCTTGGCCAATATTCATCGTCGCCTGAATTAACCGAATTGCTTAAACTTACAGGTTTAAAGTTAACAGGGGTTTTAATGGCATGTCGTGCAAAATTCGATTTTTCTATGCCCCTGCGGGCCTGTTGCAGAAGCTTTTCATCCTTTTTCTCCAGCTCAAGCACTATGGAGAAACTGTTGTATGCATCGTCGTACCGTGCGAGTTTTCCTTCCAGTATGCCCTTATACAGGAAACCGTGAATATAAAACGCAGGGTCGATTTTAAGGCCTGATTCGTACATTTCAACAGCTTCTTCAAGGCGGTCAATGTCCCAATATAGTTTTGCCAGCACCATATATGGCTCAATAAAGTTTTCATCGGCTTTAATGGCTTTCAGGAAAAAGTCTTCAGCTTTATCGTAGTAAAAAAGCCTGTAATTTTTTCTGCCTTCCTCATAGAGTTTGATTGCCCGCTCCGAATTGCTGGTAAAAGTTTCCTGTGCTGTTAAACATGCAGAAATAAATAAAAGTGCCAAACAATAAAAAAATAACCTCATAGATAAAAAAAAATCAAGTTACAGCCTTACTAATGCTACATTTTCAGTATTTAAAAGAAATTCACTGTTAAAAATATTGTAAAGATACCATATCTAATACAACAATTAGAAATGAACCTTATTGTTAAGCCCCTATGAAGTTAGTCGATTTAGTGTAAAAAAAGAATTATTTTTCAAATCCAAAGGCAAGCATCATTTTATCGAAAATGCCGGTGTTTTGCATTATTTCGCTAAAGGCCGCTGCACCAGTGCCGTATGTATAAACCGGCACCATAATTCCGGTATGGTCTGTAGAAGTAAAATATGTTTCAACATGGTTTTTCGACAGGTTGCCATCGGTAATGCTTAACCCGCCGGTTTCGTGGTCGGCAGTAACAATAACCAGGGTCCCCGGGTTTTTATCGGCAAAATCCATAGCCTTTCCGACGGCCAGGTCAAAATCAATTACTTCCGACACAACATACTCAATATCATTTCCATGTCCGCCCCAGTCGATTTGTGAGCCTTCTACCATTAAGAAAAACCCATTTTCATTCTTAGTCAGTTTTTTTAGGGCCAGCTCGACCGAGCGCGGCAAATAATCGGCCCTGCCCGACGACATAGGGGGCATGTGGTTTTCTGCTGCAAAACAGGCAATGTTGCCGGTATTGTCAATGTCTATTGAGTCGATATGGTAACATACCTGGTAACCTTTTTCTGAAAATACTGATGATAGTTTCAATGAGTCGAATATTTTTGACCCGCCGCCAATTAAAACATCTACTTCGGTTTTTACAAAATCGCGGGCAATTTCAACCTCCATGTTACGGCTTTTCTGGTGGGCCACAAAACTTGCAGGTGTGGCATGGGTAAGGCTGCTTGTTACCACTATTCCTGTGGCTTTGTGGTTTTCTTCGGCATATTCGACTATTGTTTTAAGCTTATTGCCGGCAGTATCGAGGGCAATACGTTTGTTTTTTGTTTTTTTTCCGGTTGAAAGCGCTGTTCCGCCAGCCCCCGAATCGGTAATATAATTGCTTGCCGAATGGGTTTTGCTTAAGCCAATAAATTGTGCCCTTTCCAGGTTCAAAGGGCTTTTTGATAAAGTCATTGCTGCATGCACCTGGGCAAGTCCCATTCCATCGCCAATAAGAAGTATAATGTTTTTAACCTCGGGTTGTGCTGTTTTTTGGCATGAGGCTGCAATAAAAACAAATACCAATAGCATTGCTGCAATTAACGGGTTTGTAAAATATGTCCGGTTTTTCATCTGTTTATATTTTCATTGTTTAGTACATACTTTAATCACTGCGTAAACGCTAAGAGAGTCAAAATTTCATCTTCATGCT
>JAFGQZ010000011.1 GCA_016935435.1 Bacteroidales bacterium
ATTCAATTTTTACCACGAAAGTAACATCGGTGCACAATAATCATGCTCGTGTGTGTCTAAAAATCTGTCATGGGTGTTTCATTTTTTCATTCCCTTCATTTTAAAATTATTTGGGGTATGCTATTCGGGCGTGGTAAATATTTTTCAGCCTTGTTTTAAATACTTCCTTCACCTTTTTAATGTCGCGAAAGGTAATATCGGTTTCTTCAAACTGTCCATCGTCAATCTGTGAATTTATAATGGTTTCCACCAAATCGTCGATTTTCTGGGAGCTATAGCTTTCCAGGCTGCGTGAGGCAGCTTCAACAGAGTCGGCCATCATAAGCACTGCAGTTTCTTTGGTAACGGGCTTAGGCCCCGGATACTGAAAATCTTTGGCTTCAACGGGCTCGTTGCTATGTTTGCTTTGGTATGTCTTGTAAAAATATTTTGCAAGCGATGTGCCATGATGGGTTTCAATAAAGCTGGCTATGGGCGCAGGCAGTTTGTATTTTTTTGCCAGTTCCATACCTTTATCGACATGCCCTATTATTATTTTGGCACTTTCCTTCAAATCTTTCTCGGAATGTGGGTTTGGCCCCCCACCCTGGTTTTCGGTAAAATACGATGGGTCGGTAATTTTTCCAATATCGTGGTACAATGCTCCGGTACGAACCAACAGAGGGTTGCCCCCTATATGCCGGATTGCCTCTTCGGCAAGGTTGGCCACCTGCATAGAATGCTGAAAAGTTGCTGGTGCCGACTCGGCAAGCTTGCGCAACAAAGGTTGGTTTGTATCGGAAAGTTCCATAAGGGTGGTATCGGAAAGAAAACCAAAAGTTTTTTCGAAAATGTAAATCAATAGGAAAGAAAGCATGATTAGCACCCCGTTTATAGCAAAATATTTATAGTTCGACCAGTCCATAAGCGAAAAACTGCCCTCTTTAACTACCGACATGCCAAAATAAGTAAGCGAATAAGCTATTACAACAAACAATGCGGCAAGAAAAAACCTTGCCCTGTGGTAAAGGTTGGTAAGACTGAATATAGATACCATACCTGCTATAATATTAAGAAATACAAAATCGTAGCTGTTTGTAGCCATAAACCCGGCCAATAAAATGGTTGTCATGTGGATAAAAAGGGCCACCCGCTCATCGTAGAAAGTGCGTATTATTATTGGGAGAATTGTAAAGGGCACAACATAGTAAAACCGCTGATCGAACGACGAGGCTGCCGATGCAACAACAATCATCAGCACCATCATAAACAATATAAAACTGGTTTTCAGGAGGCTGTCGAGAATTTCGCGCCTGAAATTGTACAAAAACATATATACTACAAAAAATGTAATAAGTGTTAGTATTATCCTGCCTGCCCAGGCAAGAAAGGTGCTCACATTACCAAGCTGACTGGCATATTCGCGCTTATACGATTCTAAAACCTGGTATATTTCCTGGGTAATAATAACCCCCTTCGATACAATAAGCTCGCCTTCCTGAATTTTTCCCTTTGTTAATGAAATACTTTTCAGCATATCATCTCTTTCCAGCTTGGTTTTCTCATCGTTATAAACAACATTATCAACCAGGTACCGGTTAAAATCGATATCGTTGAAAAAATCGGCATAATTCTTTATATATCGGCTATTATCGCCCGAAACTTTCGACTCAACAGTTGACGTAATGTACTGATATGCCGATTTCATTGTATAAACCGAATCGATAGAAACTTCTTCTGCAATATTTCCCTTTAATAATTTAATAACAGAGTTCCTTGTTAAGTCGAAGCCCGTTGCAATACGTTCCCTTATTATGCCTTTTAGATATGCACGCTCCAGCAGTTTATAACAATAATCAAGATATTTTTTCTGCAGTTGGGTTAGTTGATAATACTTTACATCTTTGAAATACGCTTCCTCGCCGGCTATATTAAACTCTCTCAGGGAATATGATACCCATTTCCTGTTAAAGTCGCTTTCAAAGGCTTTGAGCTTTTCGTCAAACACATAAGCATCGAATTTAAAATAGGGCACGTGGTTTTTCAATACAGAATCGCGTTCTTTGGCCAGCTCGGTATCGGTTTTATAAATTGAAAAACTAAAATTTGCAGTAAGGTTCTCGTGTGCCCAGGGGCTCCCTTTACTGTACTCGCGATCGAATTTTCGCTCGCGCGGCAGCATATAAACAACAATGGCAGATGAAACTGCAAACATTGAAAAGAGCATTGTCCGTTTAATATTATTTTTAATTTTTTGAGAAAATATTTTCATATCCTAAGGCTTATTGTCAGAACAGTATCTAACTTATCAGATATCAATCGTTTAGTTAACGATATTTTGCCATCACACACCCTTGTCATCCCTAAAGGGATCAGCACGCAGGTCTTCCCCTTTAGGGGATTTGAGGGGTGAGTGTAAGTGTTTCGTCCATTACTTTTTTTTGTCTTAACTAAACGACATTGAATCAGATATTATAAAAAACAAGAATTTGATTGGTAAGATACTAAAAAAATGTTTCGTTGAATAAATTATTGGTTAAACAATCGGAACACTAAAGAGGTTGATTAAATTTATGCAAAGAACGAAAAGAAAATATGGGAAAAATAACTGCTTTTTTAACCTTTGTTCCGCTCAGGGCAGAACCTTCGCACCATTCGGAGCAGGTTAGCCAGCTTATTTATGGCGAAACAGCCTCAATATTATCAGAAGAAAAAGAATGGCTGCACGTTCAAACCGATTTCGACAATTATACCGGTTGGCTGGAAAAAAAGGTTGTGCAAGAATATATATCTTACCCTATAGAAACACTTGCCACCGGGAACTTCTTTATTGATATGGTACCATACGGCAATATTCTTATTCCTGCAGGGGGTGTTTTGCAGTTTAACCACAACAAAATGCTTGTAGCAGGCAATTATTTAAGCAAATACCGTTATGATGCTATTAATACACCTGTCAGCCTTTCCAGCTTAATAAATGAATTCTCGGGCACCCCATATCAGTGGGGCGGGCGCACAAGGTTTGGCATCGATTGTTCGGGGTTTACACAAATAGTTATGAAATGCCTTGGCATAAACCTTCCGCGCGATGCATCGCAACAGGTATTGGAAGGAATTGAGGTACCTCACATTGGTAAGGCAAAAGAAGGCGACCTGGCTTTTTTCGAAAACGAGCAAGGTAAAATTACCCATACAGGAATAATTCTTAACAACAAACAAATTGTGCACGCTTCGGGATTTGTGCGTACCGACAGGCTCGACCAAAAGGGAATTTTTAACGGGCAGCTAAATGGATACACCCACAAACTGCAACGAATAAAATCGTTCCTATAAAAGGAAAAACTAAAAAATTACCCCCTAAACAATCATTCCGGCGCAAACGGTATTATTGGTGCCTTCGTCGATTAAAACAAGGCTTCCGGTAGTGCGGTTTTTCTTGTACGAATCGAATATCAGTGGCTGTGTAGTGCGTAAAGTCAATACCCCAATTTCGTTTAAACCAACCGATTTTTCATCGTAGTTTTTTTCCAGCGTATTGATATTAATTTTATAATCGACCGATTTAATAATACACTTTACTTCTTTGGTTGTATGTTTAACAATGTATTTGGCGCCCGGCAACATTGGTTTCTCGCTGAGCCAGCAAAAATTTACCGTAATATCCTGGCTTACCTGTGGCAGGTTTTCCTGTTCAACCAGCATATCGCCCCGACTGATGTCGATATCGTCGTTAAGTGTAATAACTACAGATTGCGGGGGAAAAGCAACCTCCATATTTTGGGCGCCCATCATATCGATAGATTTTACAATGGAGTTAAAGCCCGAAGGCAACACCACAACCTTGTCGCCGGGCTTGAAAATGCCACCGGCAACCCGCCCGGCATAACCACGGTAATCGTGCCAGTCTTTACTTTGTGGCCTAACAACATACTGAACAGGAAACCTTGCATCGGAATAGTTCCTGTCGTTTTTAATATGTAAGTGCTCAAGAAGGAACAATAAGGTGGGCCCATCGTACCAGGGCATATTGTTTGACCGATCGACAACATTGTCGCCATTAAGGGCGCTTATGGGCACAAACCTTATGTCTTTCACATCGAGCCTGTCGGTAATGCCTTCATAATCGCGGCATATTTTCTCGTAAGTTTCTTCGCTATAGCCAACCAAATCCATTTTATTTATGCACACAATAATATGGGGGATTTGAAGCAAGGATGCAATAAACGAATGCCTGAGGGTTTGCTCGACCACTCCGTTGCGGGCATCGACAAGAATTATAGCCGCATTTGCTGTTGAAGCTCCGGTTACCATATTACGGGTATATTGAACATGCCCCGGGGTATCGGCAATTATAAATTTTCGTTTCGGGGTGGCAAAATAACGGTAAGCCACATCAATGGTAATGCCCTGTTCACGTTCGGCACGAAGACCATCGGTTAGCAATGCCAGGTTAACATACTCTTCGCCTTTACTAATGCTAGCCCGTTCAATTGCCTCAAGCTGATCTTCAAAAATTGCCTTACTGTCGTACAATAATCTGCCAATAAGGGTACTTTTTCCATCATCGACACTTCCGGCAGTTGTAAACCGAAGGAGTTCCATATTCAGATATCCGTCTTGCTTTTCCTGAAATTCAGACATTGTTGGTTCTTTTAATGTTTTAATTATAATTGAATGCTTACAGCTTGAAGGAGATTAAAAATATCCTTCTTTCTTCCGGTCTTCCATAGCAGCTTCTGAGCGTTTGTCGTCGGCCCTTCCGCCACGTTCGGTTGTGCGAGTGGCAGCAACTTCTTTAATAATATCTTCGAGGGAATTGGCCATTGAAAGTGTCAGTCCTGTACAGGTAATGTCGCCAATGGTTCGGCAGCGCACATCAAGGTTTTCAATTTTCTCAGAGTCTTTCATTTTCATGAAAGGGGCAACTGCCAGCCAAACCCCGTCGCGGTTAAATACTTCGCGTTTATGGGTAAAGTAGAGGTTGGGTATTTCTATTTCTTCCATGTAAATATACTGCCACACATCCATTTCTGTCCAGTTGCTAATCGGAAAAACCCTAAAGTGCTCGCCCATGCGTTTTTTGCCATTGAAAATGTTCCATAGCTCGGGGCGCTGGTTTTTCGGGTCCCACTGGCCAAATTCATCGCGGTGCGAGAAGAAGCGTTCCTTGGCCCTTGCCTTTTCTTCGTCGCGACGGCCGCCACCCATAGCGCAATCGAGTTTCAGCTCTTCAATGGCATCAAGAAGGGTAACGGTTTGCAGCACATTCCGGCTGGCATTAATACCTGTTTCTTCAACAGCCTTGCCCTTATCGATAGAATCCTGCACATACCTCACAAGGCATTGCACCCCGTGCTTTTCGGCCAGTTCATCGCGAAAATCGAGCGTTTCCTGAAAATTATGCCCGGTATCGATATGCAACAATGGAAATGGCACTTTGCCCGGCCAAAAAGCTTTGCGGGCCAAATGAAACATAATAATCGAGTCTTTCCCACCTGAAAAAAGCATTGCAGGCCGCTCAAACTGCGAGGCAACTTCGCGCAAAACATAAATCGATTCGGCTTCAAGCTCCCGAAGGTGGTTGATATCGTGTTTTTCCATATTATTTTGAATTCTAATACTTGTTTTCGAAGCGCAAATATAGCAATTATGCACAAAAACCTTAATTTTTATTGTATAACTGAACCCGGCTTAAACTTTGGTATCTAAAAAAAATACTGTTTTTTAATGTTTTATAGAAAAAAAGCGTTAGTTGTTAATAAATATTAATAGCATACTGAAATTCTTATTTATAATTTTATGCCTCGAAACTAACTAAAACCACAAAATGAACACATCATTCCCTTTACACAGCATCTCCAGTTCCGTTTAAGTACAAATTGCCCCGATGGGCATGTCCGGGAATTTCGCACTTTTTGTTTTTTTATTAACAAACAATTTATGAATAAAGTAGTTTTATGCATTGTCGCTATATTGTTTCTTTTAAAAACACATGCACAACAAGTAAATTTTGGCATTAAAATCGACCCTCAATTAAGCTGGTTCTCGGTAATTGGCGAAAAATGTACCGGCAAAGAAACGGTTATGGGAATAAACGCTGGCCTTGTAGTTGACAAAAGGCTAAGCGATAATTATTTTTTAAGTTCGGGGGTTTCTATCGCTACAACTGGCGGAATTTTGTCGTGTTCCGATACATTTTATTTGCTTTCTGAATATAAGGATTACCCGATAGTACCAGGCACAAAACAATTGTACCGTATGCAAAACATACACATTCCCCTGGGGCTTAAATTTAAAACTGCCTGCAACCGGAAATTGTGTTTTTACGGCGAAACTGGTATCGGCTTTTTGGTACGTTTATATTCTGCTGTAGAACAAAAACCCGGAAACAACGACAAGCTTGGTGTTTCGGAAGATATTAGCCCGGTTAATTTTGGCTACCACCTGGGGGGCGGTATTGAAGTTTTGCTCAACGATATCAATTACCTTCAGGCAGGGCTGAATTTTTCACAAGGTTTGCTTAATGTTTTTTCAAACGACCAGATAACAGCTTTGCAAAACAGCATAAACCTTCGCTTGGCCATTTACTTTTAACCTGCAAATTAAACCAAAATACCCATTATGAGAAAAACAGCTTTTATTATCCCTATCATTGCATTAGTTTCATCATACGGCTTTATAAGTGCCCAAACATTGTTCGACGGGCAGAAAGCCTTTTCGGCCATGTTGAAACATAACGGCGGAAGCCCCGAGCAATTTATCAATGAATACACTTATAGGTTCAACAATAAAAACTACAATGCCCTGCAGGACGATGAGTTTGAACAGGCAAAAACCATCTCCGGTTTAAAATCGGAGGTAGAAAGTATCAACAACGAGAATGAGTATTTTATTGCCAGTGTTTCGGCTTTTGGAAAATATAATTTTGAAAAAGCAGCTTTTGAATTTGCCCCTTTTACAGAAGAAACAAACATAGAAATACTGGGGAATGTTTTTTCATATCGTTTAACAACAAATACCAATATAAGCCTGCGTTTTAACAATGGAACAGAGATTAGTTCGTTGCCAATGCCGTATGAGAAAGCCAATTATTTAGTGAAAATGCGGAAAGACAAAAGGACCGGACATGTTGACAGGAAAGTACACCTGAAGATTTATTTTAACCTTACCGACATAGTTGAGATAGAAGATGTTACAGATACTAAAAAGAAAATTACCCTTTTTGCAAACATTACACACATTGAAGCCTACGAAAACAGTGAATACTTAACAGTTCCCCTTGCTAATATCTCAACTACTTACCAGGTTAAAAAAGAAAGTGAAAAGGCCAAAGCCCAGGAAGAGAAAAACAAAAAACCAGACGAAATTAACGCAGTAAACAACTTAAACACCTATCTCCACCACGAGAATGTCGATAAAGAACTCAAGGCCAAACTAATGAAAACAGCTATTGAACATTATACCGAATAATACCGGGCAGAATGCAAAACAATTACTTAACAAAAAAGGCTTAAACCTTAAAAGCCATTATAGCAATACAAACCGGCAACCCAGGGTTCGGGGGGTATTTCCCATAACTTTCAAAAAATAGATGCCCTTTTTATATCCGGTAAGATCGATGTGTTTAAAATTACCAGAGAATTCGCCTTGTTTAACCTGCTTTCCCATAATATCGAATACCTGATATTTATTGAAATAATTACTATTGCTACGAACAACAAAATTAATACTCCCCGATGCCGGGTTTGGAAACACATCGATATAGGGCAACGGTGATAATGTTTCAACCGGATGAGATACTGATACAGCTATTGGCTCAAAAGTAGGATTATTAATAATTGTTGTGTCAACTGTAACCGGCCCCTGTAAATGGCCATTTTTTAATACTATATACAAATATTTTGTTTTTGAGAACACATAATGCTCATCGCGAATAGCATAAGCAATGCGGTAAACCTGTCCGTGTGTGCCCTTTTGGTTAATTATGCGTGGATAACGGGCATAGCGGTTTACAAATTTAAACGAATCGTTAGGGCATGTCCAGTAATAATATAGTTTATTGCCATCGGCATCAAACGATTCATCGCCATCAAGAATAACCGATCCGCCAGGGGACATATACACTGTATCGGCAGTATATTTTATTACGGGCCGGCGGTTATAATTATTATCATATTGTTCAAAAGCGCCAATATCGGGGGCATTTCCATTGGGCACAGTATTCCCGTCGAAATCGAGCTGAACTTTATCAACCTGCACGCCTTTATCAATTAAAGGCGAGGTCTCTTTAAGATGAAAATCGAAGTTTGCGGCATCGACAAACTGCGGTTCCAAAAGTCCAATACGGTTATCGTAACCTGTTCCTTTAACATTCTGGTAATTGTTTTGCATAATGCCTTCGGCCTGCTGAAAGCCGATATGGCTTGCCGATGCAAGGAAGGCGTAATTGTTCCTCATATCGCTATACCCCATGCTAACTGCCTGTATATTGTTGTAAAATGTTGAGTTGTAAATTCGCACGAGGGAGTCGGCCATGCCGGTTGAAACGCCCAAATCGAGCCCCTCAAACACACAGTTGTAAATTTCGTTTTTGGGCATTACATTAAAAACACCTATACGCGTATCTTCAAAGATGCAATTACGAAAAACCAAGTCCCAAACGCCCATGTGCACACTGGCCCCCCTTTCCAGCGGATCGTCTTTGGTCGGGCCTGCAAAAATACAGTTTTCGACAAGGCAGTTACGCGAGTCTTCTGCCTCGCCCGATACAATAATACCAAATTTATTGCCCGAACTGGTACGATCCATGTATATGTGGTGAATATGTATATCGGTAAAAGGCTCTACAAACTGAAAACCGTCGCCACCGGCATTTATATCGCCGTAATTATACTCCTGGTTAACATCGTGAACATAACAATATCCTATTTCCATGTTCCGAACATCGCCTGTAAACATGGCATCGGTATCCATATTGTATATTTCGGTATTAAATATCCGCACATTTGTGCAATAATCGGTTTCAACCCCTTCGCCACCACCATAAATAATACAATTGTTTATAAGAATATTGTTGCAATAATCGAAATTCGCATCGGCCATGGAAAGGTTTTCTACCCTGAAATTGATGCAATTGTCGATACGCAGGGTAAGCCGCGAGTCGGGCAACATTCCATCGCCATACGAGCCTAAAAATACATTTTCTTTTCCGTTGGCAACTAGTGCAAATTCAACAAAATCCGATTCGGTTCCCCTTCTCATTAAATAGGAACCATTCGACTGTATATTAACCATCTGCCAGCTGGAATAAGGATGTTCGAGTGTTCCATCCTGGTTTTCATCGGCAATGTTTGTTGGATCAATATAAACCTGGGCTTCAATTCTTATTATAAATAAAGCCGTGAAAAATAACAAAAGAAAAAAGGGCCTATACATGTTTTTTGGCTTTTAGGGTTTAAGTTTTCTTTTATTTTATAACAATAACATTCACCGGGGTTAAACAAAAATATAAAATCATGGTAAATAGTATGTTCCGACGAGAATTATTTACCAACAATAAGTTTTTGTGTATAACTGCCGCTGGAACTGGTAATTTTTACAATATAATTTCCATTGGGAAAATGATGCAGGCCTATTGTTTTTTCATCGGTTCCTGAAGTGTTTGTATAACTTTCGGAATAAACCAGTTCACCGCTTATTTTATATATATTGATATTAATTCCCTCACCGGGCTTTGTTGCCAGTTTTATCGAACAATAATCGCCTGCCGGGTTCGGAAAAACCGTTAAGGTTGCCGGTCCTGCATTATCAATTGTCCGGGAAGTTCCTAGGGAGGTAGTCCAAATTCCGCGGCCGTGGGTGGCAACAATAATTTCGTTATCTACAATATCTATCTGCCACACCGATACCGGAGGAAGCCCATTGTTTGCATAATGCCAGCTTATGCCGTTATCGGGCGATTCGAATATGCCTATTTCTGTGCCGGCCCAAAGTTTGTTTGTATCGTCGGGAAATACAAGCAAATCGTTAACCATAACATCGGGAAAACCGTTCGAACTCGAACTGTCAGCGCCAAACCCCGATATTTCCTCCCAGCTTTGTCCATAATCGAGTGTATGCAATATTTTTGGTTTTGCCCGGTACGAAAACAAAATATATGCTTCGGCCGGGTTAACCGGGTGGGTGGCCATTCCGCTTATATAACCCAGTTCGGCACCTGTAAAAACCGATGTGGTATCGAAGGTTTTGCCATAATCTTTCGACACAAAAATGCGCAGCATAGGGTTATCGTACATACCTCCACCAGCCCACACTACCGATGGATCGGCTTTCGACACCTTAATGTGGTGCATGCTGGTTACGGTATTATCGACCGACCAGCCTTCGCTTAAATTTACAAGTTCCCAATTGTACCGGCCAAACCCGAAATTTGGGTGTTTATAAACACCTTTGCCACCAACGGCAAATACGAGGTTGGGGTTGTCCCTCGAATGCGAAAGTTTGGTAATAAACGGTCCGTCGCCGTTTTGTATGCCATTTACAGTCCATTGCCAATTTTCACCAAAATCGTTCGATACCTTAATGTAATTATAATAGCTGCTGCCCAGCAAACGGTGTGGGTACCATGGGTGCCAAAGTGTTTCGAAACCGTCGCCTTCGATACAAAACCGGTAATCGGAAGTTTGGCGGGCTTCAGCATCGAGGGGCGACTGCCAGGTGCCGTTATCCTGCATTCCGCCAATATATTCCTGTCTGCCCGGCCTTTTAGCCATGCCGTAAAATTGCGTTGTAAGGTAACCACGGTTAATTTGCTGCCATGTTTTGCCCTCATCGGAAGAAAAACCGAGGCCTCCATCGTTGGTTTCAATTATATTAAAAGTTTTATTTGCTGTGTCGCTAACATAAAACTGAATATCGTGGTGATCGACATGGAGGTGCGCGTTGAGCCTGTCGTCGGAGAGAATGGTGGTGTTTGCATCCTGCAGGGTGATGCTGCCAAACTTTATTTTCAAAGAAGCTAAGGGCAGGGTTTCGGGTTCCCATGTTTTATCGTCGGCTAGGGTAGGCCACAAGAAATACAATAATTTTTGAATATATCCACCCTTAGAGGCAATTTCTAGGTCGGGGGTATTGCTGTTATATGTTTTGGCGCTTATGAAAATATACTCACGGCCGCTTATTTCATCACCATATTTGCGCTCAACCAGGTTAAAAACCCCGTTTTTGTCCTGATCGCGAAACGAGACCATTAACTGCCGGTTATTGTCGGTGTCCCACACTTCAAAAGGAACATCGACATAATTGTTATAGGTATAATCGTCGGGGGGCACTCCGGCACCTTCCCCTTCAGGAACCGTAAACCGGTGGGCTTTTTGCTTTTTGCCAGGGCCAAACCGTATTTCAACACTTACATAATCGTCGGTTTCCACTTCGGCTTCTTCGTCGGTGCCGGTCGATAGCGCCCCGGTAAACTTCGAACCGCCAAAACGGACAAACGACATAAAACTGGCTGTGTTTACCGTATCGACCCTTACAACATGTGGCGCTGAAACATAGGTATTTCTCTTGAACTCCAGCATACCAAAATACACCCCCCCAATAAATACTTTGTCCTTGTCGAAGGGATGTGCCCCAATAGCATTGTTAAACCAGCCCTGTAGCTGGTGGAAGTTAATAAACAGCCCGTCGGAGTTGCGGTTAATGTTCCAGCTCCGACCTCCGTTGGTTGATAAATATACTTGTGTCTGATAGCCGGGAGCCTCAACACCGGCATAAACGTACGATGTGTCGGCCGGGCTTACTGAAAGCGAAACCCTCATACATTCTCCAAAACCATCTGAAAAAATATGCCAGTTATTACCGCTATCGAACGACTTTAACACCCCCAGGGTATTGGCGCCTGCGTATAAAACCTGTGGGTTTAGAGGGTTTTGGGCAATATCCTGAATGGCATAGCCACGCTCGAATACGGGTTCCCAACTATGTCCGGCAGAAGTTGTTTTAAATATGCCTTTATTGGTTGCCACAACCAAAATACTGTCGGACGAAGGATCGACCCATATCTTGTTAATATACCTGAACCTGTCGGTGTGCGTTGTTGAGGGCATAATCTGCCAGCTTTGGCCTTTGTCGCGTGAAACAAAAATACCGCCGCCCGACACCATACCTTCGCCTCCAAACCCTTCGCCTGTACCGGCATACAAAACATTACTATTGGAAGGTGCCATGGAAAGTGTTGCGGTTGACAAATTCGGAAGGTGTGGGGTAAGGTTCTCCCAGCTTTGCCCGCCATCGGTAGTTTTCCAGATTCCCCCACTTACCGAACCGGCAAACCATGTATTCCCTGTTTTATCCGATGGGTCGATAACCACAGCCCTTGTACGGCCTCCGACATTTGCCGGGCCGCGCTGTACCCAGTTCATGGTTGATGCCGATTTTAAACTTCCTGCACCCGTCCTGAGTGCCCGTTGATATTCAAAAATTGCATAATTTGGCTGGTAGCCCGATGTTTTTTTTCCTATAGGAATGGTTACGCCCTTGAAATATTCGCGGTACCCTTGAGGTTTATCGCAACCAACAGGTTTTTGCGGAACAACTATGTTTTTTTGGTAAATGGCAAACCATACCAATGCCATGCCCGATAAAACATATAATATGTTGCTGATTATTGTTTTCAGTTTATTTGTATTTTTCATCTTCAAAACCTGTTTTTCGGTAGCCCATAACCATTACCGTATCTATCAGGGCATCCAATTTATCGTAATAACCGGCACGAAAGAATATTACCTCGCTTATGTCGCTTTCGGAAAAAGCAATATTTTCGAACGACGACAATGCCAGCCTGTATATGAAGTTCTTCAACACGAAATTGTCGAAAATATACCCGTCGATACTAATTTTCTCTATCCCAAAAGCACCCATATTAATAACTTCGAGCTGGTTTGTTTTAAAGGCATAAAAAGCACTATCACCAACTCTCGCTGCCTTAATGCGTGTTTTAGTATTATAAAGGTTGTCAAATACCAATGTCTGGGGGTTGCCGGGCATAAGTGCCGAAACCATTTCATAGGGGGGCGATAAGGTGCCATCGATATTGCCGCCCTGAAATTCCCAAACCACCCAATTTCCGGCCAACTTCGAAGGATATCCGTCGGCATTGCCCGGATCAATGTCTTTGCCGCACGACAAAGCCATGAACAAAAAAAACACCGCGATATATATGTGAGTTTTTATCATCTTATCAGCTATTTGTCAAATTTTACTCTTTTATCTTGCTCCACACAACCTGTATATCAATTCCTTTATAAGGATCGTCCAACAGGCTTATGCTCCAGGTGAGCGCCGAACGCGAATAGCCCCCTTCCGACATGGCATACGAGCCAAAGTCGCCATTACCGGGAAGGAGCACAAGTTCGTTGTTTCCTAAATCAACAAACCTGCCCTTAACTTCGGAACCCGGATAGCCAAAAACTTCGGTGCATTTATATAAGCCCTTTTCGTCCACCTTTGATACCCTCATGTTTGCCATTGGCTCCCAGAGAGTGCCTTCGTACCACCCCGACAAATCGTTTGTTGCCGTATTGAAACTGGTAACAGCAACAACCCTTTCCCCTATTGCCGATAAACCAAAACTATTTTCGGCATAATAATAAACAAGGTAAACACCCTTTTTGGTTAAATCAACTTCGCCGAAAGAATAAACGGCAAGTTCTTTATCGCCTTCGAAGGCCCTCGCCCCTGCATCGGTATATTCGCCCGTATCGGTTGGTACAAAAACAAGAAAATCGTCGCCATTAAGTTCAAACGTGGGTAGTTGCGAAACCTGCGATATGTCGCTTGTTTGGTTCCACTTTTCGCATGAAACCAGGAGCAAAAGAATAAAAATTGATAAAAATGAGGTATAAAAATACCTTAAACCAGATGTTGTATATTTATAAAAGAAACATTTCATTTTTATTCTGCTTTTGTGTCCCACCAGACTTTAACCCAAACGTCTTGCTTTTCCGGCGTATATCGGTTTGCTGCATATTCCGAAGCCGGAAACACCAACCGCCTGGGGAATTTGTTGCTTGTAACATTGTTTGCCGAAACTGTAAACTCCCCGGGAACATAATTATTATCGTTGGCTGTAACCGTACTTTCTTTGGGTATGTGTGTGCGGTTATGCTCGAAAAAGGTTTCGAGGCTTTGAATGCCCGACAAAGCAACCCACTTTTGTGTAATAATGCTCGTCAAAAAATCGTTAAACGAACTTCCTTCCGACGGAAAAGCATACTTCCCCGCAAGCAAGGGATTGGCAAATACATCGACATTGCTTAAACCCATAATGCGCTTGTAACAGGCCTTTACCCCTTCGTTATACATTTCCCTGGCGGCATCGTAACTATCGACCTGGTAACGCATAATTGCCTCTGCCTGCAAAAAGCATGCTTCGGAGAAGCTCATAAGGTAAACTGGTGCTGCCGGTTGAATTACCGGCTTTGAGTAGGAAGAACTGTTGGTGCCTGCCGGCTCGCCAGGGGCATAATAGTTGCCTTGTGCCAGCGACTTATGGGCGCCCCCGTTTTCGGGTTGGCTAAACATATAGTCGAGACGATCGAAATCGCCATTTTCAACCAGGTAACTATATAATGTATAGCTTAGTACCAGGTTGGGGTTGTTGCCAAAAAAATTAACTTCGGTTTCGTACAGGGGATTGCGCCTCCCCGATTCATTAAAGAAAATATTTAGCCTGATGTCGGATTTTAGAAATTCTGTTTTTGAAGCATAGAGTTTCCTGATTTCAGTTTCGGCAAATTCGGGCCTTGCTTCCGTCTGGCGAAGGAATAATTTAAGCTTCAGGGTGTTGGCAAAGGCCTTCCACAAATCGATATTGTCTGAACCATCGATTAAGCCCCGGTTACCAATCTTTTTCAGGTTATCATCGTCGAAATCCTGCTGCAGGGCAAAGTCGATACGGGCAACCAAGCTGTCGTAAATGTCGCGCCCGCTTTCGTATTTTGGTTCAGTAATTCCCAAATCGCCTTTCAGCGCTTCGGAAAAGGGCACCTGATCGTACAGGTCGGCCAATAACTGAAAGGTATATGCCTGCGTAACAGTGGCCACCAGGTAGTAATTCCACTGATTTTCCTTTAACGACTCCTGACGGACATACTCAAGATTTTGCAAAGCCTCTGAATACAAGCCTCCAAACTGGTTATCGTCGAATGTGCTGGAATTTATATTGTAAGAATCGAGCCCTTGGTATTGCGATGCCCCGGGCGATTGTGTCCAGTGCTGCGACCACAGTGCGCCCAATACCTGGTAACGCCCCCCCATCACATAGGCCACTGCCGAAATGCCAGATGGTAGCACATCGTCGTATGAAACCTGCCCCGGTACATTGGGGTTTTTGTTAATATCGAGCCAGTCGGAACAGCCCGCAAGCAGAATGTTTATTGCTAAAAGCAGAAAAAGGTTTTTAAGCTTGAAATGCAGAAATGAATGTGCACTTTTAGAAATCCTATACAAAGCCATATATCGGTTGGTTCTTTCCATTTAATTTTTTCTTTTCGTATAAGCAGGGTTTTAAGCTATTGGCAATATTTAACTATTTAACTCTTAATTTTTTTATCCTTTTACTTTTAGCTATTAAAAATCTACCTTCAGGCTAAAAGAAACACTTCGTACCGAAGGTTGGGCGCCATATTCTCCAAAATCGGCCAACAGGTCGTTCCCAAATGTGGTAAGTTCCGGATCGATATAGGTTTGGCCGCGGGGTGTCCATAACAACAGGTTTTTGCCCGATACCCCGATAAAAACCCTTTCGAGCCCCAGATAGCCCGTCCATTTCGATGGCAGGTCATATCCGAGGGTTACTTCCCGGAGTTTTACAAACGATTTGTCGATGAATGAGGCACCATCGATTTCGGTACCCCCGTTCCCCCAATATTCAACCAGTTTAACCATATCGAGGGGAATGGTATTTTCGGCATAAACCGGTTCGCCGTTTTCATTGCGGCCTGTTTCGTACACCGAATTTGGCACAATAAAAGGCTCGCGGTTGTTATAAAGGGTTTCGGGCACTGTGCCTGCCCAAAGGGTTATGTCTTTTGTACGCGAATACATAATTCCCCCTATGCGGTAATCGACATTAAATGCCAGCGATATTCCCTTCAGTGTAAAGGTGTTAATAATTCCGCCATAATATTTATATTGCGAATTGCCATAAACTTTCAACTCATCGTCAGCAACCGGCAGCCCCTGGTTATCGACAACCATTTTGCCTTCGGGGGTATATTTGGCACCCCTGGCCTTAAATACCCCTACAGGTTCGTCGGGTATTGCCAGCCAAACTATTTGCTGCCCGCCATCGACGCGCAGGGCATTCAGTTTGGCTTGCCCTATCTGCATGTTTAACGATTCGAGACGGTTGATATTGCGGGTAAAATTCAGGCTGATGTCCCATGAGAAAAACCTTTTCTTAACCGGTGTAAGCCCCACCAGCGCTTCAACCCCCCGGTTGGTAATTTCGCCCAGGTTTTGCATCTGGTAGCTGTACCCGCTGGTATAGGACACTGGCGATGCCCAGATTAAATCTTTGGTAGATTTGTGGTACCATGCCACATCGAACGAGAGCCTGTTGTTGAAAAACCTCAAATCGGCGCCCAGTTCGTACTCTGTTGTCATTTCCGGCCTCAAATCGGGGTTGCCGATAAATGCGCCCTTCTCATAGGCATTTACCCCGGTACCTGTAGGATAGGCAAAATACCCATAGCCATCGGAATGCCCTGCGCGTTGAAAAACGGGGTCGATAAAATAGGGCGGCGCATCGTTCCCGACTTTCGCCCAACTGACACGTAACTTTCCAAAGGTAAGAGCTTCTTTTAAGGATGGAAACACTTCGGTAATAACCACACTGGTGTTCACCCCCGGAAAGAAAAACGAGTTGTTGTGTTTGGGAAGTGTAGAACTCCACTCGTTCCGGAAAGTCGAGGAAACAAAAAGCAAGTTTTTATAGGAAAAATCGGCGCCACCAAAAATGCCCACCGAGCGTATCATTGCCGAAGCTTCACCAGAAGAGGGGCTTTCGAGGCTGTTCGATAAATTTGGGAACCCATCGAGGGCGAGGTAGCTTACACCTGTAAAAAAACCATCGGACTTGCGTTCGTTTAGCGACTGTCCGGCCATTAACCCGATATCGATGTTTTTAAGTTTCTTTTCCCAGCTTAAAATAATATCGCTGTTTAGCTGCTGTGAGTTTGACCATGAACGCGATTTTGCCCCGGGGTCGAAAACCGCCGAGAGCTTATTGTTCCCTTCGGGCCGTATGGGGAAACGCCACTCCGAACGGTTTTCATTCGAAATATCGGCGCCAAGCCTCCAAGTGGCATTTAGGTTAAATGGCAATGCAAGGTTAAAATCGATATTGCCGTATATTCTGTCTTCTTTGTTTTGGTTCCCGTTATTTACCAGTATATACCAGGGGTTGACCGTATAGAGCGAGTAATGGTTGTCAACCGAGTTCCAAACAGTGTTTAAATCCTGCTGTTCGAGAAGGCTGATATCGCGGGGTGTTTGCATAATCTGGTTATATACCGATGCATCGCCCTGTCCGGTAGGCACATAACTACTGTTTTTCCACAGGTAATTCAGCGATGCCGTGACCCCTATTCGCTTACCAATTTTTTGTGAGCCCCTAATGGCTACAGTATGTTTTTTATAACTATCGGCAGAAGTCGGAAAAATACCGTCCCAGAAAACATTGGAATAAGAAAGGTAATAAGTTGTAGTTTCGTTGCCCCCCGATACCGACACTGCATGGCTGGTACTAAACCCTGTTGTGAAAAACTCGCTAACATTAGAAGGCAGGGCCCTGTACGCCTTTATCCTTATTGAGTCGCCAACCATATTTCCCCAGGGGTGGTATTTGTTGTCGAATGCAGGCCCCCAGCTCATGTTTTCGTAAAGGACATGGTTGCCATAAATGCCCTGTCCGAATTTATTCTGGTATTCTATTAGCCTTAAAGGCCTTTCAAAGCCAGCGCCACCATTATAAGAAACCGTTGCTTTCGATTTTTCTTTTCCTTTTTTTGTGGTAATAACAATTACCCCGTTTGCTGCACGCGAACCATACAAAGCCGTACCGGACGCTCCTTTGAGAAAAGAAACCGATTCAACATCGTCCATGTTGATATCGTTAATTTTATTGCCAAAATCGGTACCTCCATTTATCGAACTACTGCCCGACTGTGAATTGCTTACCGGCACCCCGTCGACAACAAACAGAGGCTGGTTGCCCCCGCTCAACGATGAAACACCGCGGAGCAAAACCCGTGTTGAAGCGCCGGGCGCCCCCGATGCCGAAGTAATGTTAACCCCGGCTACTTTCCCCTGAAGGGCATTGAGCATATTTTTATCGCCACCTTTGGTAAGCTCATCGCTTGTAACAGCTGTAACCGAATAACCCAGCGACTTCGATTCACGTGAAATGCCCAGGGCTGTTACCACAACTTCGTCAACCTGGTAAACTTCGGGTATCAAAACAATATCTATTTTTGCCTGGCCGGTAATTTCCACAATTTGCAAGGCCATTCCAACCGAGCGAAACTCGAGCCTGGCATTGCCCGATGAAACGGTTATCGAATACACGCCATCTAAATTTGTAACTACGCCATTGGTTGTGCCATACTCCAAAACAGTTGCCCCTGGAAGTACACTACCATCTTTTTCTTTAACCACGCCCGTTACAACAAATTCCTGCGCAATGCCGGTATAACACAACAACAAAAAACAAAACAGACTGGGGTATTTAAAAAGATATTTCATTTATAGGCCGGGGCAATTCAATTTTTTATTAACTCAACAAAGATAAAAGTATTGCCCAAATGGCCGTAAAAATTTTATAGCTGTTTTAAAACTAGTTTAACAATGTTTTCAGTTCAAATTTTAAATGACATGTATTAGAATGAAATAAAGCAGCATGGAACGAAAAAAGAATAAAGATACAGGTGTCGGTAAAGGCACTGCTAAAAGAGGATAACACTAACAGGAAGCCCTGTATCGCAAGCTTCTATGTAGTACTGCCCGTTTGCTAAATCCGACAGGTCGAGTTGAATTTCGGTGGTGCCGACATCATTGGTTAAATCGAAACTTTTTACCAACCTTCCCGATATGTCGAAAATATTCAAGGTATGGTTTGCTTGCGGGGTTTCATTGAAAAGTAGTTGCACAATGCCTGTTGAAGGATTAGGGAAAACACTGAAAATTTTGTTTGTATTGGCAGCAATGGAAGAAAGTGTATCGCGCGAAAAGTTCAGGTAATTTAAGTTAAAGCCATCGGTATCGAATACCAATTTGAGTGTTTTTTCGCCGGCAGGTAAATTATTTACTGGTATATTTATGGTATGCCAGTTTTGCCACCCTCCTGTGTTTGGCACGGTAATTTTTCCTGATATATTTTCGCCCTCTGCCTCAACATGAAAATATTTACCTGCATTCTCCGATGCCACACGAGCCTGCATTGTATAATAACCAACTTCGGCAATATCAACAGTATATTTTAACCACTCGCCTTCTGCAATGTACCCTACATTGAAACCACCCCCGGCATCGGTACATGTTTCAATATCGACCCCGTCGCCCTGACGGCACTGTCCTCCCCTGTTTGCTGCATCGGTATCGAAGTAACCCGTATTTTGTCCGCCATAATCGTAATTTTCTGCTTCAATTTTTCCTGGAATGGCAGCCTTAACCCCCAGATATGCCCCCGTGCCCTGTACATCGATCGATACGCTTATAGTGGCAGTATTGTCGAGCGAATCGACTGCAACAACACGGATGTTATACAAACCTATGCCTGTATTTTCAGCCACCATGCAATATGGTTCGGCAGTATCGGAACCAAGCAGGGTGTTACCGATGAAAAAATCCACCCGCTTTATGCCGTTGCTATCTTTGGCTGAAACCTCAATTTCAATATCGGCGGGAGCTATATGAACCTGGTAATTCAGAGGTTTGCTAATAGATAATTTTGTGGCCATTGGGTCGGGTGCGTTAAGTTCTGCCAACCAGAAAAGCGCATCGATAATTAATTGGTTTTGTGTTTCATTGTCGAAAGTAAGCGACAAGTCGGTATTGTTCGAGTAATTTACCTTATTATGCCCCATATTTATGTACAGCATGTTATAATCGGTGTTTGTCCAAACAACAGGGTAGTAGCCCTCGTGCCATATTTCACTTGCCCCGCCGGCTCCAGTGCCGGTTCCAAGGGGGAAGCTCGAAGGGTGTACCGAACACAGGATATCGATATTATCTTTTTCGCGTAAATCAACCATCCATGCATACCATTCGTTGGGCGATGCCACAAAGGTGGCAGGCAGGTTCAGCGTTGCCGGGTGACTGGTGTTTTCAACCTGCAAAACTGCTGTTGTAGGTTCCCAGGTATTGCTTTTATAGGAACCCATACCCAGGAATTGGTTAAAGTACCAGTCCCAGGCCGAAGGATCCTGATTAAACGCGCACACATGAAAACCAAGCCACGAGCCGCCGTTACGCATGTATTTCTCAAATTCGGCCCTTTGCGCTGGCGGACAATAACCATCGAGAAACAAAACAACCTGGTATTGTTCCAGGGTGCTTTCGTTCAGCATCCCCCAGTCTTTTGTGGAGTCGTACTGAAAGCCGTATTGCTCGGCCAGCAAGGGGAACATACGATTGCACTCATGTGCAAAGCTAATATGCGCAGCATCCCAGTTGGCATTAAAAAAGGCCAGCACTTTAAACTTTGGCAAAGTATCGGTGGCATGGGCGGAACCGGAAAAAAACATGAAAAAGGCATAAACTGAAATTGCAATAAATATTTTACGGAACATAAATTGATATTTTATTGTTTGACATAACCGGGACGAAAATATGTATAAGATTTGCGAATAGAAAGTCCTGTAAACCTATAAAAACAATTTGTGAGTTTTTAAGTGGTGGAAAACAAGGTGCCGATAGTAAAAGTATTCCTAATAAAGATAATTTGTTCATTCACTATCCGATAGGCATAAGCCAATTTCGAAGGTTATGTTTACACTGATTTTCCGTGCAAAATACTCAATGTTATATTAAGCGCATGTTTTGCACAGTGCATTACCCAAATAGTTCTTTATTGTTTTCATGGGTAAAAACATTTTGCCACTATCAGGTAATTTAATAAATCCATATTTCTCATAGAACCTTTCAGCCTCCTTATCTAAAGGATCAACTATAATAGCGAATGCTCCAATTGATTCAGATGTATCATAACATCTTTTCATTTCCACAACGTTCGGCGGTATAAGGTCGTGGTGGTTTTCGGGGCGATAACCAATCAGTTTACAGCTAAGTTTTTTTACGAGCTACCTGCATTGCCTGCCCACCAAGGCCTGCATGCTCGCAGACCATTTATTAACAACAGTTTAAGTAAGGTTATCCTATTTTTACTCCTTCTAAAACAGCGATTTCTGATAGTAGTTTATCTGATGTAAACATAAAATCTAAACTTGCTTTTTTCGTCAAAGCTGAGGCTAATTGGATTGAATCCAAGGTTCTTAATCCTTTTTGCCAATGCTTTCCAATTAATACTCTCGCCGAATTTTTAAGCTCAATATTATCTTCAATAGCATTAAATTTTTCTAAATCAATTTCAAATTTATCAATTACGGATTGAGCTATATTAACATCAATTTCTTTCTTTCTACATTTTTTCCAAACTACAGAACTAAATTCAATTTTAGTTATTTCAGCAATATAAATAATCTCTATTGTGTGAGTATTAAAAAAATGCATTAATTCTTTAGTTCCTTCCTCAACATGTTATAATTTGAAGAGAGATTAAGTATCCAGAAAGATTTTCATATAGCGCTTCTTCTTTCTTTTATAACTTCATCAGAAAATGAAGTATTGCAATCTTTTAATAATTCTTGAGTTTCTGCAAATGAAAAATCAGATAGTGTTAGGGAAGATAATTCTTCATCTTCATATGAAATAGTAACCTTTAATGGTTTTTTGGTTAATATTGGTCTATCTAACTTTAATTTCCCATTGTGATATGTCCCTGTTAAAGTTCTCATTTGTAATTTTTTTTACAAATATACGAAATTAAGATTACAGGCTTTTGTAGTGAAAAGTAATTGTTGCTAACGGTTTGCGTGTTAGAGCTGTGGCGGCTGGGCGGAGTGCTAACCTATCAGTGTACACCGACGTAACGGGCTGGGGAAAACGCTAAAATACTTGAAGCCACCGCCATTGCTTAAACACGCTGTTGTGGGTTGTTATTAATTAGATTTATTCTTTCTAAGCATTTCAATATCTATCTTATCTTTTTCTCGTTTACTAAACTTTTTAGTAATTAATAAATCATCGTAAGATATTATTGTAAGCTCAATACCATCAAGGTTTATAACATATCTGTGTTTAAAGGCTTCATTGAATTTATCAAGCCCAATTATATTCGGTAAAAAATCAAGTTTATAATCCTCAAATTCATGTTTGAAAAAACTTTTATTTGGGTCAGGATTTTTTTCATCTATAAAATCACTTTCAAACCCTAATACCTTTAAAGCTTTTAGTAACTTAAAATAATTTTCATATGTGGGATTATACCAAATATCTAAATCATGTTTTCCTAAAATCGTTCCATCAGATGCCGTAGATAACCTGATATATCCATGTATCGCAACCGCAGTTCCTCCAATTATCAGATATTCAACATTATGATCATTTAAAGTCTTGCAAATATGTTTTGTGCATTCTATTAAACTTTTCATTTGTGTTGTTTTAATAAATGCACTTTAAATCTTCACCTTATTTTGTGAGAGTTTAATCTTTTTTACAAAATCTTCTAAATCAGCAATCATTTCAACAATACGGTTTTCTGATACTGCTGGAATAACTATAGATTCCTTTAGTTCAGCAAAAGATTTATATTTATTAGATTTTGACATATGCAAATATAATAAAAACTGCTCTTAGGTGCAAAGATGATTTCAATAACCCGCTAACTTATAATTATCAGCTATAGCCACAATAATATTACATGGCATTACAGCATTACTTCTGGACCGATAGTTTAACTGTTGAAGTATGTTCCCCGTCAGTGATTTCAAGAATATACAATCCGCCGAGCAGGCTTGCAGGTATTTCCAATGTATGTTCATTGCCCACCAGAGGGTTGTTTATTATATATTCGTGTGCCAGCCTTCCATCGGCTGTGTAAAGTTTTAGCCAAAGCTTAGCTGCTCCTGTACCGGATATTGTAAATTTTTCCGATACAGGGTTAGGGAAAACAGTAAAGTTATTGGCCGCAATTTGGGTGTTGATATCCGATGGCGTTTCTTTAGTGAGGATAACCTTAAAATTGCCAGAAGCCCCGCATGCACTACCATCGACCTGAAGCCAGTATTGCCTGTCCGGGGTTACTTTAACATTAACAATGCGGGCAGCATAATCCATATCTTCGCCGTAATAATCGTCGCTAGCAGCAATAATTTTGTATAACAAGGGGTTGCCCGATATAATATCGCTGGCCGATGAGGCCTCATAAACGGCTACCTGGTTATCGAACCCCGGGCAGTCGATACCAACAGCTCCTGTTTCCGGGCCGATAAAGGTAAACCAAATGCTGTTGTCGATATATGGGCCGCCAATTTCGCAGTCGCACCATTGGCCGGGTGTGCTGCAATCGCCAATTTTAGGGTGGGGCTCATTGTCTTCGGGGCTTGCACAAAAGTTTGCAAACCAGCCATTATCGCCGTAATTAAGGCTTATGGCATTTTTAATACTGTCGTTAGGCGCCACATGGTCGATATAAACAATAGCAGTATCAACAGCAGAGCATTCTCCATAATAGCCTTCGATTATAACCTTTATCAACACAGAAGTATCGATTTGTATATCGCCTATCTGCTTTAGCACAAAGCCTGACGGGGAGCTTTTTGTCGAATCGAATTGCAGAAAGCCAGCACTATTGGCAAAGGAATAGGCAAAACTATCGGCACCGGCGAGCCTGTATTCGGCCTCAATGGTGTCGGTATCGCAAAACCGGTCGGAATTATTGGAAACATAACTTATATCTAACCCATTGGTATTGATATAATTTGAACGGGTTTGGGAATCGGTGCGGCCATTTCCGGCAACAGACAAAGAAAGTGAATAACTGCCAGGGGCCGTAAAAACCACTTTAGGGTTTTGCGAATCTGTCCCGGTGCCTTCGACATAATAAAACGAACCGGGCGAAATTGACCATTGCCACGATTCGGCACCGAACAAGCTGCCGTCTTTAAGTTCTATGGGCTGACCGGCACAAAAATTGTTGTACTCAACATAAGGGAAGGCATCGACAAAGTTTCCGGCCGGAATATATCCATCGAGGGTTGTAACACCGGTATTATCGGGGTCGAGGTAGTTTTTTAAGCGCTTTGGCCCCGCAGGTTTGTCCCACGATCGCGACAGTTTTCCGTACAAATTGTAGAAGTTGTTTTCATCGCCGCCGTGCAACTGGCCGATAATGCGGTTGTTCTCATCGAACAGCGGCGAGCCTGAAGAGCCCCCCCGTGTTTCGCCCTTGTCGAAAAAAACAAGCCAGTGCGTATTTTCCGGGCTCTCGGAACCGTTCCAGTCAATCGTCCTGGACACTGTTACTATATCGCTTGCAGAAACCGACACCTTCTTTCGCGCCCCTTCGGGGTGATGGATCCCAGTTCCGGAACGAACAAGCGAATCGGACTCAACATTCCAGCCGGCGTAGAATGCCTGGTAAGCAGGTGCAGGCACTTCATCGAGCAATAGCAGGGTGTAATCGGTATCAGAAAAACCGGTAATATATCTTGCACCAGAAAGAGATTTAGCACTACTAAACTGACTGGCACCACAATCGAGGTACTCATAATTAAAATATGTAATTAGTGTTTTAGGAGTTTCAGTATCGCTTATGCAATGGTTTGCCGTTAAAAAATAGGGTGTACCGTTGTTTCTTGTATTATTAATGAGCGCCCCTGTACAAAGGTAGCCGCCAAATGTCATTTTGGCCACTGCGTGTTTTTGTAATTGTACCTTATCGCCTTCGGAACAGTTAATATCAATAAGTCCATCGTCATCAGCTGCTTTAAATACTTCCGGTTCATCAAGGGAACGGTAAGCCTGGCCTATTTGTCCAAGCACAATTTGCCCTTGAAACCCGGCATTATCGGGCTCGTAATATTCGATAATTAACGAATTGCCCGGATAATCTGCTATAGCGAAAGCACCATGTTCCTTATTGTTTATATTGGTAAATGCCCCATAAACAGGGTTAAAATCAGTATTATAAATAAAAAGTTTAGCCCCCTGGGGCAGCTTATATTTATTAAATACCAGTGAAAGTGATTTTGCATTGGGCGAAATAATTTTGTATAGCCAAATGTTACCTGACAAAGTTTTAGTTTTAGCACCAGCTTTTTTAATATCAATATCGACGTTTTTTACCAGGGCATATCGTAAAGGCAATTTTCCACTTTTCTGGTCGGCCTTTAAAAGTTTTTCAACCCTTAATTTCTTAAGGTTTTTAACGGGCACATCCGAAGCCGACTTAAACCCGTTGAGGGATTTGCCATGGGGTTCCCCGCCCACGGAAACCTGGGAGCGCAACTGCAAACAAAACAAACTGGTAACGGCAATAATCAAAAAGCTTTTCATAATAGAGAAAAATTAAATAATAAAGATATTCAAGTATATATCAAAAAATGATATTAAAGCAAGGCAAATAAAATACTACAAGCAACCAAAGCTATACAACAAATCAATAAAGTTTAAAGAGTTTGAACAAAAATACCAGTGAGAAGCGAGCCTCACTGGTATTTCTTGAATAACATTCTCAGACAACCTTAATCAAATAGAGAAATATATTATTATCTATTGTAATGTTATCTCGGTATAAAGATACGAATTCCCATCCAAATAGGCTGAATATGTAGCAGCTAGGCCAGCTACATCGCCAGCATAATAGATATCGTATGAAATTTTTAGAACAGGTTTGGTTCCACAATTATCCCAAAACCCAGAACCTTCAATTTCATAATCATACGGATCCCCTTCATATTCTGTAGTATATATATATTGCCGGGGTATTGTTAAAGTGCCGAAGGTAGAAACAAACATTTTAAATGAACCACCTTCAATTACTGTTTCACCCCACCATTCTTCAATGAATGGTGCACCTAAACCGTTAACCAAAAGTGTATCTGCACTAATTGCAGTTGTAGAAATACCACTACCTGGCCAGAACCAAGCATCAGTGCCATCCCACGAACCAGCCAAATCATTGGCACCATTTGCCAAATCACATACCATCATAACCGATACGTTAACATCAGCAGAATTAGAACCGGTAAAAGCAACTAAATTATTATAAATGCTGGCACTAACTGTACTATATACTTTACCATCTAATAATTGGTAAGGTGGGTAATCCTGTCCATCTACAGTTGGTATAACATATATTTTGAAATTATCATCTAATGTTATTTGAGAGAAATCAGATAATTCCTCAATTGAAGATAATAGATCATTACCAGAAACTGAGAGATTGAAAGGAACGGAAGTAATATTATCCACTAAGGTATAGGGAGTTTCAAAATTACCACTGTAAACAACAACTACCCTAAGCTTATCAAAAGGAATATCTTTAAAAATCACATCAACTATGCCATTTAAAGTATAAGCCTCAGGATCGTTCATATTAAAGAATGGTGATGAAGTTTCAGAATTAATCTGTAGATAAGGGAAACAAACCTCTTTGATATCATCTGGCATCTTGCCATTCTCGTCAAATTCACAACTAAACGCAACAAGCATTATTGTGAAAAATGAGATATATCTTAATGCTAATTTCATTTTCGTAAGTTTTAAAATTAAATATTAATTGTCCCAAAAAATCTTGTCAGTAGATATAGTTTTTTGCTTAGGAGCATTATCATTCATTGACAATTCATCAGAGCTCCAAGGAAAAGAAACCACATAAGGACGTGTTGATTCTGTAGGAACGACACCACTACCATCCGGGCCTCCATCTGCAACCATTGTGTTTGGATCCCACATAACTGGATATCCGGTTCGTCTGTAATCTGTATATGAGTCAATTGATGACCCAAATTTAGAAATCCATTTTTGAGTCATGAGAATTTCGAATTTACCCTCAGCTGTGGCAGCATCAAAATCAGAAAGTACGGCATTTATATAATCTGTCTCAGCAGCAGAACCAGAGAGTATTGGTTCTCCTCCTTTACCTGCAACATCAACAACTGCATCAACCTGAGCAAAAGAAGCCCTAATAGCATTCTCTAAAAGAGCGCGTAAATCTCCAGTAACTTTTCCAGTAGAAACAAGTTCTGCTTGCAAATACAGTACATCAGCATAAGTTATTAACCTATAAGGTGCCGCACCAGTACCAGCGCTTACGCCTAATGGTTTTGATTTATCTAAGCTTTCGCTATCGTAAGCTCCTCCAACAGGGTACAAGCCTAGCATGGTAAAAGTGTTCCTTCCCGCATGATCGCTATTAACACCATTTGAGCCAAAATAAATTGAAACAAAATTTCCGTTTTGGTATTCGGGCGGGTTTTCTGTATCGTCACCATCATTTAACTGCGTACAGAAATAGTAAGGAACCCTGGGATCTGCAATGCCTGAAAAGATATGATCAGCTTCTCCAAGCATAATTTCATAGAACCATGGGCTAATATAACTACTTATTTGACCTCCAGCATATTCATCAACAAAACCAGGGTTTCGGTTATCCGGAGCCTGACTAGTGCCATAAGGGATAGAAAAATCCTCACCTTCTCCAATCAACTCCCCTGCTAATAAAGCATCAACTTTAGCCTGGTTATAAACCGATGTGGATGCAGCTTGAACATAAAGCTTTAGCAGAAGAGAATTTGCCACCTTTATCCAGCTATCAATATCACCATTATAAATGATATCATCATTGCCAGGTACCAGTAAATTCTCTGCCTCCTGATCATTCAAATTGGTGATAGCTTCTTCAAGCAGATTAATCAAACTGGGATAAATCGCAACATCATCATCAAAAACAGGATTATAATTACCCGATATTGAGGCTTCTGAATATGGGATATCCCCCCATATGTCAACCATTTGAGAAAACAGATATGCTTTGTAAATCTTACCAATACCTGCATACAGCATATTTCCTGTGGAAGTAGCTTCTTCAATTAGTGTTTCAATATCCTTAACCGGGCCAACGTATAAACCTGCCCAAGTATTGTCAACATCAGAACCATTAATACCATATTGATCTATAGATTCCCTTGATGTCAATTGGTGAGTATAAACAGAAGTAATATATCCAAGAGCCATGTATCTATTACCCAAGTAATATCCGATATCACTATTTATGCCCGGCAATAATTTATTAACCTCAACCTCTGATGGATTATTTGGATCGGTATTAATATCTAGCCAATTATCACATGAGGATAGGAAATAAACGAATATAATTATTATTGGAATTAGCTTTTTCATTTCCGTAATTTTTAATCAATTAAAAAACAATTTTGATATTAAAACCGTAACGTCTTGTAGAAGGCGCTCCGCTATATTCAACACCTAATACATTAGTTGCTCCGTAAGTACTAACTTCTGGGTCAAAATTGATGTACTTTGGAATGTTTGGAGTCCAGTACCATAAGTTTCTAGCCGTAAAACTTAAATTTATAGCCTTAACTGGCGATTTTTCAAATATTTTACGTGGTAAATCATACCCAATCGACAACTCTCTCAGGCGAAATGTAGTTGCATCATATACTTGAAATTCACTATAAGAATTTATTGCAAAAGAGCTAAAACCTGAACTGAAATATAAATCGTTATAAGATATCTGTGTAGTATTAGGTATTGAGTTTCCCTCAGAATCTAATATAGGTACAATATTAACAGCATCGCCATAAACACCTGGTATAACAACAGTCTTTTCCCTATCTTCAGTATCTTTTGTTACTCCCCTGCCTAATAAAGAAACGATGGAGTTTGAATACAAATCGCCCCCATATTTTACATCAAAAAGAAAAGACAAAGAAATTCCATAGGCTGAAAAAGTGTTTGATAAACCTGCCATAAAATCAGGATTTGGATTTCCAACAATACCTTGTTCAGCAGCTTCAATAATTAGGCCACTAGATGGATCTATTAAAAAGTTTCCCTGATTATCCCTGGCCGCCATACTTCCGTAAAATACTCCGTATGGTTCCCCAACAATTAAAGCGGAAGCAGGATCACCAAATAATTGATCAACATATACCAGAGAGTCAACTCCGTTAATGCTATTTACTTTATTTCTGTTAGCTGTATAAGTTAATCTGGTATTCCAGTCGAAAATACTACCATCAATTATTCTTCCATCTAAAGCTAACTCAATACCTTTGTTTTCTAACTCACCAACATTTGTATAAGTTTGTGTGTAACCTGATGAAGCTGGAATGTAAACCGGATAGATTTGATCAGTAGAAATACTTTTATACAAAGCTAAATCAAGCTTGATTCTATTTCTTAAAAAGTTTAATTCTGCTCCAACCTCGATATCTTCCTTATATTCAGGTGTTAAGTTTGGATCATAGGCAATATCAGGTGTATATAAGAAAGACTGTCCCATAAAAGGAGTACCAAGAACATAAGTATCAAAAACCATATAAGGATCTGCATCCATACCAACTTTTCCCCAGCTAGCGCGGATTTTACCAAAACTTAAAATATCATTTTGCAAATTAAATGCATCAGTAAAAATAAAAGACCCGTCAAACGCTGGATAAAAATATGAATTGTTTTCGGGAGGCAAAGTAGAAGATAAATCGTTTCTGCCACGTAAAGTTACAAATGCGTAATTTTTATAACTTAAAGTTGCCTCGCCCAGTAACCCAACAAGTCGCCTTTTTGTGTAATCACCACCAAAAGCAATAACATCTTCAGTATTATCAATGTCATAAATTCCATCTACAATAAAGGTGTACCCTCTATATGCTTGCCTGTCTGTTATACGCTGATTATGATTCAAACCAATTAAGCCAGAAAGGTTAAAATTGGCACCTAAATCCTTATCGAAGTTTAAAAATAGTTGAGATTCCAATTCAGTTTTCTGAAATTTATCTTCAGTTACCCCACCTGCACCACCAAATTCAACAGCCCTTGAGCCTCTGTCAATTACTTCAGCCCTATCTTGTATGAAAGAATTAAAACCAAACCTATACGACAGATCTAACCAATTGGTAAATTTATAACTGAAATTCATATTTCCTGTTACACGTTCCATATCAGTAATAATCTGGTTATGTTTCCAAGACCATAATGGGTTATCAAACTGTGCTCCATTAGGCTGCATTGGTTCTCCTGTTACCGGATTCTCATATGGATCCATAATCCAGGTACGTCCTAACCAAAGCGCTCTGGCAAAAGAAGATGCTGCATATCCATCTGTAGATTGGTTATTACCAAATAAACCCCCAACCTGATGAGTTTTTGAATATGACAAAGAACCATTCGCATTAAGTTTCTTCCATAAAAGAGCTGAACCTCCAACACTTACACTTGAACGATTAAACTCAGAATAAGGAATGTAACCATCGTTGCGCGAATCAGACATTGTTAAATTAAAACTTGAACTTTCTGAACCTCCTGTTATATTTACTGAATTTTCAAATGCGATTCCCTTTTCAAATAGGTCTTTAACATTATTAGGTTGAGCAACATAAGGCAGGTTTGCTCCCCAATCAAACGCTTCAGAATACCCTGGCCAGGTTGATATTGAATCAAGTTCGCTAAAAGCAGGCCCCCAAGAGCCATTTGCATTAGAATAATTAAACTCAGAACCTGTACCATAAGTATTTTGGTAATCTGGCAAGCTAATAATATCTTCGAAATTAATAGAACTATTTATTGTGACAGAGAAAGTTTTACTCTTTGCACTTCCTGACTTAGTGGTTATCAACACCACTCCATTTTTAGCTCTTGACCCATAAAGAGCTGCAGCAGCTGCTCCTTTTAAAATTGTTGTCGATTCAATATCATTTGGATCTAGCGTTCCTAAACCGTTTCCATAAGCACCACCTGAGGTACTCATGTTTGTAGTGCTAATAAAGTCGTTGCTATAGGGGATTCCATCAACAACAAATAGCGGTTGGTTATCTCCAGAAAAAGATGTATTTCCCCTAATTGTTATTCTGGCAGCAGAACCAGGAGCCCCCCCTGATGAACGTATTTCAACACCAGCAATCTTACCGTCAAGAGCCCTAAGCATATCAGGCTCAGATTTCTGCAAGAGCTCATCTGATTTAACCTCGGTAGAAGCATAACCCAAGGCCTTTTTTTCCCTCGATATCCCAAACGCCGTTACCACAACCTCTTCAAGGCCGGTAGTTTCCATCTCCATGGAAAGGTTGATGACTGTTTGGCCTGCAACCGGAAGCTCCACTGTTTTCATGCCCACAAAGCTGAAAACCAATGTTGCGCTTGCCGGCGCTTCGAGGGTGTAGTCGCCGTTAATGGTTGTTGTGGTGCCCTTAGTGGTACCTTTTACTACAACCGATACCCCAGGGAGTATGCTACCATCGTCCGCGCTGGTAACCTTCCCTGTAATTTGTATGTCCTGGGCAATGGCAAACATGCCAAAAAACAACAGGCATACAATTACGCTTGTAATTCTTTTCATAGATTTTTGTTTTAGGTTTACAATAGGTTATACAATAAAATATAAGTTACATTGTTTTTGCACCATATATGCTCAAAACTAATAAAAAAAAACCAATATAAATATTACATATCCCCCTGAAAATTAGCACCAGTAAAGGTTTTGAGAAAAAATACAAAATACTGGTAAATATTTGCATATTTAATATACTAAAATTAATTGAATATTAAACACATACATATTTAAAAATATTAAAACTGCATAATTATGCAGTTTTTAAAACGTAACTTTTTTCACAAATAAAATTGCAATTTATCGTTCCAACCTATGTTTTTTTAGTACTATTTCAATATATGGAACCTTTTTGTTATAATCTGCCCGCTTTCGCCTTCTGCCTTTAACAAATATGCCCCTGCCGGCATCCTTTCGAGCTTAAGTTCTATGGCTTGCCCTATAAATACATATTTTCTGGCCATAACGACTTTGCCATCAATTGAATAAACCGATATTTTAATATTATTGCCTTCAAAATTTTCGTTGCACAAAACAAACAATTCGTCAACAGCAGGATTTGGGTATAGGGTTATGCCGCTAGCCTGGTTTGTTCCGGCGCCTCTTACACCTGAAGGCTCCTCGGGCTCATTGTACTGATAGGTCCAAATACCACGCCCATAGGTTGCCGCAACTACCTGGTTGTTCTGCATAAACATTTGCCAGATTGTAACCGAGGGCATTTCACTAATGAGATAATGCCAGCTTTGTCCGTTATCGGTAGTTTCCATAATGCCAATTTCGGTGCCGGCCCAGATACGGCTTGTATCGTCGGGGAACACCATGAGCGAAAAACAGCCTACATCGGGAAAACCACTTGAACTAACGGTATCGGAACCAAAACCGGAAATATCTTCCCACGACTGCCCCATATTGTTGGTACGCAGAATTTTCGGCTTTTTGGCAGCTCCATATAAAACAAAGGCTACATTTTTGTTTACAGGGTGTGTGGCTATGCCCGAAACCAGGTAAGGCATAGAAACTGGCGGAAAACCTGCAGGCGAAAAGCTTATGCCCTGATCTTGCGAAACAAATATTTTGTAGCCATTTTCATTGTCCATTGCAGCACCTGCCCAAATTACACTGTCGCTCGCAAGAGAAACTTCGATATTGTGCGAACTGGTGAGGCTGCCAGAATTACCTAACCAGCCAGTGCCTATAAATATTTTTTTCCATGTTGTTGCACCAAAATCGTTTGTGTAATAAAGGCCATTGCTTCGAACAGCAAACACCTTCGATGGGTTCGACCGAAGGTTTGACAACCTGGTAATAAAAGGCCCATCGCCCTCATCAATGCCCAACGAAGCCTGTTTCCAGGTTTTGCCATGATCGACAGACCGGTATATATCGTTATTGTACAGGCTGCCCATTATTTTGTTTGAATCGTGCTGGTGCCATATTGCCTCAAAGCCATCGCCCCCCAGCCTGAAAAAATACCCTTTGTCAAGTCCGGCACTGTAACCAATGGGGCTCTGCCATGTGCCATTGTCCTGCATGCCGCCGATATATTCATCGCGGTATGGCTTTTTTGCAACCCCGTAAAACTGGGTTGTAAGGTAATTTTTTTTAATCTGTGAAAAACTTGTCCCTTTGTCTTTTGATATTGCTAATCCCCCATCGTTGCCGTTTAATATCCAAAATTCGCCGGTTGCCTGGTTAATTGGCACCATTACCAGTGAATGATGGTCGGGGTGCAAACCCGGTATCGATTGTTTTCCAAAGCCTGCCGACTGGTTGTATATGTTTTTGCGGCTGTAAGCACTATATGCATCAGAAACATTACTGATAGCTGCAAGTCGGTTTTTAAGTGCCTCGTATTTTACAACCGCCTTCGATTGCGGAAGGTTTTCAGGCAACCACGATGCCCCCGCGGCCAAAGTTGGCCAGAAAAAGTAAAGCAGCTTGTACGAGCGCCCCCCTTCTTTTTTAATATTGATATCGGGAATTGCACTGTTGTATGTAAGGGCATGTACAAAAAGATATTCGCGGCCCAGCATTCCATAATTGTCGCCTGTGCGCTCATAAAGGTTAAAAGCCCCATCGCGCTCCTGATCGCGAAAAGAGCACATTAATTGTCGGTTGTTCAAAACATCCCAAACCTGAAAAGGCACATCGACATAATCCTGGTAAGTGTAGTCTGATGCCGGCACCCCCGAAGTTGCCCCTTCGGGCACATAAAAGCGGTGGGCTTTTTGTTTAATGCCCGGGCCAAAGCGTATTTCAACCGGCACAAAATCGTTGTCGCTTAAAAATATTGCCCCTTCGCTGGTGCCCAGGTTCATGCCGGTAAACAAATTTCCGGTAAAACTCACAAAATCGAGAAAAGAATAGTCGCCCTCTTTATAGAAACCGGTAACTTCGTTTTTTATGTTAACTGTACCGGTCAATTCGGCTTTCCAAAGGTTAACACCGCCCCAATAAACAATATCCTCATCGTATGGGTGTGCAGCTACGGCATTGTTGTACCCGCCCTGTTTGCCAAGAAAATCATAACTTTCGGCCTGTGTGCCAATAATAGTTTGCCATTCATCGCCTTTGTCGGCAGAGAAATATAAAAACGAACTGTCGGCATGGTTTGTAACACTGGCAAAAACATAATTGCCATTTACGGGGCTAACGGCAAGCTCTGTGCGCAACATACCGCTCCTTAGCCCGTTGTTTATCGCACTCCAGTTTTCGCCATTATCAGAAGAACGTATTACGCCATACTGGTTTACCGAAGCATAAAAATATCCGGTGCCCGGTGCACCGGGCACCAAATCTTCAACATTGCCCCCGCTAAAGGTTTTTTGCCAACTCATTCCGCCGTCGTTGCTCTTTAAAATACCTTTTGAAGTTGCAACAAGCACAAAATTTTCGTTTGATGCCCCTGCAACAATCCGGTTAACATACCTGAAATTTTCGTTATTGGCTGTTGATTCAAGATGCTGCCAGGTTAACCCTTTATCGGTACTTTTAAAAATTCCCCCGCCTGTTGTATATATACTTCCCGGAAAACTTTCGCCTGTGCCCATATAAATAATACTGGTATTTGTGCCAGGCATGGCCAGTGTTGTAGTTGCCTGATAAGGAATATCGCCTGACATGCAAACCCAGCTTGATCCGCCATTGGTGGTTTTCCACACCCCCCCGGTGGCCGAACCTGCATACCATGTATTGTGGGCCGGGTCGTCGGGATCGACAATTAAACCACGGGTACGCCCCCCAACATTCACAGGCCCGCGCTGAACCCAAACTACAGGCGGATATGACGACTTAAAACCTTGTGCATGCTTTTTTACTTTGCTGAGTTCGGCAAGCAAATAGTTTGCCGGGTAACCGGTTTCAGCCCCCCCAAATGGAATACGTATTCCGTCGAAATATTCCTGCAGGTTTTTTATACGGGCTTTCTTTGCGAGCTTTCTCTTTTTAAAATGCCCGTAATCTACAGTTTCGTCTTGCCCGCAAAAAAACACACTACCAATACCTATTACTATGGCTATGAATGGTAAAATTAAAAAGTGCTTTTTTAACATATTCTCTATCGGTTTATTTGCTAAACATTCTAACTTCGGCCTGTTTACTGAAAAAATGAGACAAGTACAACATATCCACAAAACCCCACCAGCTAAAAGCCCGACAAATTAAGGCCAAACTTTAATAATCCGGGCCCTTGCCTATTTAAAATATTTATAAAAGATTAACTGACGAAGGTATATAAAAACAACCAAACAAATTTACAATTCAAAAACCACAGGTAATATAAATATGCATATTTGAAAAAATTTACGCTATGAGAAAAATTCCCGACACTTTTATTATCATATTTTTTCTGATAATTGCGGCTGCCATTCTTACCTGGCTGGTTCCCGGCGGTGAATACACTCACTTACCAGATACAGCGAACGGCACTACAAAAAGTCCTGTTTTCCAACAATCGGAGAGCGTGCCCCAAAGCTGGCAGGTATTTACTGCTTTTCAGAAAGGATTTGTTTTGCAGGCGCATATAATAATTTTTGTGCTAATTGTAGGCGGGTCGTTCTGGATGATAAACCAAACCCGTGCAATTGACGTAGGCATATACCGGCTTTTGGAAGGCTTAAAAAAACTGGAAAGGGGCACCCGCCTTTCTTTTCAATTTATGTCGAACCTTATTCTAATAATCATTATGCTTGCTTTCAGCATATTTGGGGCTGTTTTTGGCATGAGCGAAGAAACCATTGCTTTTGTAGGCATTATTGTTCCATTGGCCATTTCCCTCGGCTACGACTCAATAACAGGGGTATCGCTTGTTTTTGTGGCTGCCGGACTTGGATTTGCCGGCGCTATACTTAACCCCTTTACTATTGGCATTGCACAACAAATTGCCGGCATACCAATGTTTTCTGGCATTGAATACCGCCTTGTTTGCTGGTTGGCCATAAACCTTATTGGTTTTACATATATACTGAGGTATGCAAACAAGGTGCGAAAAAATCCGGCCTTATCGCCTGTGTATGCCGAAGATTCGGAATGGCGCAGCCATAAGGTAAACACAGCTCAATTTGCTTATAAAAAGAATATAGCTGGTTGGGTGGTTTTTTCTGTTCTTTCAGTTTCGGCCATTTTATTTTCAATATACTTTCCGCTTACCAGAATAAAAACCGGAAATATTGAATTTACTGGTATTTTTATTCCTACTGCAACATTTTTGTTTATGGTATCGGGTATTTTTATGCTTAGAAAATCGCTACACTTTTTTATACTTAACCTAATTGTTTTTACTATTATATTTTTATTGATAGGTGTTCTGGGCTATGAGTGGTACATTAACGAAATTGCAGCAATATTTATGGTTTTAGGCTTATCGTCGTCGATTGCATATGGGTTTAAGGGCAACGAAATTGTGCGACAGTTTAAGGATGGCGCACAGGACATATTAGGCGCGGCACTTATAATCGGTCTTGCGGGCGGGATTATTGTTATACTTAAAGATGGTAAAATTATCGAACCGCTATTACATTATGCATCGAAAGCGATTGAAAATAGTGGAAAAACCGGAACAATAGGCATAATGTACCTCATACAAACAGCACTGAACATAATTATACCTTCGGGTTCGGCAAAGGCAGCTATTACCATGCCTATAATGGCACCCTTTTCCGATCTGGTAATGCTTTCGAGACAGGCAACGGTAATGGCTTTTCAGTTTGGCGATGGGTTTACAAACTTAATTACGCCAACATCAGGTGTTCTTATGGCTGTGCTGGGAGTAGCAAAAATACCTTATGCAAAATGGTTCCGTTGGATACTGCCCCTTGTACTAATTCTTATTGTTGCAGGCTTTTTGTTGCTAATACCCACAGTATTGTTCGAATTAAACGGATTTTAAAAGAAAAACCGCATTGCTGCGGTTTTTCTGTACGTATTGCCTGCAAGAAAACTACTATTCCCCAAGCGCTTACCCCTTTCTTCCCCTGAAGGGGGAAATCCAACGCGCTGTGTGTGAGCAACATTCCCTTTAGTGGTCAGAGGGGTGCGGGCCAGGGTTGTCATTTTGGGGGAGTTTTCTTGCTGAGACTAAGTATTACCCAAATTGAGCGATTCCCGCTCACGATAAAGACTTTGTAAGCCTTTCACTGCACTACGCTTATGAAAGGCCACAAACTCTAAATCGGGGTTAACCCTAAGTAAAGCGCTTGTTCACTTCGTTCCAACCGCTCAACTTAGGTATTAGTCGCCCTGGCATTCGCGAAAGCTCTTATCGTATTGATCCATAGCCCTCAGGCTCATGCCCATACTTGAGAACCCGCCATCGTGAAAAAGGTTTTGCATGGTAACTTTTTTAGTAAGGTCGGAGAACAGGGTTATGCAGTAATTGGCGCAATCTTCGGCAGTGGCATTTCCAAGGGGCGACATGCGATCGGAGAAATCGAGCAGCCTGTCGATGCCTTTTACACCGCTACCGGCAGTTGTCATTGTGGGCGACTGGCTTATGGTGTTGATGCGTATTTTTTTATCGCGCCCGTATATATAGCCAAAACTACGGGCAATTGACTCAAGCAGCGCTTTTGCATCGGCCATATCGTTATAACCATAGAGGGTCCGCTGCGCGGCAACATACGACAGGGCAACCACCGACCCCCATTCACTTATGGCATCGAGCTTTCGGCATACCAATAATATTTTATGAAACGACAGTGCCGAAATATCGAGGGTTTTTTGGTAATAGTCGTAATTTAGGTTATCGTAAGTCAAACCTTTGCGCACGTTTGGCGACATACCAATTGAGTGAAGGATAAAATCGATTTTGCCGCCCAGTATTTCCATCGATTGTTTAACCAAACCTTCAAGTTGTGCCACATCTGTGGCATCGGCAGGTATAACCTGCGAACCTGTTTTTCTTGCCAGTTCGTCTATTTCGCCCATGCGCAAGGCAACCGGCGTGTTTGTCAACACAAAGCTGGCACCTTCTTCGTGTGCTTTCTCTGCTACCTGCCAGGCAATCGACATATCATTAAGGGCACCAAAAATAATACCCCGTTTGCCTTTAAGTAAATTATAAGCCATACAAATTAATTTAGTTGATTATGTATAAAATGATTAAAACAATTAAGAGCTGTTTTAGTTTTTACAAAGGTAAATTTACATACCCAGTAATATTCTGGCATTTTCTACTGCTGCACCGGAGAGCTGCTCGCCACTAAGCATTTTTGCTATTTCGTGTACCCTTTCAGCATTGCTGAGTTTTTTTATCAGGGTACGTGTGGCTTTATGGTCATGATCTTTATAAACCAGGAAATGGGCTTCTCCCTTGCTGGCTACCTGCGGCAGGTGGGTAATGTTAATAATTTGCGATTCTTTGCACATTTGCTTTATTATATTGCCAACTTTATCGGCAATATCGCCAGAAACACCTGTGTCGATTTCATCGAGTATAAGCGTAGGCATTTTTTTTGAACCCGACACAAGGGCCTTTACTGCCAGCATAAGGCGCGACAGCTCGCCACCCGAGGCAATCTTTGATACTTCCTGTAAAGGGTGGTTTTTATTGGCTGTAAAATGCAAAGCAATATCATCGGCCCCCAAAGCCGATATTTCCCGCACGGTATGCCTGAATTCTACCAATGCATGTTGCATGCCCATTTCTTTTAGCATAATAGTCAGGCTGTTTTCGATTTCAGGAAACAGCAACATACGCTTTTGTGTTAAATCACGGGATTTTTGCGACAGGGCACCCTCAAGTTTATCGAGATTGCCCTTAAGTTGTTTTATTTCTTCTCCCCCATCGGTAGCCAGCGAAAGTTTACGGCTTAGCCCTTCTTGCATTTCAAGTAGTCCGTCGATATTTGCTTTACGGTATTTTTGTAAAAGGCTGTTAATTAAATCAAGCCTATCCTTAATTATCTGGTGTCGTTCGGGGTCGAATTCGAGTTTTTCGAACGAACCGGCAATATCGGCTTCAATATCTTTAAGCTCTATTAACGCCCCCGACAAGCGTTCGGAAATACCTTCCGCTTTTGCAAAAACATGCTTTATCCTGTCGAGCTTTGCCGATATTAACTTAAGCTTGCCAATTACACCATGTTCGTCGTCGGTTAAAGCCCCCTCTGCTTCGTGCAATGCCAGCTTTATATCGCCGGCGTTTTCAAGCCGCGCAAGTTCTTCTTCTAACATTTCCTGCTCACCGGCAATAAGTTTGGCATCGTTTAGTTCGTTATACTGAAACGAAAACAAATCGAGTTCCCCGCGAATGGCATTGTACGCTTCAAGGCGCAAACGATATTCCTTTTCCTGTTCCCTGAAAGAGGCATAAACCTGCTGAAATTCTTTTAAAAGAGCATCGTTGCCGCCATACGAATCAACAATATTTAAAATATATTGTTGTTGGTTTAGTAAAAGGTTTTGGTGTTGCGAGTGTATATCAACAAGCTGAAGGGCAACATCTTGTAAAGTATTCAGGTTTACAGGGGTATCGTTAATAAAAGCCCTGGATTTTCCCGAACTTAGAATTTCGCGCCTAAAAACAGCATGGTTATCAAAATCGATATCGTTCTCCAGAAACAGCGGTTTTAAATTGTACTTGCTTATGTCAAACTCTGCTTCTACAACACATTTTTCATCGCTATTGCTAAGCACCGAGGTTTCGGCCCTTTTGCCCAGAATAAGCCCCAGGGCACCCAAAAGAATTGATTTTCCTGCACCGGTTTCGCCGGTTATTATGTTAAACCCCCGATGAAACTCCACAAAAAGCTCATCGATTAGTGCATAGTTCTGTACTTTTAATGATAGCAACATACCGTTTTACTATTGCACAGCAAAACTAATGAATTAAAAAAAGAATAAATGCCGAATTTAATTTTTTTATTAAACAGAAGGTAAGGCAAAACTTATTTCAGCTTGTCGTACTTAGAGCCACCGGCAGGCTCTATGGCCATCATTATGGCAAGTACTTTTTGTTTCTGATCTTGCGGGGCTTCAGAGAAAATGTTCACAATTTCTTCCGACTTTGCATCGGTCAACACCTGCATTAGCGACATATACGGGTCGGGTTTGTTGTCGTAAAACTTTTTTAGATCCACCAGCGCATCGTAAATTGAGGTACGCCCCAAATCCGGCGATTTCTCCATTGCATCGAGGCCAACACGGTGGTATTTATAGCTAAAATCGCGCAAAGGCTTATAATCTTTATCCAATAAATTATCGATTAGCCAATAGCGGTTTTTATGCCTTTGTGCGCCTTTGCCGTCGCCAGGCCTCCAGCCCATATAGCTCGAAGTTTGCGCAACTGTCATTATCCGTTCTGCCTTTTCGAAATAGGGAGCCCCGCCCTGTGGGGAAAACGAATCGTAGTCGAGCCCTATAATAATATAGGCGTAAAACGATAATAGCGATGACAGGTTTGAAATAAAAGTGTTTTCGGAGTATTGTATCGGGTCGAATTCTTCATAGCGGAACTCAACATCTTCATCGACATAATTAAACAGCACTGTGTTGTATGATGAACCATATACCGGCCTGCGCGACTGTATCTGTAGTTTTCCCTTGAAATCGTTAGCAACAGGATCGTCGGTAATATCGAGCATAATATTGCATTCGATACGCTCTACAGCCTCAAAAACATTTCCGGTCCAAACCGTGTTGTTCAGAAAATCGCGCACCGAGGCCTCGAGTGTGGTAAAAACCTGTTTGTTTGTGCCTTGTATTCGGCTGGTGTTTATGGAAAAATTACAATTAAGTTCCTGTGCCTGCATATGCACAAGCATAAATAAACCAACCATGTTCAGAAAAACTGTTTTCTTCATCTTTTCCTGTTTTTTCTTGTTGCCCGGTAAAAACCAGTTGCTTACAAATAATAACCAGAATAATAAAAATAAGCCGGAACTTGCTGGATTATTGTAATTTTAAAACTTCCTCTATTTTATCTAAAATATCGCTGGCAACCAGTTCTTTTGTTTTTAACTCGAAATTACAAATGTTATTGTCTTTGCCAATAATGGATATTTTATTTGTTTCGGATTTAAACCCTGCCCCTTTATCGTTTAAGGAATTTAGCACTATGAAGTCGAAGTTTTTTCTTTTGAGTTTTTCACGGGCATTCGAAATTTCGTTGGATGTTTCCAATGCAAAACCAATTAACAACTGGTTTTCTTTTTTTCTTTTGCCCATTTCAAAGGCTATATCGGTAGTAGGTTTAAGCTCAAGAACAAGTTTGGTTTTGTCCTTGATTTTCTCCTTTGCAGCTTGTTCGGGTGTAAAATCTGAAACGGCAGCGCATAAAATAATTACTTCCGATTGTTCGAAATGTTTTTCTACAGATTTAAACATATCGTTGGCCGAAACCACATCGATTTTCTGAACAGAATTGCTTTTCAGCTCCAGTGCTGACGGCCCTGAAACCAGGGTTGTAAGCGCCCCGCGCCTTGCCGCTTCTTCCGCCAGGGCATAGCCCATTTTACCAGAAGAATGGTTTCCTATGAACCTCACCGGGTCGATTGCTTCGTAGGTTGGGCCGGCAGTAATAAGCACTTTGATGTTTTTCAACAAGCTATCGGGTGTTTTATTTTGAAAAAAAAGCCTGAGGCTTTCCACAATATCTTCCGGCTCGGCCATTCTCCCTTTTCCGTCGAGACCAGAGGCCAGCTCACCCGTACCGGGTTCAACTATAATATTACCAAACGATTTTAAAGTTTCAATATTTTTTTGGGTTGCCCGGTGCCCATACATATCAAGATCCATGGCTGGTGCAACAAAAACCTGGCAGCGTGCAGACAAATAGGTTGTAAGCAACAAATTATCGGCTATGCCGTTTGCCATTTTTGCTATGGTATTTGCCGTTGCCGGTGCAATAACATAAGCATCGGCCCAAAGCCCGAGATCGACGTGGCTGTTCCATTGACCGTTTTCGGGGTCAAAAAAATCGACCAGAATCGGGTTTTTTGAAAGGGTAGCCAATGTAAGGGGGGTTATAAACTCTTTGGCAAGTGCCGACATAACAACTTTAACCTGCGCCCCTTCCTTAACAAGTGCCCTAACAAGAATAGCAGCCTTGTATGCTGCTATACTCCCGGTTACGCCCAAAATTATCTTTTTGCCTTTAAGCATTTTATATTTAATCGTGCTTTTTAACGGCTATTCTGTCGTTTTCAAGTTCATCAAGTGCAATAAGGGTTGACTTTGGCAGTCTTTCGTAAAACCTCGAAATTTCAATCTGTTCGCGGTTTTCAAATACTTCTTCAAGGTTATCGGTATAGTTGGCAAATTCTTCGAGCTTTTTGTTCAGCTCTTCTTTAATTTCCACGCTAATCTGGTTTGACCTTTTACCAGCAATTACCACGGCCTCATATATATTTTCGGCTTTTTGGGCAAGATCGTGGGTGTTGCGGGTAATAGTAGTAGGTGCAGCTTTCGATTTTTTATAGTCTATCATTTATAATAAAGTTTAATTTGTTTCTTCATCTTTTATGTCAATATCGTCGCCCAGAAATTTTGCAGCCGCTTTATAATAGCGGTTGGCCTCTTTAATGAGTTTGCTTTCGGGAAACTCTGCCTTAAACGAAAAATACTCGTCGATTGTTGCCTGAAACCTTTCTTTCTTTTTGTCGGGGACACTTTTATCGGCAAGCATAAAGGCCGATTTTAGGATCATAAACATTATTTGTTCGCGGTGCCTGCTTTCGGGGTATTCAAGCAAACTGTTGTTCAATGCCACTATCGATGCTTTATAATCTTCCAAATCGTAGTATAATTTTGCCGAAATAAACGATTTTTCCACCAGTTTATCCTGCAATTCTGTAATGTAGTTGCGGGCTTCAACAGTGCGGTCGCTATCGGGGTATTTAATTATAAACAACTGAAAACTTTGAATGGCAAGTATCGAGTTTTCCTGATCGAGCGAAGGCCTGGGCGAATTAAGATAGTAACAATAGGCTGTCATAAAATCGGCCTCCTCAATAAAAGGCGAGCCCCCATAAGTGCGGGAAAAAACAGAAAAATAGTGGCCGGCCATTATAAAATCGTTTTGGTGATAATAGCACATGGCTTGTAAATAATAAACCGAATCGGCCTGTTGTGTGCCGCGAAAAACCTGTGCTATCTGGTCGAACAATGTTTGCGCCCTGTAATAATCCTTTTCGGCATAGTAACGTTTTGCCTCGTTGTATTTCAACATATAATCGTTGCTTTTCAGCAATTTTTCGTAACCACTACAAGCCGTAACCAATAAAAGACCGATAATATAAATCCATATTTTGTTGCCCATACCTTATAAAACTAGAGCGCAAATTTACAAATTAATATCACTAAAAAATAAATGCGTGCGTGTTTTTCGATTTTTTAACAGTTTTATTAAGTTCAATTGCCAATTATAAATTCAATTAATAGTTACTTCTGCATTAACCTATGCCGTACCCTTAAAAATTACCGGAAACAAATAATCCTTTGCTATCAATAAAAAAAAAGTACATTTGTGCAAAATTTTAAAAATTAAAGCCGTGGATATTTTTGATAAAATAAAAACGAACAGGGGTCCTTTAGGACAATATCAGAAGGTTGCACATGGGTATTTTATGTTCCCGAAACTGGAAGGTGAAATACAACCCCGTATGAAATTTCGCGGGAAAGAGGTTTTAACCTGGAGTTTAAATAATTATATCGGACTGGCTAACCACCCCGAGGTGAGGAAGGCCGATGCCGAAGCTGCTGCAAAATGGGGCATGGGCTATCCGATGGGTGCCCGCATGATGTCGGGCCAAACCAGCTACCACGAAGAACTGGAAGCAAAGTTGGCTGAGTTTGTCGGCAAGCAGGATTCATTTCTACTTAACTTTGGTTACCAGGGAATGATTTCCATTATTCAATCGATTTGTAACCGCCGCGACGTAATTGTTTTCGATTCCGAATCGCATGCATGCATAATGGATGGCATTTTTCTGCATAAGGCAGCCGGTGGAAAAACTATGGTTTTCCCGCATAACGATATCGAAAAATGCGAGCACATGCTCCAACGTGCCACCAAAATAGTTGAAGAAACCGGCGGGGGCATACTATTAATTACCGAAGGGGTGTTCGGCATGGCCGGCGACCTCGGAAAGCTTGACAAAATAGCTGCTTTAAAGAAAAAATATAAATTCCGCATTCTGGTTGACGATGCTCACGGTTTTGGCACAATGGGCAAAACTGGTTCGGGCACTGCCGAACATTTTGGAGTGCAAAACGAAATTGACCTTCATTTTTCAACCTTTGCAAAAGCTATGGCCGGCATTGGCGCTTTTGTTGCAGGCGACGAAGATGTAATCGATTTTCTGCGGTACAACATGCGTTCGCAAACATTTGCAAAATCACTTCCAATGCCTATGGTTATTGGTGCATTAAAACGCCTTGAGCTAATAAAAACACAACCGGAACTGCGCGAAAAGCTTTGGGCAGTGGTGAAACGCCTTCAGGAAGGCTTCAAGGCCAACGGGCTCGATTTAGGCAATTCCGAATCGCCTGTTACTCCCGTTTTCTTAAAAGGGAACGTTGCCGAAGCAACTAATGTTGTTATTGATTTGCGCGAAAATTACGGCATTTTCTGCTCCATGGTAGTTTATCCTGTTGTTCCCAAAGATGTTATTATGCTCCGCATTATTCCAACAGCAGTGCATACTTTCGACGATGTTGACTATACGGTGAAAACCTTCAAAGAAGTAGCCAACAAACTGGCAGCCGGGGCGTATAAATCAGAAAATATTGCTTCGTTGTTAAATGCGTAATACCTAAGTTTTATCTATAATTCAAAAGCCCGGTTTTGCCGGGCTTTTTTTATGTAAATGGTTCTGTGTTAATTAGTGTTTTTCCGACAAATAACGTTCTGCATCGATAGCGGCCATACACCCCGAACCAGCTGCTGTTACTGCCTGCCGGTAAACTTTGTCCTGAACGTCGCCTGCTGCAAACACCCCGGCAATATTGGTTTTCGATGTGCCCGGTATGGTTTTTATATAGCCATCGTCGTAAGTGTCGATAAACTTTTTAAATGGTGCCGAATTTGGGGTATGCCCAATAGCAAGAAAAAAGCCATCGATTTTTATAACCACCTCTTTCTCATCGGCTTCGCCTTTTCTTTTCACCAGAACGGCTTCTTCAACAACGCCATCGCCACGGAGCTCTTTTGTGTTATGTTCGAAAAGCACTTCAACATTTGGGGCATTCATTACACGTTCCTGCATCACTTTCGATGCGCGCAGGAAAGGTTTTCGTACAATGAGGTAAACTTTTTTGCACAGCCCTGCAAGGTATAAAGCTTCTTCAGCAGCGGTATCGCCCCCGCCAACAACGGCAACATCTTTTCCTCTGTAGAAAAAACCATCGCAGGTTGCACAAGCCGAAACTCCAGAGCCCATATACTTTTGTTCCGATTCAAGCCCCAGGTACCTGGCTGTGGCCCCGGTGGCAATAATTACAGCCTCTGCTTCGATAACATGTTTATCGTCGATAGTTACTTTATGGACGCCGCCAGAAAAATCAACATCGGTGGCCAACCCCCAGCGTATATCGGCTCCAAAACGCCCTGCCTGTTTTTTAAGGTCTTCCATCATAACCGGCCCGGTTACCCCCTGCGGATAGCCCGGAAAATTCTCAACTTCGGTAGTTGTAGTTAATTGTCCGCCTGGTTGCAAACCTTCGTATAATACTGGTTTAAGGTTTGCACGGGCAGCATAAATGGCTGCGGTATATCCTGCCGGCCCCGAACCGATAATTAAGCACTTAACTTTTTCGGCAACACCCTCAGCTAAAGGAGCTACAGAGCCTTCAGGCTTCGTCTCTAATGGTTTAAAAAAATTCATGTGTATATTGTATTAATTGTTTCTATTTATATTGTATTGCATAAAGTCAAAAATAATACCTTCTGAAAATAACACATTCTTTTATGAAAAGTTGACATGGCAATTCAAAAAAAAATGCCTGTTTGGCAGAAACACCCCCTGTTGACAATACAATAAGCAACAGAATTGCCAATCGGCTAACTTTTACTTGAATACATTATTATAGTAAACAAGGTTTTTCGTAATTTG
>JAFGQZ010000097.1 GCA_016935435.1 Bacteroidales bacterium
AGTCCTCTTTTCGCTTTTGCAAAAATAAGCTAAAAATATATGCTAAAAAATTTGGATTTTAAGACAGTACCTTGCGCCAGTTGGGGGCTAGCTCATGGCCACTTTGTGGCAACTTTCCGGCACAGGCTTTCAATATCATGTCCCCACGCAAATCGTTGCAATCATTGCAGTCCTCATATCCGGCAGCAATCTGAAATACCCGCTGGATAAGCAATTCTTGTATTGTGTGGTCAATATGTCTTGGGTCCCGGTTGTCTGATATACAGCCACTTATATTGCCAATAAGCCCTAGCTGGTTTTCAACTTCACGCAGGAGCAATAGCCCACCATCGCTACTAATTTTATCCCCACTAAAACTAAGCTCTGTTTTCTTGTTGGAAACTGGAAAAAGTTCAAGGTTTACTATCGATGGTTCAAATTTATTTTCTATCATTGTAATAAGGGTTGTTTGTTGTTGTACACCCTAAATTTACTGGTACTTCAGCATAATTTAGGTAACAAACACCCTCTTTTTATGAATAATTCAGGTTAGTGTTGAAGAAAATTATTTTGATATTGTGTATAATTGGTATTCAAATAAAAAATGATGATAAAGAAAAAAATAATTGCGATAATTTCGCTTCTTGTAATCCTATTACTCTCATTATTCATTTATAATGATTATCGCAAAAAAAAAGAAAACTACCTTAAGAATTTTGATGATATTCAAATAATAAAATCCAAATATAGATTGTCGGATCCTTTTGAAGAATATTTTGATCTGTATGGTGAATTTCCAGAATCTATTGAAGAAGTTGAAAATTTAGATTCGTATTACAAAGAGAATTTTATAGATCGATTATCATGTGATAGTAGTTTAATTAAATATGTTCCCTTAATTAATAAATTGAATGAGAGGGGGGCTTATCTTTTAATAAGTACTGGAATTGATGGTAAATATAATAATCAGTTTAAACCTGTTTTGGAATCTGAAGTAAGGCTAAAATTTAGTTTTTATAATAATGATTTTAAAGAAAGCAAATATGTTTTTATTCCCGATTCTTCATCATATAATATCTTAAAAGCTTTATTTGGGAAGAAAGATTATTTAATATCATACGTAAATGGTTTTGAATATTATAAATCGCAGGTAAGGCGTGAGAATATTTTAGAGTTTAATGGTTTATTACCATGGTGTTTAAATAAAATTGTTAATAATCCTAGAGTAGTCTATAAGGTTTCGAGACGAGTTGTTGGATATAGATTTGTTTTTAATGAATCTGCTCGTCTTGACTCCAATTCTTTAATGATACAACTTAAAGACTACACTATTAATAATAACATACCATTAAAGCGGGTACCTACAGAATTAATGCAAAACTCTGAGTATATTTTAATTGGATTGTTTTATGATATAAATACAGAGAAAAGAACTATTGATTTTAAAAACTGCTATATATTACCCATAAGTGATATTGGAATTTTTGAGAATGAGCCCCTCACTAGCGCAAGAAGAAAACACTAAATAAGAGAGACTGGTTCAAGCATTTGCCCGGGGCATTATCCCTTGCCGGGGGTTTAAACCCCCGGCAAGGGAAATAATTAAACAACAGTCCCCACACTGCCGCAAGTCTGTGACTTGTGGCTTTAAAATAGCAACAACAACTTTATAATAACTATGCCTGGCCAACGTGTCGGGCATAGTTATTTTAAAGCTACTTTGAATTTGTATGTTTATTATCTTACAATAAATTTATATGCGTAATAGAATAATGGAGCAGAAGCTTGATTATCTGCATAACAATCCTGTTATAGAAGGATATGTTTTTGAACCGCATGAATATAAATATAGTAGTGCAATTGATTATGCGGGAAGCAAAGGGTTTGTTAATGTTGTATTAATTGAATAAGCACAAATAAATGTTTAACTAAAATATATTTTCGTGAAACAATCATTTCTATTTTCAATTCTATTGCTTCTTAACCTGCATGGGTTTTCGCAGAGCAATTGTGCGTCTAAAATAACGGGAGTGGCTCCCCTGTCTGTATTTTTCGATGCCGTCAATCCGGCCAGCGGAGTTGTTCAGCCTATCGAAGCAAATGGCCGGCTAGAGTATGCCGATAACAGATACCAATGGGACTTTGGCGATCCGGGTTCCGGGAGCTGGGCCGTCGATTCGAAATCGAAAAACTCCGCCGAAGGGTATGTAGTATCGCATGTTTACGATAACCCGGGAGAGTATACGGTTACCTTGCGGGTTACCGATACCAAAGGAAATACATATACCTATACCGAAGTTATTACGGTAACCGATCCGGATATCGTGTACTCCGGTTCAAACACAATTTGTATTTCTGCATCGGGGAATTTCGAAGGGGCGCCTGCGGGGTCTTTACAGGTAACGACAAGCGACATTACCGACATGTTCGATTATATCGATAATGGAAAACGTATTTTGTTGCGACGGGGCGACAGCTGGACAACAACAGGCAGTGGTGACCTATATGGTTTATCCGGACCCGTTACCATTGGGGCTTATGGCGAAGGAATAAATCCCAGTGCGCTGGGCATCTATGAGAATGCACCGGTTATAAATGTCGAGGCCAATGAGGTAACCTTTATTACGGTGAACAATGTTGCAGACCTGCGATTGATGGACATTTCTTTTAATACTTCCCATTCTGCTGCAGGTGTATTCGGTGGAAATATTAAATTACGCTCCCTGCTAATGTACAGGCTAAAGGCAACATACTTTGCAACCCTTCTTGGCAACTCGCACTGGGTAACCAAAGGCCACGACCAGTTGGCTATAGTAAACTGCCATTTAAGCGAAGGCCTATCCAATGTAGTCTATATTGGTTCCGAACGATTAACAATAATGGGAAATTGCCTTAAAAACGCTCACGAATCGCACGTGCTCCGGGTATGGCAATCGTACAAAGGTGTGATAGCCCATAACGATATCTCCGGATCCAGTACCGAAACGGATCTGGGCCGCCATGCATTAAAATTTCACGGACCCGAAGAATCAATCATTTCCGACGATGAACAGGAAGGTCATGTGGCAAACCGGACGCGCTATACGATTATTGCCGATAATACCTTTGGAAGTTCCGGGCCATGGACGGTTACTATTGCCCCACAGAATGCTGCAACCGATGAACGAATACAGGATGTGGTTTTTGAAAATAACAGGCTGATAGCAGATTATGGCGATTCGCCCAGAATAGTCGATCTCTCGTTGTATGTGGTCGCCAGCTACATTACCATACGAAACAACGTTTTCGATGGAACCGGGGCAAACAGCGAATTCAAAGGAGTAAACATATTGCTGGATGGTATTGTTCCGCATCCATTCGGGAACCGGGTTTATAATAATACATTTTACAAAATGGAAACCGATGAAGGCGATTCTGAATTAATAGGGGTTGATATTGGCGAAAACTGCGAAAACAACTCGGCATGGAACAATCTTGCACAGTTTGTCGAAGGAGGAAATATCAGAATTGCCGTGCGCGATAATGGTATAAATTCCGGGGTAAGCTCAAACCTGGTTACAACCAATGCCTCCTTTATCGATGCTGATAATACCAACCCGTTGATGCGAAATTTCTATATCGACAGCAACTCAATGGCTATCGATGCAGGAATTCCGGTTCCTTTATTTTCCGACAAAGCCGGAAACGCCCGCCCACAGGGTTTGGGCTTTGACCTGGGCGCCTACGAATATACATCGGGAGTTATTGCTGGTATCAACAATCAAAATAGCTTCACGGTTGACAATGTATATCCGAATCCATTCCGTAATCATCTGACCATCCGGTTTTCGCTGTCTGCAAATGAAAGGACAACTATTAAAATTTACAATCTATCAGGGAGCGTATTGGAGACCCATGAGGTCGATGGTATTCCGGGAATAAATTATTGGAATTGGACTCCCGGGGACGAAATAAGTCGCGGATTTTACCTTGTATCAGTCAGCAATAGCACTACGAATATAAGTTACAAAATTTCCTGTCAACGCTAAGGTTTCGGGGCATTTCGGCTAGGAGTTCAAATGAGATTGTTCTCCTTGCTTTTTTTATTTAAAAAAGAGGGCTGACAAAATCGTGAGCCCTCTTTTAATTAGATTTCAATTAATTATTTCACATCATTTTTAAGCAGGCGTTCAGAAATTCTTACTGCTTCTGTAGATTTCAGGGCCTGTACCGGGGGTATGTACGGTGAGGTTGTTCCGGCAGTTCCAGCTATACCCGGATCGATAATCCTAAGGTCGATTGTAGCTGGCACACTACCAGATGTAGGAATATTTAGCACACCATCAGTACTGGTTTCATAACCACCACTTGCCAGAGGATTAACTCCCCATGGATTGCGCATCGAGAATAATGCATTATGGTCGGCCGAAATTGTAATTGTATAGGCATGGCCTGTTACTGTCTGTACATTTCCTATTGGTAAAACCTGGCCAAAGCCACCAACAATAAATTTACCTTTGGCTAAACATACCCTTACTACCCGGGCTAATTCGTCCGGAGTAAGTACGTTCCTGTTAAATGCAAAACTATTGCCATTGCCAGTAAAAAGCGGAGGCACATGTTCAGAACCAATTCCTTCTATGGTATTATTGGCCTTATATATTACATTGTATTTCATAACTGCTTTTTCAAGAATTGTTGACCAGCAGGCAACACTGTTTTTGCCGGAAACAGCTGCAAGATTACCATTTCCATCAGCTAAAAATTTTGAATCAACTGCAACAGTAACAGGTTTACCTTGTGGATCGAACATTGCAATACTATAAGTGCCATTATGGTTATCGGTAATTAAACTTTTCACAAAGTCAGGAACGATATACGCCATAGATGCCAGAGCTGCAATGGCACCACAATCGCCAATGTTATGTTGGTTAATATCGGCAGGGCTTGGGGAGCCATAAGGATAAAGTGTAACACTAAAGTTTGCCAGGTGTAACGAGGAGGCTAATCCCGGAGGTACAGGAGCTTGGTTACTTGCATTGTTTAGCCACGCACGGTCAGCATCGGTTGTAACATGTAAGCCTTCGTAATGGTTTCCCATTGGGGTGATGGAAGAATAAGAAGATCCACTAGCCAAACCCATTAAGTCATCGATGCTCTCAACGATACCAATTTTCTCAACTTTTAACGATGTGGTTCTGTCGTTAAAACCATTATCTACAATACAATCATCTGTACTGGTTAAAGTAATAAAGTCGCCGGTAAAATTATCCCCATCGTATAAAGTTATCTTATAACCACTTGTAACCTTCACCGAAGAAAGATCATTGTTTAGAATACCTAAGGACTGAAGGTCAGAAAGTTTGTAATTGCCTTCGGCTAAGTTAACTTCGTAACCACCATGCCAGCAATGTTGATATACAGTGGCAACAGGTGTTATCGCCTCGCCAATTAAGTCCCACTCAGAAAGTTGTGTAATCGATGCCCCGTTATTTTGCGTTATTTCTAATTTATAAAAGCTAAACGTAGCCTTGCTGCTTAAAACATATTCTTTTCTTTGGTAACGGGCAGAAAATGTTTGGTTTGAACGTTGGTCTATTTGTGTCCAGGTTGTTCCATTATTCGACCCGTAAAGTTTCCAGCTTTTAGGATCTCTTGTTGCAAAGTCGTTTGCCGATGAAATTGCATAGCTTTGGAGCAATAAAGTTTTACTTCCCTTCCATTGTATCCAAACTGTATTATGAAATGTTAAATATTTTGTATAAACATTATTGTCATAAACCTTATCAATCTCTTCGCCCGAAGGTGAATCGTTGTATTGCGCACTAATTGTACCTGATACTGGCACACTTTTTAAAACAACCTGATCAGGTTCATTTTTGCCGGGCTCAAAAAGAGAGTCATCCTTATTACAACCAGCTAAAAGTAGCAAGCCCAGAAAAACAGCGTAAAAACGAGGTGGGAAATTAAGATTTTTCATAATAATAGATTTTTGTTAGTTGTTAGTATTCATAGTATAAAAACATGTCTGTAAAGGCATATATGTAACATTCTTATTATTTGCCCAAAAGAATAATTTATGGGTATATGTTTTTTTTTGAAGCAATAATTTTAGAGTAGTTTTATTACGTGAGACCAATTATTGCTCAATGGGATTAAAAATTCTTTGATGCATAGTTACTGTTGTTTTGGTGTGAAAAACACCAGGTGATAAAGTATTTGTTGATGTTTCGGGTTCAAAATTCTCGGATATTTATAGTTAAAAACCAATTTCTGCTTCTAACCTGTTTTCTGTATAAATATAAACATTCTATTCAGAAACCCTAAACCTGAATTTATTTTATACCAGACTATTAGTATTTAATATCACCTAAATTGTTTGTTTTTCCTTTTATTTGTAAGTATTTGAGCAGCCGATATGTTTTTTGTCAGGTTTTCATGAAGGTGTTTTAGTTATGAGCAAAATAATTTCACAAGAACAGTACCACAGCATATTATACTATTTAAGGCAAACGCAACATAAAACACATAAAGGTTGTCCGTTTGGCTCAAAAAACAAACAACTGCCCGGGGTTTAAATCCCGGGCAGTTGTTTGTAAGAAATCATTAGCCGATCCTGAAACAGGTTTCTAATCGCATAAGATGGTTAAATAAATTTAATAATACCCTACAATACTAGCTTTGCTGTTTCGTATATATTCCTTTGTGTGTCAGTGATTATGGCAATATAAAATCCTTTGGGGAAACTGAATTCGGTATTTAATACAAAATTATTGGCATATACCTTTTGACCTACATAATTATACAATACAATTTTTTTTGGCGATAAATCGGAACTGCTTGCCCTTATCATTCCATTATGCCCAATAATGTTGTATTGTGCTGATTGTTTATCGATTGTATTTCTAACATGCGTTGTTCCGCTATGTACTACCATTTTCATGGTTGACAGGTTCAGAGAAATGGTACATTCTGTAGATTCGTCAAACACAAACTTATAGTCGTTGCCTCCTCCGTTCCAATATTCGTATTCGAAAACTATCGGGTATTCCTTGCCAAATTCAATAACCTGATCTTCGACAGTTGACACATAGCAACTTCCCCATGAACCTTTTATTTTTAAAAACTTGAATTGCCCGGCTACTACATTGCCCTCCCATTTGTATTTTCCTTCTATAATATTGATTGGTGCCATGGTTTCAGGAGCATCGGCTGACCAACCACAAGGAAATGCATCGCCGGTAATATAAATTTTATTAGGATAAGCTGTCTGGCCTGGGGTAAACTGCAGCACCTCAATGGTTTCCTCCAGTGTGTTCAGTCGAATGATATAATATCCGTTTCCGCTGCCATCAGCAGGTATTTGCCATTTTGTGTCGTTGCCATTAAGCCTCATTTTCGATGCCTTGTTCAATTCTACATTGAAAATACCTGCCGGATGAAACGCATTTGCCCAGCTGATATTTGAAGTGAGAAACTTAATTGAGCCTGGTTCGTCGCCAAAGCTGTTGTATATAAGAAAACCCCGGTAATAAAAAACAAACTGGTCAGCTGTATCTTTTTCTAATTCTACAGCATCTCTGAGTTGCCAATTTGCTTGGGTTGAATTTACCGGGCCCCCAATAAGGTACAAATGTTTATAAGTTTCGGCCATTTTTACCTCTAATGTAGGGTTGGCCCCTGTGGTTAAGGTAATAATATACATTTTGGTCGGGTTTACATACTTAACCCCAAAACCTGTTTGGTTTGTGTCTGTTTGTATTTCCATTCCTATCTTTTGCCCCATTGGGTCGTTCATGCCGCACACAGGAATATATACATTTGTTCCATCGGACAGTTTAAACTTTCCGGTCGATATTTTTCCAATATATTTATACACATTGAGATTGGTAGCATCCTGCACCAAAAGTGTTGTGTCGTTTTCCAGTGCTTTTCCAATAATGGCCCAGTTTTTGGCCTGTAATGCAGAAACTGTGCATACCGAAAGTAAAAATATTATAACTTTTCTCATCTGAATACCTCCATAATTAGTTGTTAACAACTTCGATGCTAAGTGGCAATGAACCATACGAAACATTGTTGACCCTGACTTCAATTTTCCGGCTTTTTGAATCGTAGGTATATTCTGCATTGCTTCCATTTACCTTTACGCTAACTGGTTGGTTCTTATCGAGCATCTGGAAATGGAACGAACGAGAACCCGGCATGCCAGTAAACGATCCGGTGCGTGCATTTACAGTATAAGTGCTTACATTTTCAACGGTGTTTTGTGTAATAAGCGTATTGGTAAAGCTTCCGGCTTCATAGTTGCTGTTGTTGTTCTCGTCTTCGTATAATTTGCATTCACCTTTATTTCCCGGGGCAAATTGAACAATAATTGTATCGGGCCTGTTGCCGAGGTGTTGCACTGGCGGATAAATCGGAATCACTGCTCCTTCGCGATAGTAATACGGAATCTGTTCCTGGGTGAAATTGCGCGAAACAACCTGATTTCCATCAAGCGTGGTGCCAGTTGCCACTTCGTACCATTTTCCTTCCGGCAACCATATTGTTTGTTCAATTGATGGATTTCCATTTCCCGATTTGCATATCGGGGCCACCAGAATATCGTTGCCAAACATATATTCCCCTTCAAAAGTATATGCATTTTCATTTTCGGGATAGTCGTAATACATAGGGCGGCAGAGCGAAATTCCGGTTTCGTATGCGTAGCGGGCATAAGTATAAATGTAAGGTATCAGCGAATACCGTAATTCGATGGCATCGCGCATTAGAGGAAAGTTGTCGTACATCCATATACGGCGTTCAATGTTTGATGCATTGGTAGCATGTGTACGAATAATTGGCGAAAATACTCCGTATTGAATCCATCGAAGGTATAATTCCGGATCGTTGGCTCCCGGTTGTTGGTGCCCACCGATATCGTGGCTCCAGTAACCATAGCAAACATTGCTGGCTGTAGCTGTAAAGTATGGCTGAAAAGCCAACGATGGAAATGTGGCATAGGTGTCGCCCGAAAATCCTATCTGGTAGCGATGGTTGCCCAATCCGCCCCATCTGTGGAATATTACCGGACGATCTTTTGCCTGGAATTTTTTATCGTTGAAAAACACATGGTTTAACCAAAAAGTATTCCCAAGTTTAGGTTCATTCCTGGCAATCATCCATTGCTGCCAATCGAGCCACCAAAAGTCGATACCCATGTTTTCGTGTGGCCGCAAGATATTTTCGAAGAATGCTTTATAAAATTTCTTGTTTTCGATATTCCATGGAATCGTTTGTGAGGTTGAAACGCCCAAATCATTTGCAAGTTTGGCGAAATTTTTTTCATAAATGCCTATACCATCGGCAGGGTGAAGGTTAAGTGTGGTTTTCAGGTTTTGAGAATGCAGCCAGTTGATAAAGCCCGGTGGATCGGGAAACAATTCCTTGTTCCAGGTCCAGCCTGTCCACTGTGTCTGGTCGGTACGGTTATTATATCCGTCCATGTGCCAGTCCATATCAATTACCAATACATCCATCGGAATATCCCTGTTCTGGATTTCGGCTACAATGTCGCGTAAATCCTGCTCGGAATAGCGTTGATACTTCGAATACCAGTAACCAAAAACATATTGGGGGGGCATTGGTATTTTACCGGCAATAAGGGTAAAATCGTACAGTGCTTTTTTATAATCGTGGCCATAGCCCAAAAAGTACATATCCATCGAATTTGGGTCCACACGTTGGGCTACCCAGTCCACGGTATCGCTTCCATCGAACATTAAACTATAGCTTCCATCGTTACGTGCCTGCTGTTCATCTATCACTGCCCAGCCCGAACGCGAAACAAGCCCGTTTTCTAACCACGAGCGCACATCACCTTCTGCATTGTCTAAGGTTCTACATGTCCCCTTCAGGTTGTACGGATCAAATTTTGTAGGAAACCATCTTTCTGTCTCCCCATTCACATCAAATGTTATCTGTAAGTTCGGGCCGCACGGATCGTTTATCATTGGGTTTGAACCTACTTTATACTTTAGTTCAAGTTTTTCGGTTGTTATGTACAAATATCCGTTCTCGGTTTTTGTGCTATATTCCGGAACTGGCAATTTGCGGTTCAGCACTACAAATGATGCGCGATCTTCAAAATGTTGCATATTGCTATGCTCAATACGAATCATTTCGGGTGTCAACACAGTAAACCTCATTGAACCCGAGGTAACAATGGCCGCAGTATCGGCGACCGGGTTGAATGTTTGTGCATTTGCAGTAAACATAAAAATCATTAAGCAAAACGATGCTGTAATTAGTTTCCTCATTCTTCCTGTTTTTTATTAGATTTCAATGGTAATTATAAAACATATTGTTTGTTTCATTTAAAAGTTAAAAAAAACCGACATTGTTATTACGGAGCATGTATATTTTTGTTTCTGCACATGTAAGAAAAAAAATCAATTTTGTCCGGCAAGCCGTAATATTAATAAATTATAATTCATTTTAAAATAAAAAATATTAAGTCATCCCCACGGGAGTAAGTAGCGGGAGACAGATATAAATAGAAAAAACGTTAGTCAGAATTCTATTGGGTGCAGTCTATGTGCTGCCTTTTGCCCGGGTTAAAAATCCAGGTGCGGTTTTTTATTTTTTTTAAAAACTTAAAATAAGCTGTGCATTTAAACCATGATAGTTTTTTGAGGCATCATCGAACCGTTTAAGCTTTTCGTAACGAAACCATAAGGTAAATTTGTCTGTTAAAGGCTGCCTGGCCATCAGGTATATTTTATGCCCGTTGCCATAATAAGCAGGCACTGTAAATGTATATAGCACATCGGTTTCGAAAGCATAAATGCGCGTATCGTAGGCTTGGGTATTAAAAAATGTATAACGAAAAGAAAAAATGGTACCTGCCGGCAGCTTGTAGCCGAAATCGGTAAAAAGCAGATAGCCATTTTGTTGTTCCCCATCTACAAACCCCGCCTGGCACCATTCAAAGCGGGCAATGGTTTTTAAGCATTCTGCTAAATCAGACTTAATTTGCAGGCGCAGGTTCTGCCTTTTGAAGGCTTTAATATGGTTTGTGGCAGCTTCGGCTTCAGGGGTGTTTTTATCTTTTATTTCTGACCGGTAAAGAATATCGAAGACAGTGCCCGTTACTGGAGAATATGCCAGTTCAGCAAATTGTTCATGGCCTCTTAAGGGCCTGTCGGTATAATAACTCAACCACGGAAACGAAAATATATCGGAATAGGCTGTGAGTGTTGTTTTCCAAGGTGTTTTCCAAACGAAGCCGGTAAGTACAGCCTGTTCGTTTGTTGCACGGGAGTTTTCCGACAAGGCATTAGAGTACGGGGCAAAATAACCTTCCGGGTAGTGCCTGTAAGAAAGTGTTGTCGTAAGCGATGGCGAAACCAGCATATTTACCCCGTTTACTATAGCCGGAACAGAGTTAGACACAGCAGCTTCGCCAAACAATTGCAGTTTTTGGTAAAGCAACCGGTAATCGGCTGATAATCCGCTGACAGAACTGCCAAACAAAGAATACACTTGATAAGGCTCCGCAGACGGCTGAAAAGGCACATTGTACCTGGTGTATATCCAGTTTAGGCCAGCGTTAAGGTGTTTGCCTTCGTGCCGAAGCATGGCGCCAGTGGCAAGTTCGCCTGCATTATTTTTTCGCAGTATTTCTGTATTTGTCCGATGGTAACCGCTTGTACTTACATTTCTTGCCAATGAATCGGCTATAACATCGATTTGTTTTTTTGAAACATAAAAGTACAATTTTTGTTTTTTTAGTGAACACTCTATGGCAGCACCCCTTAAAAAGTTGTATTCGTCTTTCGAGTTGTTGCCGTCAATACCCTGGTTGCGCTTTATTGTTCCTGCTGACTGGGCACCCTTATACGGCGAAAAGCCGTTCCAGATTAGGAGCCCTTGCCCGGACTTTACTTTATAGTCGCCAATAATGATTTTTCTTTTTTTTGTTTTGGCCCATATTTGTATAAATGCAGAATTGAAATCGAAACCCTGGCTGTTGGAACCTGAGAAAAATTCTTCGCCGGCATCTTTTTCACCCTGAAAACAATACCTAATGCTGTTTTCATTAATGCCTTTCAGTTTAAAATAGGCGCTTAAAGGGCTGCCGGCATAGTTATTCTTTACATTGCTTTTATAGCCCGAACGCATTAGCAGCACATTCTTAAACTTAATGTCATTTTTGTTGGCAATTATTGGTTCGTTCAGTTTGTTTTCGCCTGTTGCCACAAAAGGGGCAATCAGGCTTGTTGTGTGGATGTCGAAGCCATAAATATAGTTAAGTTCGTACAGGGAGTTAATTGTACCAACTGTTTTACGGTATTCCAACAACGAATGAACCTGAAAGCTTGTGAGCATAAAAAGTTTTTCCAGCTCGTTACGGCTGGCTGTATTGATATTTATGGGATTTTCTTTTAACCATTCTATTTCGGCTGCGAGCAAATCGAAAACTTCGCTTGCCTGCTCTTCTTCTGAAACGGTTGGTAGCCGAAAATCGTCTAAACCTGGAATTTCCATTGTAAGCTCCTGGCTGAAAATAAGAGTACTGGCCAATAGAGTTGTTATTATAAACAGCAGGGACTTCATCGGTTGTTCCGAACAAGTTGGTAATGAAGGGTGAGTGCCGATGAAAAGCCTAAAACAGGGTGGTGGCTGAAAGCAACATCGCACGACAAGTGTTGGCTGAAGTAGCCGGCGCCCATCGAATAGTTTGCCTGCCGGCTGTTCGATACACCAGCCCTGAGGGCCAGGTTTTCTGTTAGTTTAATCTCGCTGCCTATGCTGAGAATTGTTTCGCCACGGGAGTTTAATTGAACCTGCTGGCTCAATATAAATTGTTTATCTTCCCACGAAGCCCCTGCCCGAAAAACAACAGGGAGAAACTCGTTGTTGTAATTTTTATAAGAAGCAACAGTTGGGTTTTGGACATGAAAACCCATATTAAGCTTAGGCAAAGGTTTATATAATAAACCAGCTTCGCCAGCAAGCAAAACAGATGAACCATTGTTTTCGGGCAGATTTGCAACAAAACAATCGAGGAGCACACCTGCCGATAGCTTTTCTCCTAAACAGCGCCCATAGCCAAAGGCAAACTTTTGTTCGTTAAAACGCGAGGTGCCAAAATAGGCCGACGAGAAACCAAAAGAGCCTTTTCTTTCCGGCACAACAACGGCTAGCGATGCGGTATTGAGCTCTTCTAGCTGGTAGTGGTTTTCGATGCAGATACCTGCCGAAGCCGATGTAAGATAACCCAGGCCTGCCGGGTTGTGGTAAACCGCCCAAAGGCCGGGGACTGACACTGATGAACCGGCCATACCTGCTTCGCGGGCACCTGGATAAAAAACTTTGTCGGATGCGGTTATTCCGGTTGAAACACACAAAAATATAAGGGCATAAAGCCAGGGTTTGGCAAAATGGAGCATGATACAATGGTTTGGTTGGTTTGAGCTGTTAAATGCCGCTAACTTATTGGCGAACATTATACTGCCAGCCTGCTAAAATACAAATTCAGCTGAAACGGACAAAAAAACAGAAAGAAATATTTTATGCATGCACCTGCTTAAAGCTTCATTCATTTTTCTATGGTTATAACCAGTGTCAAAGGTTTAAATAAAATTTTTTTTGGCAGTGTTCAGTAAAAGGCGGTATGAAAAGCACTGGTTCATTTATTGGGGAACATGCCTCAGGGGCAGGCTGACAAAAAATGTTGTCCCTTTTCCCAAGGTACTTTCCACCCATATACGTCCCTTATGCAAATCGACAAATTCTTTGCAAACAATTAACCCTATTCCGGTGCCTTTTTCGTTTTGAGTTCCGGGGTTACTAAAATGTACCTCTGTACGGAAAAGCTTTTCAATATCGCTTGGCCCTATTCCTGTGCCGGTGTCAGACACTTCAATGGTAACTGTATCTGCACCTGATGTTGTAGTGGCATTTACATGCCCCGAATTAGGGGTAAATTTAATGGCATTACTCAGAAGGTTGCGCACAACAATATCAATCATATTTTCATCAATTTCGGCAACCATTGGGTCTTTCGATGTGTAAAAGCCCAAGTCAATTTGTTTCTTGTCAGCAGAATTTTTCATAAGGGTAATATTCCTCTGCACCAAAAAATTCAGGTTGGTTGATGCAGGCTCCAGCTTCATTCTGCCGCTTTGGGCCCTCGACCAGTTGAGCAGGTTGTTTAACAAATCAAATACGCTTTGCGAAGCGTTTTGTATCATTTTTATATAATAAAGCCTCTTTTCGTCGTCGAGTGTTTCATAAGATCCCGATATAATGTCGGCAAAACCCATTAAAGAATTAAACGGGTTTCTCAAATCGTGGGCAATAATAGAAAACAGTTTGTCTTTCACCGAAATAACTTCTGACAGTTCGTCGCGCTGACATTTTAAAATTTCGCTTTGCTCTTCAATTTTATTATGGCGTTCTTCCAGTAAAACATTGGTTTTATTTAACTCTTCGGTTTTCTCCAGCAAGCGCTTGTTTTTTTCTTCAATTTCGCTGGTGCGTTGCGAAACCATTTCTTTTAACTGCAGGTTCATGCGGTTAATGCTTCTTAACCTTAAAAAATAAACTGCAAAAAGAATCCCAATAATAGTTATAGCCAATAGAACAGAAAACCAGGTTGTTTTCCAGAAAGGTGGCACAATAATTATAGTTAAAGCCGATTCGTTTTTGCCTGGTTGGGCTATATTTCCGTATGTGCTTACCCTTAAGGTATAGCTGCCGGGCTTAAGGTTGGTGTAAGTGGCATCGTGTTTGCGGCCAACGAAGTTCCATTTTCCATCGAAGCCTTCGAGTTTATAGGCATAATTTACCTTTCCGGGGGATATATATTCAAGTGCGGAAAAGTAAATTGTAAATACCGATTGATTGTGTTTTAGCCTTATTGTGTCGGTAAAGCTTATGTGTTTTGTGAGCGGCGAACCAGGTAAGCCCGGCGACATTTTCTCGTTAAACAGTAAAAAATCGGTAAATATTACCCGATACGAAGGTTCCAGTTTTTTTATACTGTCGGGGTGAAAAACCAGCATTCCTTCAGATGTACCAAACATAAAGGTGCCATCTTGCAGCCTTGTTCTTGCCCTTCGGTTAAACGAAATGGAGGGGAGGCCTTCGTTGAGCCCGAAATTTTCTACTTCGCGGGTATAAATATTTATTGCCGACAGTCCGCGGTTGGCCGAGCTTGCCCAGATTATACTGTCGCCATGCCCTACTATGCCCACAACATTAGCTGTGCGAAGTTCCTTCAAATCTGCATAATTTGTTGTGTCGTTGCTTTTCGGGTCAAATTCAACAAGGCCTTGCGAGGTAGCTACCCACAGAATTCCGCGTTTATCTTTATAAATATCGTTGATAAAGTGCCCGTCAGAAACCAGGTTGTTTTCGAATGTAACCAAAAAACGCTCAAAGGTAAAATTGCGCGTGTTAAGTTTATTAAGGCCAAATGCTGTGCCTACCCACAAGGTATTGCCAGAATCTTCAATAAGGCAAAGAACCGAATTGTGCGAAATGGAGTTTTTGTCGGACGGGTTAAATGTAAATGCGCGAAACATGCCTTTTTCCCTGTCGAACAGGCCTAAGCCTTCTTGCTGGGAAGCAACCCATATTTTTCCGTTTTTGTCTTCCATGGCCTTCCAAATGTGTAAGCCATTAATACTGCCAGGTTTTCGGGCATCGGGAAGGTAGTGTGAAAAATTTCCCGTACGGGGGTCGAAATGGTTGAGGCCCCCGCCCCAGGTGCCAATCCACAATGAGCCATCGCGGGCTGCATCGATAGATAGCACGGCATCGCTGCTAAGGCTGTTTGGGTTTCGGGGGTTGTTTCTGAAATGCCTGAAGTTTTGGGTTTTTCGGTTGAAGTAGTCCATGCCGGCATGGTCGGTGCCAATCCAAACATTCGAAAGGCTGTCTTCGCAAAAAGCCAGCACGGAATTGCCAGCAAGGCTGTTTGGGTTTTTTGGGTCGTTACGGTAAGCCCTGAATGGCGAGGGCGCACTACTGCAAATACTTAACCCGTTATTGTAGGTGCCAAACCAAAGGTTGCCTGCCTTATCCTGGGCAATAGCCCATATTTCGTCGCCGGCAATGCTTTTTGGGTTTGCGAAGTCGTTAACAACATAAGTAAATTCATCTTTTTGTTTGTTGTAAATGGTCAGGCCATACTGAAAGCCAACCCAAAGGCGTTTTTGCGAATCTTCAAAAATCGATCGTACCATTCCTTTCAAAGGCCCTTTAGGGTTTCCGGGTTTGTATCCGTATTGCACCAGGGTATTTGTGGCATAGTCGAACCGTTGCAGTCCGAAGTCGGTGCCGAGCCACAAATCGCCATCGCTGTCTTGGAAAATTGACCTAACGCTGTTGCCGGTAATTTTTGTTTTTTCATTCTTCAGTTTGTTGTATTTAACAAACTTTTGCCCCTGCCTGTCGAATCGGTTCAGGCCGCCGCCTTCAGTGCCCAACCAAAGATTGTTGTATTTATCGATGAATATTTCAATAACAGCAAAGTTAAGGCTGTCGGGGTGGTCGGGCACTACACTGTAAAATACCGATCGAGAGTTTTTTATGTCGATCGAAAACAGCCCCCTGACAGTGCCTGCCCATATTTTTTCGTTTGTTTCGAACAAAAGCCTGCTGACCGACTCGTTGGTTATACCCTGGTTCTTTTTAAGCAGTTGATTATGGTTAACAAAGAGACCGTTCTCGGGGCTATAAACATCAATGCCCATATTTCCGGCAATCCATAAATTGCCTTTGTTGTCGGTTTTTATGTCGTTTATTTCCCTGCTTGACGGGCCAAATTTGCCAGTATCGGCTTTAAACACTTCAAAATTTACGCCATTGTAAAGGTTAAGGCCATCGCTGGTGCCAATCCACATGCGGCCTTTTATATCCTGGCTGAAGCAGGTTACACGCGAATACGAAAGCCCGTTGTTTGTCGAAAGGTTCCTGAATTGCAGTTTGTCGGCCTGAGCATAAGTAATGCATGCAAAAGCTGACAGGAACACAAAAAGGCAAAGCCTTTTGTTATTGCAAATTGGGAAATATATAAAATTTGGCTGCATAGCCTAAAATTACATATTTTCCTGTATTGTGCACAATTTCAATGGCCTAAAAAAACATTGATGTAATCAGTCCGGACAGATCAAAGGTTCGAGATAATGGCTTTTTGAATTGCCAGAAACTCTTCGGTGGAAAGTTTGAGTTTAGAGTTGGCAAAGTTCAGGTCGCCCATATCGTTAATAGGCACAAGGTGTATATGCGCATGAGGCACTTCCAGGCCTATTATAGCTGTGCCGATACGTTTGCAGGTTATCGATTTCTGTATGGCTGCGGCAATTTTTTTCGCAAACAGGTGAAGGCCTGTATAAAGTTCGTCACTTAAATCAAAAACATAATCGGTTTCCTGTTTTGGGACAACCAGGGTGTGGCCTTCGGATAAGGGGTTAATATCGAGAAAGGCAAAAAAATGCTCGTTTTCGGCTATTTTATAACAGGGTATTTCCCCATTAATAATTCGGGTAAAAATTGAAGCCATAAGCAGTTATTTCGATATTTCAACAATTTCAAAATCGACAGTACCGGAAGGGATGGTAATATTTACCACATCGCCCACTTTTTTTCCGAGCAGACCCTTGGCTATCGGGGTATGTACCGATATTTTGCCTGCCTTCAGGTTAGCTTCGCTTTCGGCAACTATGGTGTAAACCATAGTGGCATTGTTTTTTGTGTTCCTGATTTTAACCTTGTTTAAAATCTGCACTTTTGATGTATCGATTTTCGATTCGTCTATTATACGCGAGTTCGCAATGGTATCTTTTAATTTAGAGATACGCATTTCAAGCAGCCCCTGGGCCTCTTTGGCCGCGTCGTATTCGGCATTTTCGGAAAGATCGCCTTTATCGCGGGCTTCTGCAATTTGTTTTGAAATTGAAGGCCGCTCAACATTCATTAAGTGTTCGAGTTCGTCTTTCAGTTTTTGTAAGCCTTCTTCTGTAACATATGAAATGCCAGACATAACAAAGTCCTCCGTGTATAATGGTTAAAATATCTATAAAATAAAAAAGAATCCCGGCATTTTTTCGGAACTCTTCTGCCTGCAAATTTAACAAATAAAATTAATGGTTTGCAAATGATTTACATAAATAACAGGAATTCAATACAATAGTCAATAAACAGGATGCTTTAATATTTCCGAATATACCACTGCTTTTGATGCTTCGAAATTGGCAATTTCTTCTTGCATTGCAGTTATATCGTCATCTTCTATGGCATCGTACTGAAAAGCTTCCAAATCTTTGATCTCCCCATTGTCGTGTACATCGGCCACATTGATATGGTCAACAATCATTGCATTTGAAGTCGATTCAAAAGCAGCAGCACCCTCAAATTCAAAAGCCTTGTCCATTGTTGTGGGTTCTTCGGCCTTATATTGCATTGTCGGGGCAGGCTCAAATTCAGCAGTTTGTTCTTCGGGAATATTGCCGGGGAAGTATTCTTCGGGTTCCTCGTATTGTTCGAGTTGCCGGCGCAAAAATTCCTCGAAGGGATTGGTTGTTTCCACCGGGCCTCCGACAGGGGGCATTGGGGCTACTGTTTCCCTTCTGGTATTTTCAGCCTGGCGTGCCCTTCGGCGTTCATCCTCTTTCTTTTTGTTGTGATTTTTAATTACACCGCCAATAATGCTGATGATTAAAAATGCCAGGTAAATTAGTATTTCCAGTCCGTCTTCCATTTCATCTTCGCTTTTGCTTCGAAATTCGTTTGTTATATTCTTTCTTGGCTTTACGGGTTTTTGCCATTCGCTCTAAAATATTCCCTTTTTTTTTCCTGCTTAGGTTATCTGTTTCTTTTTTCGACTGCTTCATTCGGGCTTTGGTATTGTCCGATTGACTGTCGAAATGGCTTTCAATGGCTTTTTCCCTCGATTTTTCGTATCGCCTGAGTTCTTGTTTTTCAGTTTTTTCTTTTTTCCTTTCTGCTTTGCGCACCTGCCGGCTTTGGGCATTGGCCATCGGCATAAACAGTAAAAGGGTTAAAAATAATAAAACAACCTTCATTGCGTTGAAAATATATAAATTTGTTGGAAATAAAAAATCATTAATGTGGCAAGCTCAAAGTTAAACTATTTTTTATTACGCAGTTTTTTTATTGTGTTATTCTTTATTGGTTGTGGCGAACGCGATGACTTTGTGTTTCCCGAGGTGTATATGTATGCAACACTTAATGTACAAACCGATGCCGAATACATGTTGCTTGCCCAGCCGGGCAGCTCATTAGCAATAACAATGCACCCAAACGGAAACTCAACTATTGGCTATAACAACAATGGAATTATAGTATTTAACAATGGTGACGATTCCAGGCCTTTCTATGCTTTCGACAGGACCTGTCCGCACGATTTGCCTGCAAACTATGCTTTAGAATGCGATGGTTCAATGGCAACCTGTCCGCATTGTGGTTCGGTGTATGTTTTGCCTGGCGAAGGAATACCTTCTTCCAACAGTGTGTCGAGGCGTTATTTAAAGCAATACCGGACTTCTTATAATATCAATACCGGCACATTGGTTATCAGTAATTAAAACCTGAGAGCAAACAAAATAATGAAAGAGTAATTTAAAGAAACGAATAACAGTAAATGCACCTTCAGTTTAACAAATTGTCGATGCAACAAGGCTTGAACCATTATGTGCTGACACGTTCAGGTGGAATTAGCACCGGGGCATACAACTCACTGAATTTAAGCTTTAATGCAGGCGATAACGAAGCCAATGTAAATACGAACAGAAAAATTGTTGCGGGCTTATTGGATGTCGAGGCTGAAAGATTGTTCTTTCCCGAACAATGCCATACTTCAAATATTCGTATAGTCGATAAAAATTTCCGGGAAAAACTACCTGAAACCGATGCTATTATTACTGCCGGCACTAATATCGGAATAGGTGTTTTGTCAGCCGACTGTGTGCCCATATTGTTCTTCGACACCAAAAGACGGGTTATTGCCGCAGCCCATGCAGGCTGGCGGGGAACAGTTAAACGTATAACTGAAAAGGTGGTTTTGGCCATGAGGGATAATTTTGGCACTGATACAAGCGACATATTAGTTGGCATCGGCCCGGGCATCTCACAAAAAAACTACGAGGTTGACGAAAGTGTAATTTCGCAGGTGCGCCAATGTATAACAAAACCCGGGCGTTTTTACAGCAGTTCGCCAAATAAAGGACGATACCTGCTTAACTTACAACAGTTAAACCACCAAATACTTGCCGACACAGGCATTCCCGAACCAAATATCGAAACTATCGGCAAATGCACTTTCGATAACAGAAGATTGTTTTTCTCTGCTCGCAGGGATGGGTTTTATACTGGGCGTTTTGGTACGGTTATTTGTATGAAATAAGTTTGCCAATTTGCAGAACTTTTTTTGCCCGGGGATTAATCCCCGGGCAAAAAACGGCGAAAAAGAATATTCCAGAATACCTGGCAGGGCAGTATTTATCCTTAACCTCAGTTTAGGTTTACAATAATATTTGTAACGGTCAAATACTTTAATAAATTTGTTAAACCATTATTAAGGTATTAATTACTTCAAAATCTTTTTAGATTTCGACTATGTCTGCAGAAAAAAGTAAGTTGTTTTTTGATGTTTGCCCCGAACCCTGGCGCGACGGGTACCTTATACCAGTTCGAAACAGGTTGAACAACATGATACAACGAGAATATATCCCCGAAGAATATAAAATAAAATATCTCAACAAATGGGGAGAGAAAGTAATCTTCGACGATCAATTTGTTGATTGGTATGTAGGGCTTAAACAACGCGAAGAATAGTTTTTGTGTACAAAGGGCCATTTTGTTGCCAAACAACATTTTAGGGCTTGGTTTGTTTTACGTGACAATGGCAGATTAAACAAAAATAATTGGCCTGGAATGGACAATATAGCAGGTAAAAAGCTTACTGAAAAAATACTTGGGCTAATCGGGGAGTTTGAAACCTTATTGTCCGAAGAAATAAACCATGGACTAAAGGAAAAATTACAACTTAAAATACAGGATATAAGGCTTACAGCCACTCAATGCTGCAACAATCATTCAAAAAAGCTTACCGAAACCGAAACTGCCCTTGAAATTATTGAGAAAGAATTAAAGGCTGAATCAGAAAACCGTTCAAACCTTTTTGGGCTTATTAATAATTACGATGGATGGATGTGGTCGGTTGATGTAGGTATGAACATGGTTGCCGGCAATGAGGCCTTTATACGCGATTACAAGAATAATTACGGGTTACAGTTAATTAAAGGGTTGAACGTAACCACAAGCCTGCCCGAGCCATTTAAGACAAACTGGCAGCAACGCTATAAGCGTGCACTTTCCGGCGAGCGCTTTTATGTATCCGACCGTTATGGCAACAATTCTACATCCCGTTTTATCGAAACGTTTGTTTGCCCGATATATTCGCAAGGGCAATTAACAGGTGTTTCGTGCATTGCCCGCGATATTACCAGGCAAAAAGTAAGCGAAGAGAAATTTAATATCTTGTCGGATTTAATGCCCGGTGCTATTTCCATACAATCGGGAAATACTTTTTTATATTTCAATAAGGCCTGGGCGAAATTAACCGGTTATCCGCCCGATATGCTCAGGGAAATGCCATTTTTAACACTTTTCGACGACGAATCGAAGGAAATAGTTGATTTACACCTGTTAAAAAACCAGTTTAACAATACCGATGCCCGCCGTGCAAATGTTTTGCTAACAACAAAAACAAACGAAAAACTTTGGCTCGAAATGTCGGTTGTTGACATCTCCTATAACGACACAGAAGCCACCCTGGCTGTAGCAAGCGATATTACCACTATTTACAACTTGCATGCCGACCTGAAACAAAGCAGGGCAAACCTTATTTCGCAAATAGAAAATACCGATGCGCGTATTTGGGCAATCGATTCTGAGTTAAGAATTATTACTATAAACAACAATTATAAAAACGACTACCGCAAGGCGTTTGGTGTTTTGCTCCAACCTGGCGATTATTGCCTGAAAAATGCCACTTCAGAAATTGTTGAAATATGGGAAGGCCGCTACAGAATGGCTTTAAAAGGCAAACAATTTACAAAAATCGATGAGTTCGGCTTAAACAACCTCAATTTATATACCGAAACTTCGTTTAATCCGGTAATTGTTGATGGAAGGGTTGCCGGCGTTTCGTGTTTTTCGCGCGACATAACCTCACAGAAGCAATACGAAAAAGCCCTTGAAGAGAGCGAAAGTAAGTTCAAGGCCCTGGTCTCGAACATTCCGGGTATTGTATATCGTTGCGCCAATAACAAAGAATGGACAATGGCCTTTATCAGCGATGAGGTTGAAAAGCTTACCGGTTATCCGCCATCCGATTTTATTAACAATAAAGTAAGGAGCTTTGCCGATATTATTCACCCCGACGACAGACATTTTGTTAATTTAACTATTAACGAAAGTATTGGAAACAGTGGAAAATTTGAACTGTCATACCGGTTGGTCCATGCCAACCAGGGTATTAAATGGGTTCACGAAACAGGCAGGGCGCATTCTAATAAAAAGGGCGAAATTGATTGGCTCGATGGCGTAATTATTGATATAACCGAAAACAAAATTGCAGAAGAGGCTTTAGTGGCCAGCGAAGAAAAATACCGGGCAGTGTTTAATTCTATAAACGACATTGTTATACGCACCGATTTTAACGGAACAATTCTGCTGGTTACCCCATCGATTTACGATAACCTTGGCTATACGCCCGAAGAAGTAATTGGTAAAAGTATCCTGTTATTATATGCCGATGCAGCTCAACGGCAAAAGCTAATACATTTAATTATCGAAAAAGATGTTGTAAGAGATTACGAAGCCGGTTTAATCGACAAATCCGGGAACATAAAAACAGTTTCTTTAAATGCAAGGCTTATTCGCAACAGCGAAGGAAAGCCCGATGGCATTGAAAGTGTTGCCCGCGATATTACAATGCGAAAGGTTGCCGAACAATTGCTTCAGGAACGCACGCTGGAACTAAACTCAATTTTCGAAAATGCCCCTATGACCCTTATGCTCATTAATGAACAGGGGAAAGTGCTGAACATAAACAGGGCAGGAACCTACACTCCGGGAAACAACAACAAGAGCCGCGATTTTAACGCAGCACTTGGCGAACTTCTAAACTGCATAAACTCTATAAGCAAGCCTGAAGGGTGCGGTAAAGGTAAGTATTGTGCCAACTGTGTGCTGCGTAACACCATAAACCAAACCTTCATTAAAAAGCAGGATCAGCGTCAGGTTGAAGGCGCCCTGAAAGTGATGGCCGACAACAGGGAAAAAACAGTTTACTACCAGATTTCAACAACTTTTATTGTTTTCGGAAAAGAACGAAGGGTGTTACTAAGCCTCGACGACATTACCGAAATAAAAAAGGCGCAGGAACAACTACGGAAATTATCAACAGCCTTCGACCAAACTACGGCAACCATTGTTATTACCGACATTAACGGGAAAATACAATATGTAAACCCTCAATTTGTTAAAACCACCGGATACACTGCCGATGAGGTGCTGGGCAAAAACCCCCGCATTTTAAAGTCGGAAAATACCACTTTCGACGAGTATAAAAACCTTTGGAAAACTATTTTAAGCGGAAACACATGGCATGGCGAATTTCTAAATGTAAGAAAAGATAAAACCGAATACTGGGAGAATGCCATAATATCGCCCGTTTTTGACGAGAACGGGGCAATCGACAGCTTTATTGCCATAAAAGAAAACATTACAGAAAAGAAGAAAATACAGCAGGAGTTGATGGATTCGGAAAGAGAGCTCCGGCAGATGAACGAAGAAAAATCGCGTTATTTCTCTATACTTGCACACGATTTGCGCGGCATGGTGGGCAGTTATCATGCTTTTTCCGATTTGCTTGTTACGCATTTCGATACTTTTGATCCTGATGATCTGAAGGAACAATTAAACAACCTGGTAAAATCGTCGGGCGATTCGCTTAGCCTGCTCGACAACCTGCTGGAATGGGCCCGTACATCGCTTGGAAAAACGGCCTTGTCACTGGTAGCCTTAAACCTCAATGAAGAAATTGACATTGTTTTAAACCTTTTAAAGGAAGTTGCTGCCACCAAGCAGATTGAACTTATTAACAGCAACAAAAAAAACATAGTTGTGAATACCGATGCGCATGTATTGCAAACAATTATGCGCAATCTTGTAAACAATGCCATAAAGTTTACCCCCCGCAACGGAAAAATATATGTTTTTGCCAAGATGGCAAGTGCCAGTGAGGTGGAAATTTCGGTTGAAGACACAGGGATAGGCATGGATGAAGAAACTGTACGCAAACTCTTTAAACCAGGCGAAAAAGTTGTTAAAGAAGGCACTAACCAGGAAAAAGGCACAGGGCTCGGGCTGATGATTTGCGATGAGATGATAAAACGACTGGGCGGAAAAATTGCTGTTGAAAGTTCGCCCGGCAAAGGGAGCAGGTTTTATTTTATTATTCCGGTAAAGTAGTTACGATACGAGCCAGTCTTTTGCCTCGTCGATCGATTTAAACGGTTTAATGGCATTTTCAGTGCCGAGCACAAAATTGTAGGCTTTAAGTAAGATTATGCGGGCAGGGCTGTCGATGCCAACAATTGCACGTTTCTTTGCCAGTTTAGGGGTATCTTTGGCAACTTGTTTTGCTGCTTTCATGTAACCTGGTGTGGCAAAAGTGTTTCTCATGTCGGTAAGTTGCAGGTACTCTTTATTGTCGGCAATAATTATTTTCTGTGCTTCCTGCAAAACAGAAATCATTTCGGCTTCGCCCCTGCACTCCTGGTAGTTAATATAAAGAATTTCTTTTCCCTTATGTATTATTTTTTCGACGTTTGCCATATTGTTTCTTTTCTTTTAAATATATGAAAAACGCGTGTATAATAAAAATTATAGGGCATTAAGTTCAGCAATTTTAACAATAACATCTACCGCTTTTTTCATCGACTGGGTTGGGATAAACTCGTAGCGGCTGTGAAAATTAATGCCGCCGGTAAAAATATTCGGGCAGGGTATGCCCATAAACGAAAGCTTTGAGCCATCGGTGCCGCCCCTAATGGGCTTTATGCGCGGTGTTACCCCAACAGCGTTCATGGCCTTCTGGGCTAGTTCAACAATAAACATTACCGGTTCGAGTTTTTCACGCATGTTATAATACTGGTCGAACATGGTAAGTTTAACAGTTCCGGCGCCATATTTAATGTTGAGGTGGTCCACAATTTTTATCATCAATTCTTTTTTCCGGGTAAACTCCTGTTTGTCGTGGTCGCGTATAATATAGCTAAGCTTTGTAAAATCGACACTGCCGTTAAATTCGGTCAGGTGGTAAAAACCCTCGTAGCCATCGGTATATTCAGGCCTCTCGTTGTTAGGTATCATGCTGTTAAGCTCCATACCTATACGCATTGAATTTTTCATGCGGTTTTTTGCTGTGCCCGGGTGTACATTCAACCCCTGGATGGAAATTCGTGCACTGGCAGCATTAAAATTCTCGAATTCCAACTCGCCAATACCGCCTCCGTCGAGTGTGTAGGCAAAATCAACGCCAAATTTCTGAACGTCGAAATGGTCGGCGCCCCTGCCTATTTCTTCGTCGGGGGTAAAAGCAACTTTTATGGTACCATGTTTTATGCCGGGGTTTTTAATTAAAAACTCCATGGCAGTAACAATTTCGGCAATGCCTGCTTTATCATCGGCACCAAGCAGGGTTTGCCCGTCGGAAGTAATTATTTCATGGTTCAAGTAGTTGGCCAATACAGGAAATTCTTTCGCGGTAAGGTTAATATTTTTTTTTGCGTTCAGTACAATCGATTTTCCCTTATAAACATGTATTTGAGGCGAAACATTCCTGCCGGTAAAATCTGGACTGGTGTCAACATGGGCAATAAATCCTATGGCCGGAACTTGTTTGTCGGTATTTGCCGGCAAAGTGGCCATAAGGTAGCCATTAAGGTCAATTTCCACATCGTGCATACCAATTGAGCGTAGTTCGTCGGCGAGCATGTTCTGGAATTCAATTTGCCCCGAGGTGCTTGGGCAATCTTTGGAGTTTTCGTTCGAAGTGGTCTCAATTTTTACATAGTGTAAAAACCGCTCAATTAACTTTTCCATATATTCGTTGTTGTGTACTTTAAAATACGAATTTAATTTAAATATCAAATTTACATGCGTTTTGTTATTAGTAATTCACATTGCCCCTTTTTCAACCTTGCGGCGGAAGAGTACTTTTTAAGGCATACCAGCGACGAAGCAATAATGCTATGGGCTGCCGGCCCGGCGGTTATTGTTGGCAAGCACCAGAATGCCCTGGCGGAGATAAATTACCGGTTTGTCAGAGAAAACAATATTGTGGTTGCCCGCAGGCTCTCTGGTGGGGGCACAGTGGTGCACGATTTACAAAACCTAAATTTTACATATATTACGAACGGTACACCCGGAAAACTTATCAACTTTAAAAGGTTTGTTGAACCTATAGTCCGGTATCTTGCTTCTTTGGGCATTAATGCTTCAATTGGGGAGAAAAACGACATAACAGTCGATGGCTTTAAAATATCGGGAAATGCCGAACATGTTTATAAAAACCGGGTACTCCACCACGGCACATTGCTGTTTGCTTCGGATCTTAACCGGCTGCGAAATGCACTGAGCAGCAGCAAAGGTTTTTATGTCGATAATGCAGTACAGTCAAACAGGTCTGAAGTAGCCAACATCTCAAATTTTATTAATTGCAATTTACCCTTTGGCGATTTTGTTAGCGGGCTTTCATCTTGTTTGCAGGTGAATTTTCCAGGTTCTGTTTTAAAAGATTTCGATGATAATGAAAGGGTAAAAATCACCAAGCTTGTAAATGAAAAATATTCCTCTTTTGATTGGGTTTATGGCTATTCGCCTGATTATTTTTTTGCCAAAAGCTTTATTTTTGCAGGGTCGGCATGGCAGGTAGAGCTTCGGGTTGAGAAAGGCCGGATATGCCAGTCCCGTATTCAAATTAACGGAAAACAACAGGGCGAATTAGTGGCATTAATGCTGGGTAAAGGGCATTGCTACAACGACATACATGATGCCCTTCAATCAGCCGGTTGTTGTATGGGCTTAAATACAAGCGATTTAACTTTTAGTTTTTTTTAGTTTATGCTACATTCAAATTCCAAAAAATTACGGTATTAACGCAACCATAAACAGATATTTTGAATCATACACCAAAATAAATTTCACAACAATGAAACGCTATAAATTTATTATCTTATTAATGCTGCCAGGTTTGCTGATGTTGAGTTGCAGCAAGGAAACAGAACAAACCCCCAACTACTATTCTGCTTTGGGGAACGTGAAGGAGTCGAACGACAGTATCATTCTTGAATCGGATTCTGGTAAACGCCTGTACATATCATCGTATAACAGGCAATATAAAATTGAAGATGGCGACCGCATACTTGCCTATTTTACTATTGTTGAACAAACACTTCCGGTTGGTATTGACAATATTATTGATATTTATTACCATGAAAAAATATTATTAAAGCCGGTAGTGGAATATACAGCATCGAACAGCGATTCGCTTGGTTACGATTTAATTGAAATAAGGGCAATAGGGGTATCGAAAGACTATTTGAACCTCAATTTTAATTTTATGTGGGCATATAAACAACATTCTATAAACCTGGCAAGGCCTGCCGGTGAAATACCATCAGATACTATCGATTTAGAAATAAGGCATAACCGAAACGACGATGCTCTGCTTAACTGGACAGAGGCAATTGTTTCTTTCGATCTTTCATCGTTAAAGAACGAACTAGCCGACTCAGTTGTCCTCAGGGTTAAAGCCAACGATTACTATAATTCTAAGTACGAGAAATTTCTGACCTATAAATACTAAAATGGCCGTTTGGCTATTGGGGGTAATAACAATCCAAATCAGGGCACGTGGTTTAACAACACGTGCTTTTTTTTTGTCGTTGTTTATATACAGTTCGTCGTATTAAAATTACAGCTCTTCGGTTTTTATTTTCAAACGAAAGGGCATTTACAGACATTCGTGGTGTAAAATTATTGCACCATGAAGTTTGCCTTAATATTTTCACTTCTTTGTTTCAATGCTTTATCTTTTGCCCAGGAAAAACTGGCAGGGCATGTAAGAAACCCCGACGGGGAATTTCTGGTTGGCGCAAATGTATATATAAAAGGAACTTATTGTGGCGTTACAACCGATACGGCGGGCTATTTCAGCTTTAGCCCGGGAGCAACAGATACTTCGGTTTTGGTGGTAAGCTACATGGGTTATTCACCCAGCGAAACCTTCCTGAAAGAAATACCTGAAAAGAAATCGATAGAAATTGTTTTAAAACTCAATCCTCAAAAGCTTGATGCAATATCAATTATTGCCGGAGCGTTCGAAGCAGGTGAAAAAAGCCGTGCAGTATTGCTTTCGCCAATAGAGATAGCCTCTATTGCAAGCTCCGATGGCGATGTATATGGGGCTTTAAAGAGTTTTCCGGGCACACAAAAGCAGGGAGAAACCGGAAAATTAATTGTTCGCGGTGGAGCAGCAGGCGAATCGAAAACTTTTATCGACGGAATGCTTGTATCATCGCCATATACTTCATCATTGCCCGATTTGCCTGCACGTGGGAGGTTTTCGCCTTTCATGTTCAATGGTATAATGTTTAGCACCGGCGGATATTCGGCCGAATACGGACAAGCCCTTTCATCGGTTTTGGAGCTAAAAACCCCGGCCATGTTTAACGAAAACCTCACCAGTTTTTCAATAATGAATGTCGGGGCAGGCTTGTCGCATACCCACAAAGGGCAAAAATCGTCCTATAGCGCCGAATTGAACTACAGCAACTTATATCCTTATTTTTTAACGGCACAGCACGAACTGGAATGGATAAAGGTGCCGCAAAGCTATAGTGCAAATTTTTTTCACCGGCACAAAACCAGGGGGGCAGGCATTATTAAAACCGATATAACCTGCAGCCGCTCTTCAAGTGTGTTGCGTTACAACAATTCCGTAAACAATTTCACATCTATAGGGCTTAATTCCGATAATGTATATGGGAAATCGACCTATAACGTCGATTTGGGAGATAAATGGCTTTTAAAAGCCGGGATAGCCTATAACCTTAACACGGATAAAAAACAGCCGGGAAATATTAATATATCACAAAAGCTTGCCACAACGCACACTCGGCTGGGGTTGGTAAATTACACCAACGACAGGCTTACCTTTAAATTTGGTTTGGGGCTATATTCAACAAAGGCCGATTTAACTTACACCTCTATAGCCTATGATATGAAAGTTAAGCTGAATGCAAAAGACTTTTTAATATCGGGCTTTGCAGAAGCCGATTTTCGAATTACAGAAAACACAGCGCTAAGAATTGGCGGCAGGGGCGAATACCTTGCTATTGCCAAAAAGCCGAACAGTTCGCCCCGTATTTCACTTGCACAAAAAGTTACCGGAAACAGTCAGCTATCGTTGGCATGGGGCACATACTTTCAGCAGGCCGACACAGCATACCTGCTAATAAAACCCGATTTGGGCTTTGAAAAGGCAACCCATTTTATTGTTAATTATCAGTTACAAAAACATAACCGGACGTTCAGGGCCGAAGTATATTACAAAGCTTACAACAACCTGCTTATGTATAAGACCGATACATTGGGCCGTTACCTTGACCTTCAGAACAAAGGGGACGGATTTGCCAGGGGCATTGACATGTTTTGGAAAGACGACAAGACTATTAAATATGCAACGTACTGGATTTCATATTCATATATCGACACGAAACGAAAATACCGCGATTATAATATGTCTGTAACACCTGAATATGTAGCAAAACATAATTTGTCGGCAGTTTTTAAGTACTGGGTACAGCCTTTAAGTACACAGGTATGCCTAACTTATAATTTTAGTTCGGGCAGGCCGTACAACAACCCAAACCACGAAGCCTTTATGGCTGGCCGGACACCGGCTTCACACGATATAAGCGCAAACCTGAGCTATATCACAAACATTTTTGGCAATTACACTATTATACACTTATCGGTAAGCAATATTGCCGGCTTTAAAAATATTTATACCTACCGTTTTGAACCTGTTCGCGACGAAAACGGGCTGTATATCGGACATCCGGTTTCATCGCTGTTACAGCGGACAATAATAGCTGGTTTATTTATATCAATTAAATAACTAATTTTTTACTATCATGAAAACAACATGCACAATTTTTCTTTTGATTTTTACAATCATGCAGGGTTTTTCCCAATTAAGTTTCGAAGAGGCTGTTCAACAAGCCCTGGAAAAATTCGACAGTTCAAAAACCTTCGACGACATGAAAGATGCAGCTGCCATGTTCGAACGTATAGCCGGGGCAGAACCCGAAAGGTGGCAACCACACTATTATGTTTCTTTTATAAACTGCCTGTTGGCTTTCAAAACCAACGATCCGGTGCAAATAAAGCAGTATGCCTCTTATGCTCAGGAAAACCTTGCAATTGCCCTGAAAATTGCACCTGAAGAATCGGAGCTGCATACCCTTCAGGGAATGGTTTACCAGGCTATGTTGCTTATCGATCCGGTAAACAATGCAATGGAGTATAGTGCCAAAGCAAATGCCTCTTTCGAAACCGCTATGAGGCTAAACCCGGCAAACCCAAGGCCACTGTACCTGCAAGCCCTGTCGTTAATGCACACGCCCGAACAATTTGGGGGCGGGAGAAAAGCAGCACTGCCTTTGTTTGAAAAAGCAAATGGACTGTTTGAGGCCTTTCTGCCCGAAAACAATATTGCGCCCAACTGGGGCAAACACGATTGTTCTGCCCGCCTGGCTGATTGTAAAGAAGTATTGAAGTAAAAACAAGAATTCAGTAAAAACAATTATTATTGTACCATCTAAGAAAATAAAAATGGAACTAAGTATAACCAGGAACAAACATAATTTCTTCACCATATTGAGGGCACTGCTGTTTTTGCTTTTAATTTCGTCGGCAATAACGTTTTTGTTTGTTGGCAAAGACTTCTTTGTTTCGTTTAAACGATATATCGATGGAATACTATACGGTTTTTCAATAGGCCTTACCTTTTGGCTCGGCAATTGGGCAATTGGCTGGTTAAGCGGCACCAGGCTTAACTGGAAAAAAAACCCCAGGAGGGCAAATACAATTTCTCTTTTGTCGTTTCTTGTTTATGGCATAATTGCAAGCATTACAATACCTTTTCTTTTTCATGGGGTTTTTCATAACCGTTGGAACGGCCTGTTCAATACTGTTATAGTTAACGGGTTTATTAATTTGAGCCTCGACATTATTTTTGTTTCGATATATTACACAAAGTACCTTGTTAAATATTACGAAAAATCGCTTGTTAACGAGGAGGTGTTTAAGCGCGAAAGCCTGCTTGCAAAATACGAGGCCTTAAAAAACCAGGTAAACCCACATTTTTTGTTTAACAGCCTCAACACGTTGTCGGGCGTAGTCGAGAATGATCCGGCCAAAGCTGTAGGTTTTATAAAAAAACTCTCCGACATCTACCGGTATGTTCTTGAACAGCGCGACAAAGAAGTTGTTATGCTTAACGACGAGATGAAGTTTGTATCGGACTATTTGCACCTTGCGAAAATCAGGTATGGCAATGGGCTTACAATAAAAAACACAATTGGCAGCACCACTTTTTTAGTTGCCCCACTAGGCCTTCAAATGCTGGTTGAGAACGCAATTAAGCATAATATAATTGGCGACGACATGCCGCTTACTATTGAGTTATCGGTGGAAAACGGGTTTATTATAATAAAGAACAACCTTCAAAGAAAACACCCGGGTTTCGATACCAGTTCTTTAGGGCTGGAGAACCTTAAAAACCGGTATCAATATATCACTGAAAAGCCTGTCGAAATTATAGAGTCTCTTAATTCTTTTATTGTTAAATTGCCGGTTATCGAAAACAATAAACAATAATGAAGTGCCTGGTTGTTGAAGACGAAAAAATTGCAGCCGATCGTTTGTGCGCATTAATTGGGCAGGCCGATAGTAATATCGAGGTGCAGGCTGTTTTGCAGTCGGTAAAAAAGTCGGTTGAATGGCTCAATGCAAACACGCACCCCGATATTATTTTTTCAGACATCCACCTTTCAGATGGTTTGAGCTTTGAAATTTTTAGGCAAACAGCTGTTAATAGTGCGGTTATTTTCACCACAGCATACGACGAGTATGCTTTAAGGGCATTTAAAGTGAACAGTATCGACTATTTATTGAAGCCCATTGACTTAGATGAGCTAAAATCGGCTATTGAGAAATTCAAGTCGAACCGCCAGCCCATACCATGCCCCAGGCAAATATTCGAAGGTTTATTGCATTCGGTTACAAACACTTATAAATCGAAATTTGTAATGAAGGTGGGCGAGCACCTGAAAGTTTTTGAAACCGATGAGGTACAGTGTTTTTACAGTATGGAAAAGGCTGTTTTTTTGCAAACCCTGCAAGGCCGCGATTATGCTATACCTTATTCGCTCGATCAACTTGAAGGCTTATTGGACCCATCGAAATTTTTTCGGATAAACCGCAAATATATTGTTTCGTTTAAAGCAATTAAAGATATATTGAGCTATTCCAATAGCAGGCTGCTTTTAAGGCTTGTTTCAAATAACTCCGACGATTTAATTATAAGCCGCGAAAGGGCAGGGGCCTTTAAGGCATGGCTTGAGAAATAGCTAAAAAAAATAAGCCAGGTTAATAAAAGAAATTTATGAACCTTTAGCTCAAGGAAGCTAATTAAACAGGTTAGAAAAGTAAGGGCCGCTAAAATTTTTAGCGGCCCTTACTTTTCTAACCCAGATAGGTTTTCAGCAATTTGCTTTTTGCGCGTTGCCTTAAATGTTTTATGGCTTTTTCTTTGATTTGCCTTGTCCGTTCACGCGATATTCCTATTGAATCGCCAATTTCTTCAAGCGACATTGCTTTTCGCCCGATACCATAAAATGCCCTGATAACTTTACGCTCTTTTTCGGGCAGGGTGTTAAGGGTACGTTCGATTTCCATTTTCAGCGATTCTTCCATCAGATAATGGTCGGTGCCAGGGTTATCGGGGTTCGATAGCACATCGAGCAAACTGTTGTCTTCGCCTTCCTGAAAAGGGGCATCGACCGACATGTGCCTGCCCGAAAGTTCCATTGTGCTGAATATTTTTTCTTTGGGCATATCGAGCGCTTCGGCAAGCTCTTCGGCCGAAGGTTCACGTTCATGTTCCTGTTCAAGTTGGCTGAATGTACGGTTCATTTTGTTTAGTGCGCCAATTTTATTTAGCGGAAGCCGAACTATGCGCGATTGCTCGGCCAATGCCTGTAAAATGCACTGGCGTATCCACCAAACGGCGTAAGAGATAAACTTAAAGCCTTTAGTTTCGTCGAATTTCTGCGCGGCTTTTATCAAACCTAAATTACCTTCGTTTATAAGGTCGGGCAAACTTAGGCCCTGGTGTTGGTATTGTTTAGCCACTGATACAACAAACCGCAAATTTGCTTTGGTTAATTTTTCAAGCGCTTCCTGATCCCCCAGCTTTATCCTCCGGGCCAGCTCTACTTCTTCCTCGGGGGTTATCAGTTCTTCTTTGCCAATATCGTGTAGATATTTTTCCAAAGAATCGCTGTTACGGTTTGTTATTGATTTTGTGATTTTTAACTGCCTCATAATAATAACAATATTAAAGAACTACCATATTTACTCCTTAAACACTAAAACACGCGAATTGTTTTGATGGAAGGTTTTCAAATAAACGGTCTAAACTTTCACTTAGTGCATAAAGTTCGGCAATTTAACAATTTTTAATACTCAATTCAATAGGCAGCTTTTAATTATTTAATCTTATTCTAAATAATTAATGATTTTTAACACTTCTTAACACAACAAAATTCTCTTTCTTTGTGGCTTAAATGCCAAAATTTATGAGCAATAGAGAGCATCGTTCGACCTATTTCTTCCTGACCCTTGCCATGATTTTCTGGGGGCTGAGTTTTGTTTGGTATAAACAGGCCCTTGTGCATTTTGGCCCCATTTCGCTGGTGTTTTTCAGGTTGTTAATTTCACTACCCCTTATTGCTGTTGTTTCTTTATCGATGGGCAGGCTCAAAAAAGTTTTTAAGGCCGACATTCCATATTTTTTACTGCTTGCTTTTTTTGAACCGCTGGCATATTTTCTGGGCGAAAGTTTTGGCATGTTGTACCTTTCTTCAACTGTTGCTTCGGTAATTATTGCAACAATTCCGTTGTTTACTTCATTGGTGGCATTTTGGTTCCTGAAAGAAAAGCTTTTTTTGCACAATTATATGGGTATGCTGGTTTCGTTTGCCGGGGTACTCTTTGTTGTATTTTCCGACAGGGCTTCGTTGGCGGCCACATGGAAGGGTATATTGCTCATATCTGTGGCGGTGGTATCGGCAATAGGCTATGGAATGGTAATAAAAAGAATTGCCGGCAGGTACAATTCCCTTACTATTGTCACTATTCAGAACCTTATTGGGGCAATCTATTTTTTGCCACTTGTTTTTTTGTTCGAGCTAAAGAAGCTTACTGCTGCAAATTGGAGTTTTCAGATGCTTCTGCCGGTGCTTTACCTTTCAGTTTTTGCATCAACCATTGCTTATGTGGGCTTTATTCAGGGAGTTCGTAAACTGGGCATTTCCAAGGCCTCGATTTTTGCAAATTTCATCCCGGTTTTTACAGCAATTTTTGCTTTTATAATACTTAAGGAGAAGGTTTCTTTTTATAAAATTATTGGGATAGTTTTTGTTATTGCAGGACTTATTATGTCGCAGGCGGTTAGAAAGGATGAACATAAAAAACCTGAAGAAATTATAATTGATGAGTTATACTAAAAAATTGTTCGAAAACATGTTGCGCTTAACCGGTTCGCTTGGCCCGGCCAATAAGGCTTTTCTGGAAAAACTTGGAAAAACAAAGCCCGGAAACCTCGATAAGCTGGTTCATAAACTGCACGATGAGGTTTTTGAAAAAATAAACTGCCTTGAATGTGCCAACTGCTGTAAAGCTCTTGGCCCTATGCTGTTCGAAAGTGATATCGACCGGATGTCCTCAGCCTTAAAAATGAAATCGTCGGCATTTAAAGATAAGTACATTAAAATGGATGAGGATGGCGATTATGTTTTTAACCAAAGCCCTTGTCCTTTCCTTTGCCCCGATAATTATTGCATGATATACGAAAACCGGCCGAAGGCTTGCCGGGAATACCCCCACACTAACCGGAGAAGGTTTTACCAGCTGTCTATAAAAACTTATTACAACACATTTACCTGCCCGGCAGTTTTTGAAATAGTTAACGAACTAAAAAAAAATTACAAATAGCTTTCGGGCTCTGCATTTTTTAGGTCAGAATCAAAAAAAAGCTGCCTGTTGGGGGCAGCTTTTTGATATAAAACAAAATTGCACATTATTCTTCTTCCTGTTCTGCTTCGTATTCTTTGAGCAGTTGATCCTGAACTTCGCCCGGCACTGCCGAGTATTCTGCAAATTTCATGGAGTAATACCCGCGCCCGCCGGTGTTGGAACTTAGCGATGTCTGGTATTTGTTCATTTCTGCCAGCGGAACTTTGGCCGATATTTTTTCAAAGCCGTGTTCGCTCGACATTCCCAGCACTAAAGCACGGCGCCCTTGTAAGTCGCTCATTACATCGCCCATCCTGTCGCTTGGCACGAAAACTTCCACATCGTAAATAGGTTCGAGTATCTTTGCCCCGGCTTTTTTAAATGCCTGGCTGAATGCATTACGGCCGGCCAGTTTAAACGAAATTTCGTTAGAATCAACCGGGTGCATTTTACCGTCATATACATAAACGCTAATATCGCGGGCGTAAGAGCCGGTAAGGGGGCCTTCTTCCATTTTCTCCATAATGCCTTTAAGTATGGCAGGCAGGAAGCGGGCATCAATCGAGCCGCCTACAATACAGTTATAGAACATGAGTTTGCCGCCCCAGGGAAGTTTTTGTTCGTCTTCGCCGCGAACAGATATTTTCATGTCCTTGCCATCAATTTTAAACATGTCCTTGGGCTTAGCGCCATCAATATATGGTTCAATAACCAGGTGCACTTCTCCAAATTGCCCGGCGCCGCCCGATTGTTTTTTGTGCCGGTAGTCGGCCTGGGCAGTTTTTGTTATGGTTTCGCGGTAAGGTATGCGGGGTTTAATAAATTCTGTTTCAATTTTAAACTGGTTGTCGAGGTGCCATTTCAGAATATTCAGGTGATATTCGCCATTTCCTGAAACAATAATTTGTTTAAGTTCTTTCGAATATTCAATCTGAATGGTTGGATCCTCATCGTGCATGCGGTTAAGAGCTTCGCCCAGTTTTTCGTCGTCGCCTTCGCTAAGTGGCCTTATTGCAGTGCGGTATTTGGGTTCGGGGAAAACCATCGGGCCAAAAACAGTTTCGTTGGCGCTTAATGTTTGGTTGAACTTTGTGGCTTTAAGTTTTACGGTAGCACCTATGTCGCCGGCAACCATCGATTCAACTTTTTGCCTGTTTTTGCCGGCACAGGCAAAAATCTGCGATACACGTTCTTTGTTTTTTGTTTTTGAGTTGGTAAGATCAATGCCTTCGGTTAGGGTGCCCGACATAACTTTAAAGTATATTACCTCGCCAATGTGCTGTTCGGTGCTGGTTTTAAACACAAACAATGAGGCAGGGTTTTTGGCATCGCAAACAACGGGTTTACCAGCAGCGTCTTCGCGTGGCTTAACCTGGGCAGGAGAGGGGGCAACGTTGGTAATAAACTCCAGTAAGCGGCCAACGCCCATGTCTTTTTTTGCAGAGCAGCAAAATACCGGGAATATACCCCTGTTGAGCAGGCCCAAAGTAATGCCTTTGCGCATCTCGTCTTCGGTAAGTTCTCCCTTGTCGAAGAAAATTTCCATTAGGTTTTCGTCGTTTTCGGCGCATTTTTCTACCAACTCGTTGTGAAGCTCAGCTGCCCTGTCGGCCTCTTCGGCTGGTATGGCAACAGCTTCGCGCCCGCCACCTTCTTTCAGTATAAACATTTTCATTAAAAGCACATCGACAACGGCTTTAAATTCGGAGCCTGTGGCAACCGGGTATTGTACAATGGTTACATTGCTGCCGATTCTTTCTTTGGCCATCTCAATGGTTTTCTCGAAGTTTGCTTTTTCGTGGTCGAGGTGGTTTACGGCAATAATCATCGGTTTGTTGAACCTTGCAAGGTGCCTGTTGTGGATTTCGGTGCCCACTTCAACCCCGTTTTGGGCGTTAAGCACCAGGAGGGCAGAGTCGGCAACATACATGGCCGAAACAACGCCGCCAACAAAATCATCAAGGCCGGGGCAATCGATTATATTAACTTTTTTGTTGTTGTATTCGGTATATAAAACTGAAGAAAACACCGAGTTGCCGTTGTTTTGTTCAATATCTTTATAATCCGATACTGTGTTTTTGCTTCCCACATCACCCCTGCGATCGATTACTTTACCTTCGAAAAGCATCGATTCGGCAAGGGTGGTTTTTCCGCAGCCGGTGTTACCCACCAGCATAATGTTTTTAATGAGATCAGTTGTATATGTCTTCATTTTAATTGGTGTTAGAATTATACTTATAAGTTTCTATCATAGAATATTCTATTCCCCTTTTTTCAGAAGGCTAACAAATGTAGCAATTTTTTAATACCAACAAAGGGCAGCGAGTTTTTTCTGCATTCTAAAATCAACATATTGAACCAAACCCCTTATAAATTATAGCTTAATGTAGGTTTCTTTTAAGAATGACACAATTTTGACCATTTCTGCCTGGTTGATTTTTTGCCTCAAGGCGCTGTCGATTATTGCAGTTTCGTTCTGGAGCATTGCCGGGTACCAGTCGCCGGGCGCAGCAAGGTCGTTTGAATGCCGGGGTATTATGTGTAGGTGAAGGTGTTCGATGGTTTGCCCGGCTTCGGTGCCATCTTGTATTGTCCAGTCGAACGATTGGCAGCTGAAAGCCTTCATTAGCACCTGCACTATTTTCCTGCTGAAAACCACCATTTCATATAACAGGTTTTCGTTAAGGCCGAGCATGCTCCTGATGTGTTCTTTTGGAACAACCAGCGAGTGCCCGGGCAAAACCGGGGCAATATTGTACAAGGCCCTGAAACAGGGCGTTTCTGCAAATGTGGTTAGTTCGGCAAGGGGTGGGCAAAAGGGGCAGTTCATTGATAGTTATAGTAAATAATAAGTATATGTTGTTGGTTTCGTTTAATGTTTATTAATTGAAACCGGCTTCGATGTTGAACCCTATTATATTTAAGCAGGGGAGCAGGCCAAACCGAAGGTATAAAAAAATCCAGAAACCCTGCCATAAAACATACCGGCTAATTAAATGTTTTTTTAATCAACATTTTTGGCACGCTTGTCAGGCCTGGCACATTGGTGAAAAAAAAATGAGGGTATTAGCGAAACAAAAAGTATTATTGGCGTATAAAGAAAATATGTTTAACGAAAAACAAACCATACAAGCATGAAAACTATAAACATTGCCTTATTTATAACTGCAATAATTTTTGTTTCCTGCGACCGCGACAGCAGCAACACCGGCACAAGGAAAAACCCGCTCGGAAACATAATAGAAGAGCAATTAATATCATCCGATGGCGGGGTAATATCTACCCCTAAGCTCACTGTAGAAATTCCGGAAAACACCTTTACGGAAACCGTAGAAATATCTGTAAGCGTTAATAGTTCGAATACATTTGGTGCGGAGCAACTTAGTAATATTTATTTTGTAAACAATATTCCCCCGGTTTTTAACGCGCCGATTACAATACGGCTTAATTCGGTGCCACAATCAGACGATTTAAAGATGTTTATAGTTGAGCAGAATTACGTTAGGGGCACACATACAGAAGAACTGTCTTATAGGCCGGCAGATTATACCTTCGAAGGTGAAGAAGTTGTTGTTGTATTGCCGGCAAACAACGGGAGCTTAAAAACAACGGGTGCAAAATCGGCATTCAGCACCGACGGTGCATTTTCTGTTGGTGTGTTGGCTGTAGGCGGTTATAGCACATTGGTTTCTTCAGGCCGAAATTTTCAGCTCACATTTCCATCGGCCAGTATTGCCGAAGCCGAAGATTTGGCCGATTACCTCGAAGAGGCTTTTGGACGTTTTTCGGGCACAAACTTTGGTTTTAGCTACGCGGGCCGTACCAGTTGGCCGGTTGAAGTTGTTGTTAAGCCTTTGGCAAATACAGTTTATGGGTATATGACAGCTTCGGTTTGGGGCGACAATTATGCATCTTTGGAATTCAATTCCAATAAAATTTCAGATAGTGAAAGTATGCGTTTAACAGCAGGGCATGAGTTTATGCACTTTGTGCAGAACCTTTACGATCCCCGGAACAGGTTCTCGAAAGCTAAATTTGCTGCCCCGCATTTATGGGTCGATGAAGGGGTGGCCGTTTGGGCCGAAGAGTTTTTTACCGATCAGTCAGGTTATACATCTTCGATAAGGGCAGGCCACCAGATGGCGCCTTTTAGCGGAATGTTGAAAGGCGCAGAAAGCGATGCTGCCGATCATGGTTATGGCATGTCGGCATTGTTTAAATATATCGCCGGCGAATATGGGACATCGTCAATAAAAACCATTTACGAAAATATAGCCAAAGGCGAAAATGCCGATAAAGCAATTGGCGCAGCCACAAATACCGACTATGCCTCGTGGTATGGGGTGTTCCTCCAGAAATATGCTGCAGGCGAACTGTATTCCGACGTAGCTGTAAATACTTGGATCGGCAACAAATCGGGCGACTTTGCCATTCGAAGTTCAAACGATACATTAAAAGAATTTAAATCGAATTTTGCCGAGCTGGCCGGAAAATTTTATACTATTTCTATCGAACCCGATGCGGTTAAAGACGAGTCGGCCTTGGAAATTTCTGTTAAACAAGGGTACAACGGAAAAGTATGTGCCTATAAATACAGTGCATCGACTTTTGAAAGAATTGGTTATGTAGCTTCTACTGTAACAGTTGCCGAAATTAAGGCCATCGCCCAGTCGGGGCAAAAAATACTGGTGTTGGCATCAAACCTCGACAACAGCTATGCAACCAACGATGAAAATGAACTTACCCTTCAGTTTAAGGTGGTCAACAACAAGACAACTTTCACTAAAGTTAGTTTCGATTTCGATGTAATGTCAACAAATATTATTAGTTACGAAACAGGTTCGTCGAGCACGGGGCAAAACCGTTATTATTATTCGCTGCCAGAAGTGCCTGCAGTGCAGAACGGCAACGTTATTACAGCAAGCTGGAACGGAGTGTACTATTACCAGAGGCAGGGCTCGGCCACAATAACTTTCGACGGCAACAAGATTGTTTCGTACGAGATAAACGATGTTATCAGTTATAACACATCCACCGAAACGATAGTTATAACAGGGACCAATATGCCGCTTGCAGGAGAAAATGTTTTTGGCTTAAGTTTTTCGGCCCCGAGCAGTTGCACCTCGGTTACAGAATATTATAGTTTTACCCAATATACCGGCTTCTCGGAGGAAACAACCGGATTTTTCTGTGACCCCCAATACGGGAACGATTCTTTTATTAACTTAAGGTACTGAAACAACTTTTTTTAAGGGTTTAATAGTATGTGTGGCTTTTAATGCCAGCCTAAAGCCAATCATTTTAATTGTAATTTATTTAACAAAAAATAATCTCATGAAACATTTTTACCTGTTATTTCAATGTATTTTCTTTTTCAACCTGGGCATCTGGGCCCAGACTGCAACTTCTCCGGCTTTAGGAGACGGCACAGAAGGGAACCCCTATCAAATTGCAACCCTCGAAAATTTGTACTGGATATCTCAGAATGAGGTTTCGTGGGATAAATATTTTATACAAACAGCCGATATTGATGCTGCAGGTACTTCGGCATGGAATGGAGGCGAAGGCTGGGCGCCAGTTGGAAACAACCTGAATATGTTTTCGGGTTCGTATAACGGCAACGGGCACAGTATTTCAGGCCTTACAATAAACCGGAATGGTAATTTTCAGGGCTTTTTTGGTTATATCGACACAACTGGTAAAGTAACTAATCTTAATTTGTTAAGCATTAACTTCCAGGTTGTAATTGATTTTTCCGGAGGGCTGTCGGCATATAATTACGGCATAATACAAAACTGTAGTGTTGCAGGTAGCATTGTCAGCACAGCCAATGCCAAGGCTGGCGGGCTGGCAGGGCATAATCTGGGGACAATCGATTCTTGTTTGGCTGCCGTTACAGTTAACTCATCGCCGGGGAGCGCTGCCGGCCTTGTGAATACAAACGACGGGATTATTTCAAATAGCAGTGCATCGGGCGAAACATTATCTGACGAAGGCAATGCCGGAGGGTTGGTTTATATTAACAATAACCAGATAACCAATTGCTCCTCAGCAGGAAATTCCAGCTCATGGTGGGCCGGGAATGCTGCCGGTTTTGTTACAGCTAATTATGGCCACATTGAACAATGTTTTTCAACCGGAAATGCTTTTGCAATGGATGGTTCATGCGGAGGCTTTGCTTTAAATAATTACGGAACGATTGCCAATAGCTATGCTTCGGGCAGTGCCGGTTGTGGAATGTCAACTACAGCAGGGCTGGTTTATGCTAATTATGGAATGGTAAACAACTGTTATTCTACTGGCAGTGTATCGAGCGGGATGGATACACCCAACGGGCTTATTGCTTATAACCTCGGCGGAACGGTTATTGACAGTTATTGGGATATCAATACATCGGGCACAGTAAGTTCCAAAGGGGGAACCGGGAAAACCTCGGCCGAGATGAAAAAAGCCGGCACATTCCCTAACTGGGAATTTGCCAGCATCTGGCATATCGATGAAACTGCCGGCACACCCGATAATGGAGGGTATCCATCGCTGGCATGGCAGGGCTTGGCGCATAATCCCACACCTGTTGTTAAATGCCTCGATGCAACCGATATTGCAGCTGCAAGCTTTACTGCAAACTGGCAGGTTTTTGGCGATGCCGATGGTTATTTTATCGATGTTGCTTCGGATATGGACTTTGCTTCTTATATTCCTGGTTTCGAAAATATCGATGTTGGCAATGTAAGCTCTCTTTTGGTTGAAGGGCTTCCTGATGGTTCATATCCCTGTTTTTACAGGGTGCGCGGGTATAATTCCGTGGGAACTGGCAGTAATTCAAACGCAATATTGGTTGGGGTACCATATTCAGGAGATGGGGCTACCAATAATCCTTATCTGATTAATAATCTTGACGACTTAGCTTTTTTATCGGAAAACCCTTTGATTTGGGACAAACACTTCCTGCTAACTGCTGATATCGATGCCCTGGCAACTTCAACCTGGAACGGTGGCGAAGGTTTTAGCCCTATCGGGAACAGTAATTTCCCTTTTAATGGTTCGTTTAATGGGGATAATTACGAGATTTCAAATCTGTATATTAACCGCACCAGTATTGATTACCAGGCACTCTTTGGATTTGTTGGCTACTCGGGGCTCATACAAAACACCGGTCTTGTTTCGGCTGACATAACGGGCAACTACAATATAGCCGGCCTGACAGCCTACAGCCTGGGTACTGTTCAAAAATGTTATTCTTCAGGGAGCGTTGAAGGTAAATACACAATTGGAGGGCTGGTGGGCTATAACGGGGGCATGGTTGATAGCTGCTATTCGTCGGCAACGGTTACCACTGCGCAAAATACTATTGGCAACTTAGTGGGGTTGAATTATGGTTTGGTTTCAAACAGCTATACCAATGGTGTAGTCAATTCTATTGCTTCAGGTGGGGGTATAGCAGGAGTAAATCGTAAAACTATCGAAAATTGCTATTCAACAGGTACTGTAAGTTCGCCAAATAATGCCGGAGGAATTTGCGGGAGCAATTATGGAACAGTTTCAGAATGTTTCTCTACTATAAGTATTAGCGGTGGCAGCAGCTCTACCGGTGGTTTGTTTGGTTATAACGACTACAACGGACGAGCTGTAAATTGTTATGCAACCGGCAATATATCGGGAGGTAATTATGTAGGCGGGCTTATTGGCATGAACCGTGGTTATGCCGACAATTGTTATTCAAACGGTTTAATTACCGGTACAAGCAACCGTGGAGGCTTAATTGGCTGGAGCCTAAATGCCGCCAATGTTCAAAACTGCTATTGGGACACCCAGACATCTTCGCAGGCAACTTCCCCGGGTGGTGGTACCGGTAAAACAACTACCGAAATGAAAACTATGGCTACATATTTGCTATGGGGTTTCCCTGAAACATGGCATATCGATACACGTACTGTCAGTCCCGACAACAATGGTTACCCATCGCTTGCATGGCAGCAGTTGGCACATTGCATGCCATTGGTAACGACCGATGAGGCTAAATCCATAACCGGAAATTCGGCCATTCTGGGCGGTGTTGTTAATTCCGAAGGCTACGATGCCGTTACCGAAAGAGGGGTTTTGTATTCTTCATCCAATGAAAGCCCTGAAATTGACGGTGCCGGAGTTACAAAAGTGGCAATCGGTAGTGGCAGCGGCGAATTTAGCCAGGAAATAACAGGTTTGTCGGCAGGTACAAACTATTATGTCCGTGCTTACGCAACAAACAGTCTGGGCCACGGATATGGCGGAATATTAAGTTTTACCACTACCAGGCTGTCGCAAACAATTAGTTTTAACCCTCTGCCGGATAAAGTTTATGGCGATGAAGATTTCACAATTATAGCTTCTGCAAGTTCCGGGCTTACTGTTTCTTATAGTAGCTCCGATATTAATGTAGCTTCAGTTAGCGGCAATATTATTACAATTAATGGCGTTGGAAGCACAATTATTACAGCCAGCCAACCGGGTAATGAATTGTACCTGCCCGCAGAAACAGTTACAGACACTTTGTATGTTACCGCCAAAATGCTGACAGTTTCTGGCTTAACTGCCGAAAACAAAGAATACGATGGAACTACTGACGCAGTTTTAAGCGGCGGTACACTCGAAGGGATAATTTCCGGCGACGATGTTACTGCCGGCATGCCGGTAAGCGGAAGCTTTGCCGACAAGAATGTTGGTTCAGCCAAAGCAGTAAGCATAAGCGCTATAAGCCTCAGCGGCGTTGATAAGGACAATTACAGCCTTACACAACCTACAGGGCTGACAGCCGAC
>JAFGQZ010000098.1 GCA_016935435.1 Bacteroidales bacterium
CGGAGAGAGGGGGATTCGAACCCCCGGTACAGTTACCCGTACGTCAGTTTAGCAAACTGGTGGTTTCAGCCACTCACCCACCTCTCCTGGTTTTGTGCTGAATTAGCTGTTTTTTTAAAGCAGCACAAAAGTAAAAAATCAAAAATGAAATACAAATTTTTTATAACGAAAACCTGTATTATTTTGGTTTTTTCGTTTTATCAGACGATCCTGCAATCGAATCGCGCATGCTTGTGTCAGCTTCTATATTTTTCATTTTATAATAATCCATAATGCCTAAGTTGCCCGATTTAAAAGCATGTGCCATAGCAAGTGGTATTTCAACTTCGGCCTCTATAACTTTTGCACGTGCCTCCTGGGCCTTGGCTTTCATTTCCTGCTCAAGGGCTACAGCCATAGCCCGGCGCTCTTCGGCCTTGGCCTGGGCAATGTTTTTATCGGCATTGGCCTGATCCATTTGTAATACCGCGCCAATATTTTTTCCGATATCGATATCGGCTATATCTATCGAAAGTATTTCGAATGCTGTACCGGCATCAAGGCCTTTGTTTAATACCAACCGCGAAATCGAATCGGGGTTTTCCAGTACTTCTTTATGCGATTGAGATGAACCTATCGACGATACAATGCCTTCGCCAACACGCGCCAATACTGTATCTTCGCCGGCTCCCCCTACAAGTTGCTTGATGTTTGCCCTTACGGTAACACGAGCCTTGGCTATAAGCTGGATACCATCTTTTGCAACGGCGCTTACAGGGGGTGTATCGATAACTTTTGGGTTTACCGACATTTGTACGGCTGTAAGCACATCGCGGCCGGCAAGGTCGATAGCAGTGGCAGCCTTAAAGTCGAGCTGGATATTGGCTTTATCTGCCGAAATTAATGCTTTTACAACCGATATAACATTGCCCCCTGCCAGGTAGTGGGCCTCAAGGTTGTCGCGATCGATTTTTAAGCCCGCTTTGGTGGCGCTAATAAGGGCATTCAGTATAACACCGGGGGGCACTTTCCTGATACGCATGCCAACCAGGGCAAAAATTGGCACCCTAACGTTCGAAAATATAGCAGTGAACCATAATCCAAGCGGTATAAAATAGAAAAACAACCATAATACAACAATTATGGCTATAATAATTACAATAATTAATCCGAATTCTCCCATGTGTGTTTAATTTATAAGTTCTACAAATAATTTATTTTTTTCGGTCCGTACAATAACAACATCCTTGCCTGGGTCAATAAATCCACCTAAGGAATGGGCCTCAACAATAGTGCCGTTGATTAATACTGTTCCAATAGGCGCCAGCCTCGAAATGGTTTTTCCCTTATCGCCAACTTTATAAACTTCAGCAATATCGGCAGAGGCATGGCTGTCAATTTCCGATTTCAGGCCGAACTTTTCCCAGGTTTTCGACTTGAAGCCAAGGGCAATGGCCAGCACCAGGAGCGACAGGGTTGAAATAGTGATTATGTTGGCTGTACGGGTTTCTTTAAAGAAGTAGGCAACAATTATGCCCCCAACAATAAATATTGTTCCGGCAATACCGGCAACTGTTACACCGGGTATTACCAAAAACTCTACCATTAGCAGCACAATTCCAAGAATAATGAGTGAAATAATAATGTAGGTTGGCATAATGTGTTTTTAATCGATGGTTGCTTCGAGCCCTTTTTCGTTTAACGCTAGTTTATATGGTTTCAGGTAAGAGAGCGGGCCTTTTTTTATTTCGCACTTGCCTTTATAATGTACCAGATAAGTACATTGTTCGGCCTGCAACGAATCCATTTCGCAAATACTTACCAGTGTTTCTATTACATAATCGAAGGTGTGCACTTCGTCGTTATGCAATATCAAAAACCTGTCATTGCCCGAATCAATATCCAGAAGTTCTTCAAATGCCGGACTTCCTTTTGTGTGTTCTGCAGTGCTCATGTTGTTAGTTTGAAAACAATTTTTCAGGTTGAATAGCAAAAATAGCAATAAAGTATTTGTTCTCAAATAGTTTTTTGTTGCAGGCAGGTAATATTTCTGAAAAATATGGGGAAAAAGGTAATTTTCTTTATAATGGGTCAGTTATTGCCGAATTCGATTTCGCGAGCAGCCTGAATAGATATTTTCGATTTATTAAAGTATGGCACGACAAAGGCATCGGCAAAACCGTACTCTTTTACCTGCTCAAGTGCTTTTCGTGCTTCTTTCGAGCTAAAGAAGTAACCCACATAATATTTAGTGTTTCTTTTGTTTTCCGATTTTTCGGCACTGAGTGGCGATAGTCCTCCAAATGTGCTAAATGGCGGATCGCCAGCAAAAACCCCGAGTTGTATCCGGTACACCAGCCCGTCTGGCAGATCGGCATTCAGCGGAATGGGAGAAATATGCGAATAGGGCGATGTTTGGTGTATGGCAAATTGTAAGCTTTTACGGGCGGTATCAATTGTTTTCGAACTATCAGTTTTTATTGCTGACAATAATGTGTCGATATAGCCTTCGTTAAATTGTTTGCCGGTGGTTATTTCTGCTAAGCCAGGCTTTTCATTACTGTCCCGGAACAGCTTTTCAGCCTTAACAAACAGTTGGTTTGCTTCTGCCTGCATTTCGGAACGCAACTTTTCCTGCGCACTAATTTTGGAAAACAGAACCTGCCTGGCTTCTGCGTTTTTTTCGTCGCGCAAAGAGTTTTTGTGGGCCAATATTTCATTTTGCAAGGAGTCGCAGGCAAGCTGAAATTCCAATGCCCTGGCAATGAGCAAATCGTATTCTGCAATGGCTTGATCATTTGTTTCGGTAATATCGGCCCGATTAAATGTTGTTTGCCGGGATACCGGTTCGGGTTGCATTTGCGGCACAACCAATAAGCCGGGGCTGTCAGGAATATTATTCTCTAGCACGGGTAACTCCCCAATTTCTGAAAGTGCCCTGTAATCTTTACCTGTAAAAGTTTTTTCTTGTGCTTTTTTTATAGATGCCAATAAACTATCCGGCCTTAATTTTTTTATATCACGTTTTTTAGCGCCCTTCATAAAACCAGCAAGCGCTTTTTCGGCATTGTCGGGCTCCGAAACCTTTAAGCAGGCCAAAGCTAAATAGTACCCTGCGTCGGTTTTGTAGTTGAACATTGCTGCATAATTTAACAGCTGTACCGTTTTTTCCTTATGTATTTCCTGAACCAGGTAGCATCTTCCAAGATAATAATTATATGAAGGTTCTTTCGGGAAAACTTCCTGCAAAATTTCAAAACCTTTGCTGGCTTCTGAAATTCGGTTTTCCCTGAAGTGCCCCAACGATTGTTTTTCAAGCTTATCATACGGCAATTCCTGGCCAGAAACCATTGCTGAAGCAGCTAGAAATATACCTGCAACGATAAAACCGGCTGAAAGTTCCTGTATTCGCTTTATCATAAACACTGTAGCAAAATGAGCCGAAAAATAAACAAATCAACAACCGATATAAAAAAGAGTTATTCACACCTAACGCTTCAATAAAAATTTTACCTTTGCTGCCTGAAATTTAAAATATCTCCAGAAAATGAAAAACTTCGCAAAACTTTTAGCCGGCATATTGCTCGCATCGAACTTTATTGCCTGCACAAGCCAATCGGGTAAAGCCCCAAAATTATCGAACAACATGGATTCAGTTAGTTATGCAATTGGTGTTTGGATTGCCAGCGGCCCTGCCAATGTGCCAGATAAAAGCCAAATTAACCTGAAACTTGTACAAAAAGCCATGGCCGATTATTTCGCCGGAAACGATTCTGTTTTTTCAAGACAAGAACTTCAGAATATCCTTCAGAAATTTTCTATGGATCAGCAACAAAAACAGGCTGAGGTTGACAAAATTGAAGATGAAAAAAGAATAAATGAAGGAAAAGATTTCCTTGCAAAAAACAAAGAAAAAGCAGGTGTTGTAGAAACCGCCAGCGGTCTTCAATATAAAGTAATTAAAGAAGGCTCGGGCCGTCAGCCCCACGATAGCAGTTTTGTTAAAGTTAATTACAAAGGAACCCTGCTAAATGGTAAAGTATTCGACAGTTCATACGACAGGGGCGAACCTGCACAGTTCAGGCTCGACCAGGTTATCAGGGGCTGGACAGAAGGTTTGCAGCTCATGAAAGAAGGTTCGGTTTACGAGTTCTATATCCCTTCGGAACTCGGATACGGCAACCGTGCCATGAGCGAAGACCTGAAAGCTAATTCAACCCTTATTTTTGAAGTTGAACTGCTTGAAGTAATGGCAGAAGAATAAACCAGTAAACTGCTTGTTTGCAGCAATTTTTTAAACTTTAAAAATTATTTGATGAAAAAAGCCCTTATTTATACAGCAAAAGGCCTGATGAAGGCTGAGTTTTATGAAAAAGATGCCCCCAAAACGGTTGAAAATTTTATTTCGCTGGCCGAATCGGGATACTATAACGGGCTTCGCTTTCACCGTGTAATACCAAACTTTGTAATACAGGGTGGGTGCCCTTATTCGAAAGACCCCATGGATCACCGGGCAGGTACCGGTGGGCCAGGTTATAAAATCGACTGCGAGCTCGATGGAGAAAACCAATACCACGATCGTGGGGTATTATCAATGGCACATGCCGGAAGAAATACCGGAGGGTCGCAGTTTTTTATCTGCCACAACAGGCAGAACACCAAGCACCTCGATCGTAATCACACTTGTTTTGGGAAAGTTACTGAAGGGCTCGGGGTTATTGATGAAATTAAACCGGGCGACCTGATTGAGAAAATTGAAATTGTAGAAGAATAAATAAAAAGGGCTGCCAGAAATCGGCAGCCTTTTTTATTCAATAGAAAACCTGAGCATTTCCTCAATAGCTGCTTCGCAAACCTTGCAAAAACGCTTTGTTCCACTCGAACGCATTGCACAATTACGCTGGGGCCGGTAAAATCCTTTTGTATTATAAAAAGCCCCTTCGAAAACCCCTACTGTGTTGTCGTATTCGGGTATATCGGGTGTAGGTACCGGAACCGTGTCGTTTATCATGCCGGCCCATTTCGAAGAAAAATTAGCCATGTTGGTAATATTTGGCTGGTAGGGTTCGAAATTTCTGCTCCCAAATTCAATATATGGCACTTCTGAATTGAAATATTCATCGGCCAAAGAAGCAAAACCATGTCCAAACTCATGCATAAATAGCATTTCTGCCCCCGCACACGCCGATGTGAAAATGGTATAGAAATTATATATTCCGCCGCCACCGTATTTATTTGAGTTTACCAATACACATACCTGATCGACAGGATAAGCTGCAAGGTGTTCGTAAACTTTGCAGATATTTGGAAGGGTAAGGTACCTTTCGATGCCGAAAGTGCTAAAGTGTGCCCCGGCAATGGTTTCAACCCAAAAATTTTGGCCGGGCATATCGGCGCCTTCGCCGGCCGAAGCAGAAAACACAGCCAGAATATTAATGCTTTGCCGGTAGTGCTTGTAAGGTTCCCACCCGAAAAGGTAATTCTTATACCTTTCCACATCGGTATAAAACAGTTCGCACTGGCTCTCGGTATATCCTTCGGAAAGAAATACTATATCGAGGGCATGGTGGCTTTCATTTCCATTATGGATAAGTTTGGATTTTGTTTGAGGCGAGAAACCTGTCCGGTTTATATTGTTGGCTTCGGGGTCGATTATATATTCAAAAATACGGTTAAAGGCCATAGTAGTGTCGCGCATGAATATCTCCAGCACTACTGGCCTGAGTGGCGCAGGAAATGTTATACACTCGTGGTATTTTGCCATTGTATCTTTGGCCCCGGGGGTTGTCTGCCATTCAATAAACAAATTCGAATAACCTTTCGAGAAAATTTCGGTTTTTGTGGCTGGGTCAAGCAACCTGAAAAACATTTCGCCGTAACGGAAAGTGTCAACCAGGTTTTTTTTAGAACCGCTCCATTCTGGTTCTTCGTGCAGTTTGTCGGGTATTATATATGCTGAGTCATTCGACCCTGCGATATAATAATCGAAACGGAACCGCTTAGGGGTAAAAAACTCATCGTACTGGCTTTTAGCCGGCAATATGCTTGCAAACGCAAAAAAAACCAAAAATAATATATAGCTGTATTTCGACATAGGTATATCAGCATTCAATGAGTTTGTAGCTGCGGCTTCCTAGCCCGATTTTTTCGGCGTGTTCGAGGCCGGCCTGCCAAAAAGTGTTTGGGTGTGCCAGTTTAAATTTGTCGCTTCCTTTTAAGTCGCCGTGTTTGTGGTTTTCACAAATGCGGTTGCCGGCCAGGGCAGGGGCGTTTGACACTAAATCGGCCGAAGCCTGATCGAGCGCTACGGGGTCGAACGATGCTGCAATGCCAATATCGGGCACCAGGGGGTAGTCGTTATGCCCCCAGCAATCGCAGTCGGGCGACACATTCATAATAAAATTTATATGGAACGAAGGTTTGTTGTTGATTACCGCCCAGGTATATTCGGCAATTTTCTTTGCACCGTCTTCCGAGGCGCCGTCCCAGACAACTACTGCCGAATCGTACTGGCAAACAGCAACGCATTGTCCGCAACCTACACATTTTTCGTAATTGATATGGGCAATTCTGTCGGCACCCACCAGAATGGCGCCATGGGCACAATTTCGTTCACAGACTTTACATGCTGTACAATTCTTATCGATTATTTTAGGTTTAGAAGTTGAATGCAGTTCGAGCTTTCCTCCAACCGATGCGCAGCCCATGCCCAGGTTTTTAAGTGCACCGCCGAAACCGGTCATTTCATGTCCTTTGAAATGGTTCATCGATACAATAATATCGGCATCGGCAACAGCTTTTGCAATTTTTGCGGTTTTGCATAAAGGCATATCCACTCTTGTTTCAACCATGTCGGAGCCGCGAAGCCCATCGGCAATAATTACCGGGCAGCCGGTAACAAGGGGGTTAAAACCATTTTCGTAGGCAGCAAGAATATGATCGACAGCATTGGAACGCCTGCCATGGTATAGTGTGTTGGCATCGGTTAGAAAAGGCATTGCCCCAAGTTTTTTAAGGTATGCGCCCAGCTTTATGGCATAATTAGGCCTTATATAAGCCAGGTTGCCCGGTTCGCCAAAATGTATTTTTATGGCCGTTAGTTTTTTGTCGAATTGTATTGTTTCGATACCTGCTTTTTTTACCAGTGCTATGAGTTTGTCTAGCAGGTTTAGTTTTGGTGTTGTGCGCAGGTTGGTAAAATATACTTTTGAACCACACATAAGCGGATTGTTTTATTATATATATGCTATTGCTACAAATATACTATTTAGTACGGATTATTGGCCCACTGGAACAATTGCTATTAGTGCCCCTTTAGAAAAAAACAAACTGCACCTTTTTTACAAGGGTGCAGTTTGAAGTGAAGAAAATATGTAACTAAAATTGTGTGTATTTTCTTGCAGAATTTTATATGGCCTGACCTCCGCGCTCGCCTGTACGGATACGGATACATTCCTCAAGGTTGGTGATGAATATTTTTCCATCGCCTACATTTCCCTTGCCGTTTGTCCTTGCCGATTTAATAATGGTGTCAACGGTAATATCTACAAATGCTTCGTTTACGGCAATTTCAATTTTCACCTTAGGGATTAGGTTTGGAACCACTTTCTTGCCCCTGTAAATATCCTGGTCTTGTTGTTGCCCGTGGCCCGAAACCCTTACAACGGTTATGCGGGTAATTTCGGCATTTATCAAGGCTTCGCGAACTTCGTCGAGCTTGCTTTCGCGAATGATAGCTGTTATCATTTTCATACTTTACAATTTTTTGTCGTTAAAAATTACATAAAATTACAGGTTTAACATGCCATAGCCATGTTCACCATGATAACTGGCATCGAGCCCTTTCATTTCGTCTTTTTCCGATGAACGGAAACCAATGGTTTTATCCAGGATGATTACCAATATAAGGGTCAATACGGCAGCGTAAACTATAGCCAGCACAACTGCAAGCGACTGAATGCCTAACTGGTTCATTATTTCGCTAAAGCTATGTTCGCCCCTCATAAAGAAAACCAGGCTGATAGCCCCTACAATTCCGCCTACACCATGAACGCCAAAAGCATCGAGGCTGTCGTCGTAGCCAAGTTTATTTTTGGCCATAATGGCAAGGTAGCATACCGTTGAAGCCAGTGCGCCAAGCGCCAATGCCCCGGCAGGTTGAACAACCCCAGCTGCCGGCGTAACTGCCACTAACCCGGCCAGAATGCCCGATGCAAAACCTAATGCCGTAGCTTTTCCCTGGTGGAAACCTTCGATGAGCATCCACATTAAGGCGCCAGCAGCGGCAGCGGCCTGGGTGGCTGTTAATGCCTGGGCTGTGGAAAGGTTGCTGTTTACCGAACTTCCGGCATTAAACCCAAACCAGCCTACCCATAGTAAGCCGGCGCCCATCATGGTCATTACAAGGTTGCTGGGCGGCATGGCAGTTTTCGGGTGGCCACGCCTTACGCCGAGGTAAAGTGCTGCTACCAGTCCGCTTATACCTGCCGAGATATGCACAACGGTACCCCCGGCATAATCAATGGCGCCCATATTATACAGAAAGCCATCGGAAGCCCAAACCCAATGGCACAAAGGATTATATACCACTATGCCCCAAACTGCAATAAAAAGTACATAAGCTTTGAACGACACCCTTTCGGCAAAAGCCCCTGCAATGAGCGCGGGTGTAATGATTGCAAATTTCCCCTGGAACATCGAAAATACATATTCGGGTATGCCAGCTTCGGTAATGGAATTATCGATGCCACGCAGTAAAAAGAAGTTGCTGTCCCAGCCAAACCAGCCACCTAACACACTTTTTCCAAAACTCATAGAATAACCAACAATTACCCAAAGCACTGCCATTACGCCCATTGCAACAAAACTATGCATCATGGTGCCCAGTACGTTTTTGGTGCGCACAAGCCCGCCATAAAACATAGCAAGCCCCGGAATCATTAACAACACCAATGCTGTTGAGGTGAGCATCCATGCAGTTATACCTGTATCGACTTCTGCTGCTTCCTGCGCAAAAAGCGATTTTGTACCGCCTATGAGCAGAAGAAGAACAATTCCTAAAAGTTTAAATTTCGAATTTTTCATAAATTCCCCTGTTTTTATGTTAAAATGTTTCGGATTGATAGTTTCTGCGACAAATATATAACAAAATATAGGCATAAACAAACAAAAATAACTAAAATATAAGTTTATATATCAAAATAAACAGGGTATATGCAAGTAAAATATATAAAATACTCAGGAGTACATTGATAATATGGGGGGGGTAATGAAAAAAAACAATATATAGCCTTAAATTTAAATCCTAAACTGATAAAGGCGTTGCACGCAGATTAGAGAAGATGGGCAGAAAACAAAAACAATCTTTTGCCGGGGGCTTAAGCCCCCGGCAAAAGATTGTTTACAAGAATATGGCATGGCCTGAAAATTTTTCTGAATTTGGTATTCCGTATCTCACAGACTGCTACTTACAATGCTGTGAAATTTGCTTGTTTTGCCTGTTGTTCAGGTAAACAATGCCTTTAGGCAGGGGTGAACCTATAAATTTAGAAAATAAGTTGAAAGGCAGAACGCCAGTGCTTTTAACTTATTTACAACTTCGTACCATTGGCGCAACAGCAGGCTTAAATTAATATTATCCCATGTTTACGGCATTCTTCGGCCATGCCATCGGGCCAAATACCCGACTGGATTTCGCCAACATGGGCTTTTCGCAAAAAGTACATGCACAGGCGCGATTGGCCTATGCCGCCGCCAATGGAAAGCGGCAGTTCGTCGCTGAGCAGGCGCTGGTGGAACAATAACGATTTTCTTTCGTTCGAATTGGTAATCTCAAGCTGGTGCAACAAGGCGGCTTTATCAACCCTTATGCCCATCGACGATATTTCAAAAGCCTGTTCGAGAACCGGGTGCCAAAGCAGAATGTCGCCATTAAGACCCATGTAGCCGTCGCTGTTTGGGGTCGACCAGTCGTCGTAGTCGGGGGCGCGGCCATCGTGTTGTTCACCGTGTGAAAGTTTTGCCCCGATACCGATTATAAAAACAGCTTTATGTTTTTTTGTTATTTCGTTTTCCCGTTCTTTTGCGCTAAGCCCGGGATAAAGTTTTAAGAGTTCTTCGGAGTGGATAATGGTAATTTCGTCGGGCAAAATGGGTTTTATCTCCGGGTAATTTTCATAAACAACAAATTCGGTACGTTTTAATACTTCAAATATTTTTTTTACAATATATTTCAGAAAGGCTACATTTCGTTCTTCAAGGCTAATAACCCTTTCCCAGTCCCATTGATCGACATAAAGCGAGTGCAGGTTGTCGAGCACTTCGTCTGGCCTTATGGCATTCATGTCGGTATAAATGCCATAGCCCATATTTATTCCATAGTCGGCAAGGGCCATGCGTTTCCATTTGGCCAGTGAATTTACCACTTCGGCTTGGCGATCGTTTAAATCTTTTATCGGGAATGTTACTTTACGTTCGGTACCGTTTAAATCGTCGTTAATGCCTGTGCCCTTTAATACAAAAAGCGGGGCGGTTACCCTGCGCAGCCTTAGTTCCGACGAGAGGTTGTCCTGGAAATTGTCTTTTACAAGTTTTATGGCAAGTTCGGTTTGCTTTAAATCGAGAATACTTTTATAATTCTTCGGAAGAATAAGGTTTTTCATCAATTCTGTTTTTTTTCGCGGCTAAAGATACAAAAATATTCAACTTACAATCATGCAGACTTGTTTGGAATAAATTAAAAAATTTACAGATGCTATGCTTTATTATAAACGGACGGTAATTATTGCTTCGTTTTTGTTTACAGATTATTAGTTAGTTTGTTGTAAACCTAATAATAGCCATATAAGGTGCAAATTTTACCCGGTGCTTATTTGTAACCTTCAACATGAACTGTCTTCATTGATCTTCCCGAGGGGTCGGCATTGTTTTTAAACGAAGCGTCCCACTCAAGCGCTTCGGCTGTACTACATGCAATTGATGGCACCGATGGCACACAGAGTGCTGCCGCATCCGACGGGAAATGTTCGCTGAAGATGGATCGGTAATAGTATTCTTCTTTTGTTTTCGGCGGGTTTATCGGGAACTTGTATTTTGCATTATCCATCTGTTTGTCAGAAACCAGCCTTGAAGTTACTTCTTTAAGGCTATCGATCCAGTTGTAGCCAACCCCATCGGAGAATTGTTCTTTTTGCCTCCAGGCAATGCTTTCGGGAAGATAGTTTTCAAATGCTTTGCGCACGACCCATTTTTCAATCCTGCCGTTTTTAATCATTTTATCCTCGGGGTTGAGTTGCATGGCTACATCCATAAATTCTTTGTCGAGAAAGGGTACACGGCCTTCCACACCCCAGGCCGCCAGGGTTTTGTTGGCGCGCAGGCAGTCGTACATGTGAAGTTTGCCCAGTTTGCGTACAGTTTCCTCATGAAAAGCTTTGGCATTTGGGGCTTTATGAAAATACAGGTACCCGCCGAAAATTTCATCGGCGCCTTCGCCCGATAGAACCATTTTAATGCCCATCGACTTTATTACCCGGGCCAGCAGGTACATGGGCGTTGAGGCCCTAATGGTTGTAACATCGTAGGTTTCGATGTGGTAAATAACGTCGCGCAGGGCGTCGAGGCCTTCCTGCACGGTAAAGTTTATCTCGTGGTGTATGGTGCCAATGGCATCGGCCACTTTTCGTGCAGCGGCCAAATCTGGCGAATCTTTGAGCCCAATGGCGAAGGAATGCAATTGGGGCCACCAGGCTTCTTTTTTGTCGTCGTCTTCGATACGGTTACGCGAATATTTTTTTGCCAGTGCCGAGGTTATCGACGAATCGAGGCCCCCGGAAAGCAAAACCCCGTATGGAACATCCGACATCAGCTGTCTGTGTACGGCGGCTTCGAGGGCGCAACGCAAATCTTCAATACTGGTTTGGTTGTTTTTTACGGTGTCGTATTCAGTCCAGTTGCGTTGATACCATTTTTTTATTTCGCCATCCTTGCTGTAGAGGTAGTGGCCTGGCTTAAACTCCTCAATTTTATTACAATAGCCTTCAAGCCCTTTAAGTTCCGATGAAACATAGAAATTACCATCACGGTCCCAGCCCATGTACAAAGGTATAATACCAATGTGGTCGCGGGCAATTAAATAAGTATCTTCCTCCTCGTCATACAATGCAAAAGCAAATATTCCGTTGAGGTCTTCCAGAAAGTTTATTCCTTTTTTTCGATAAAGAGAAAGTATGACCTCGCAATCGGAGTTTGTCTGGAACTCGTAAATATCTTCGGTTTGTTTGCGTAAAAGCTTAAAATTGTATATTTCGCCGTTTACGGCCAGAATATGTTTCCTGTCTTTACTAAACAATGGCTGGTGCCCCGATTGCGGATCGACAATCGACAGGCGTTCGTGTGCCAAAATTGCTTTCTCGCCACAATATATCCCCGACCAGTCGGGGCCACGGTGCCTCAGCTTTTTCGACATTTCCAATACCTGCTTCCGCAGGCTGCCCGAATCGACCTTTAAGTCAAAAACCCCTATTATTCCGCACATGGCTGTTTTATTTTATTTTTATTGCTATTTGTTGTGTAATGTGATATTTTATCACAAATACCTTTATTTTAAATTTATTTTGAAAGAAATATTAGCAAAGATATTAAAATATGATATATCGACAAGAAATATTTTAATTAATTAACAAAATATTACTAAATTTGCTTTCAGATTGCAATGATAATCGACCCAATCAATTAATAATTTTACTGGTTAAATATGAAAACAGAAAACAATTATTATATCGATGAACTGGATAAAAAGATATTGTCCATTCTTACGCAAAATGCACGGATACCTTTTCTGGAAGTTGCCAGGGATTGCGATGTTTCTGGCGCGGCCATACACCAGCGTGTTCAACGTTTAACCAAAATGGGCATTATTTCAGGCTCGCAGTTTAACATCGATCCCAAAAAGCTGGGTTTCAATACCTGTGCATATATTGGAATCTTTCTCGACAATGCGGCCATGTTTCACGATGTTTCTTCGCGCCTGACCCAAATTCCCGAGATTATTCAATGCCATTATACTACCGGGCAGTATTCGATGTTTATAAAAGTTTATACCCGCGACAACGAACACCTGCGCAAAGTTCTTGCCGATAAAATACAGGCCATACCGGGCATTATGCGAACCGAAACATTTATTTCGCTGGAAGTTTTGGTCGACAGGCAACTGCCGGTTTTGGAAGCCATAAAAGGCTAAAAAAAATATTCAGACTAAAAAAGGTGGCTAAAAATGCCACCTTTTTGTTTTTTTATTCTATATTTTGCTTCCTCCGAAAGTTATATTTTCAAAAATTGCCTCACTGTTTTCGATCCTTCGTGCATAAGCACAATAAGGTATATTCCTTCCGGGAGCTTTGATACATCGATATAATTCTGTGCCTTTTTCTGCGAAAAGATTATCTTGCCAGATGCACTGTAAATATTGGCTGCATCTACAGGCGAAGTGGCTAATTCGTTAAAATAAATAACATCGTTTACAGGGTTTGGAAAAAATTCAATAGTGCTTTCCAATAGTGGTTTTCTGATAATCTGGCTTACCGGCTCCTCCCAGGCACGTACTTCGAGGTTTTCGAACAATACGGTTTGCCCCGACGGGTCGGGTGTGTTTGGCCCGCTGTATTGCCTTAAACCAATATAACCGGTTTTAAACTGGTTGTCGTTGGCTGTAATTACAGGCACATCCATATTGTCCACAAAAACTTTAATTTCGGTGCCAATGGCCTGTACCCGCAAATGATAGGTGGCAGAAGGGTTAATTGCCAGATTGGCCGACTTTATGTGCGACCAACTGTTATTGGCCTTGCCAAGTATTACTTCGCCGCTGGTGTTCAGGGCTGCGTAATAGCCCTTGTACGAATCGACGCCCATTGCTGCATCGGAACATCGAAATATTACGCCGCCCTGGGTTTCCCCATTCAGAATAGTTATGTTTACATCGTATGTAAAATCGGAAAAATGGGTGCCCATTGCCACCGATTTTGCCCCCTTTACGTTAAACGATTCGCTGTAATATTTTCCATCTTTCTGCTGCCATCCGCCACCAAAGCTTGTCCAATAATTTGGCCCTTTCGACACGAAGTTGTCAACAAAAATTGTGTCGTTTTCCTTCACAGGCCCTATAAAGGGAAAATAAGTTAACCTTATTCGTTCTGAACCGAAGGGGATTAATGTAATTTCTTCTTCGGTTTCGGCAGATATTACCGGACTGTAAGGCGGTTCGGCAGCATGTACCCCATTGGCCGTGAGCCCCCATCCGGGTAGTTTTTTTGCTTTAACCTTAAGTTTTACAGGAGTTGTTTCAGGTGAAAATGGATTGCCCGAAAGTTCCGATTTTTCAACGGTAAATGATTCCGCCGGGTTTTCCGGGCCAAGTACCAGAGCATAGTTCCAGTTGTTTTTTGGGTAAACCTCGTATTCGCTAAAATCTTTTTCGGCAAAAGTGTATGTGTTAATTTTTTTCCAGTCTTCATCCATTTTAAGCGAATATACCAGGGGGCCCCGTTCAATGCCAACTGAGTTATTAACCCATTTTGATAAGGCTATGGGCATGGGGAGGTTTATTACCACTACATCGTTGTTTGCCCATGTTTTATCGATAGTGAAGTAGCTGCCGGGCACAACAGCAGGTTGAGGTTGTCCGTTAACCAATATTTCGGGGTTTTTGCACCATTCCGGAATACGGAGCTTTAAAGGGAACTTTGTGGGGGAACCAATTTCAACCGTAAGGCGAATTTGTTCTTCAAATGGGTAATCAGTATTTTCGGTAATGGTAACCGCAATGCTGTCGCCGACCCTTGCATTAACCATGCAGGGGGCATAGGTGGCAGCAACCAGTCCGCTGTCGGGGGTGGCCATCCACGAAAACTGGGTAAATTTAGGCCAGCCCATGTGCCAGTTGTACCGGCAACACGGATAACCAGAGAAAGGGCCGGGCACAACCCCGTTATCGTAATCCTGCCCGAAGCCGTTATGCCCTTTTTTGCTTTGTACCTGGTTTGGAAGAACGTAATATTGGTGTTGGCAATGGTTTTCGCTGAGAGCAGCCGGTAAGTGGTTGAAAGCAACCTTTTCAAGTTCGTCGGCTATTTTAGCATCGCCAAGCACCCTCAGGCTGATTTCGTTGGAAAACATGCGCTCAACAATTGCACAAAGTTCGACACCCTGCACCGACGACATACCCGATAAAAACTCGGTGGTAGTGTTCATGCCGGTAATTTGTGTGTGGTAAGGGTACAGGTTTTCAACCCCGTTGCGCATTGTGTTCTTATCGGATAAATTGTTTGTGAGCTGGTAAAAAACAGCCCCGTATTTGTATGCCTGGGCAACATTTACACCGTGCTTTGGAAAAAAGTCGGTATGGAAGCCTGTTAAAAAGGTGTTGTTTGTAAAAATACCGGAGAAATCATAAGCCTGTTCTTTAATTAGGTTGGCAAGCTCGAGAAGGAAGCTATCGCCGGTTCGGTTGTAAAGCCAAATAACCACATCGACATTGTCGCTTGCCCTTGCCTTTGCCCATTCAGCCAGCGGCCTTTCGGGCAGGTTTTCTAATTGATAGCGGAAATAATTGGTAAGAAAGGGTACAACCCTGTCATCGCCTGTAGCATCGCAATAGTCCATTAAAGCTGTTATCATGGGCATACGTGCCCACCAATCGTTGCTTGATGAGGGGCCAAAACTTCCGTCGGGCTGTTGGCTGTTGAGTGTCCAGTCGATCCATTTTTGGGCTTTGGTCATTAATGCCGTATCGTTTAAGGTGTAAGCCAGGGCAATAAGGCCTTTAACATAATATGTTGGCCGTTCCCAGTTCGAATTGGGTGCTGTGCCGCCAAGCCATTCCGAGTCGGGTGCAAGTTCGGGGTAAATAATTTCGGAATAACCGGTAAGCCCTTCTTTTTGGGCAAGCAATTGGGTTTTTAACCAGCCTTCGGGTTTTATGCTCCCTAAGGGAAGAGCAATAAAGGGGGTTTCGGTTAGCGGAGCCCTGTTTGATACATAATTTTGGGCATACAGATAGTTAATAGTAAACAAGGCCGAAAATAAAAAAACAATTCTAAACAAGTTTTTTTGTGCACTAAAAAAGTTGTTTCTCTTCATAGTATGGGTTTTTAGAGTGTGTTTATCTTAAATAAAGAGTAATTAGTACTATTAAAACTCGCGTTAAGATATACCATTTTTAGTCTGATTCAAAACCAGATAAAAATAACAACAGATTTAGGCGAGGTAATTAAATAGAACTGAATTCAATTATTTACCATTAATGTTTAGCATTGAGAATATTTGCTTTTTAATATTTGGTTGATGTTTTTCAATAACTTCTCATTTGGAAATTTATGTAACACCGATTCTCTGTATTGGGCAAAGAGTTCTAAAATTTCACTTTCACTTTTTCTATCAAGTATTGACAAGTCGAGCATCATTGCTTTATTAAGGTCGTTAGGTTCAAATTTTTGAAGTCCGTTACCATATTCCCTTCGGTTGTCTTCAAATATCTCTCTTGCAACATCAGTCAGCAGATAAGCAAATAAAATGTCAATATTCACATTGTTGAACAAATTATTCTGAACTGGATAAACACAATGAAATGAAGTAAGATTAGAAATATTAGCTTCGTTTCTAATGAATTTTAGACCACTTCTATTGAAAACAGAAACCCAGATTGGAGATGGTGGACGATTTTCTAAGGAATACCAGGGATTTCTACAAGCCGTAAGATATTTTTTGTCAATTTCTGTTTTTTCTCCAATCTCTAAGTATTTCAATACATTTTCATCTTTAGGACCAATTGCGTTTAATAAATAAGTCTGTTTATCTGCAAAAACTAAGGAATTGAAATTGTCTTTTGTGAAAAAATTATCTTTAACATCTACTGCTTTGCAAATACAAGGAAGTAAATATTTCTCATTTATTTTATACTGATTTGCTTTTGATTTTGAAAATGTGAAATATTCGTTTGCACCTGTTGCAATACCACGTACAACTTTAGCTACATTTGAAAATGGCATTAAATTTTTATATCTGATTCCGTTTTGTACTTGATAGTATTTACGCCACTTAGTTTCTGGTTCAAGTTCTGTATGATTAAAGGTAAGGTCATCAATATTATTGACAGGATAGTTTGAAATGTAGGCTTTAATAGTTTCTAATTCATCAATTTTTTTGATGGTTGAAAATTTAACATTCTGATAGTTCTTATCATTTGAACATAAAAGAATGCAAGCAGTAGTTAGGGCATCATCAAAAACATTTTCTTCAAAATCAAAAACAATAATATGTCTTAACACTTTATTTTTTATTAAAGCGGACTTTACAAGTTTGCCATAATCTGAATTTAAAAATTCTGATGGAACTATATAGGCAAGTCTTCCATTGGAATTTAATTGGTAAATTGACTTTAGTAGAAAAAGAGTGTAAAGATTTGTAAAGCCATTGAGTTTGATTTGTAAACGATGTTCGATTTCATTCAAGATTGTTTTATTGTCATAATCGTGAAATTTGAAATAAGGCGGATTACAGATGATACCGTCATATTTATAGTTCCAATCATTGAACATATAGTCTTCTAAATGAATATCTACATTTAGCGTATTGTGAAAAATCTCTTTTGCATTGTCAAATATTGTTTTGTCAATATCAAATCCCTTTATAGAAAGCTCGGGGTTTTTACTTAATAAGGCTCTTGAAAAAACTCCTAGTCCAAATGCAGGTTCTAAAACTGTTTTTAGATTTTGGTTGCCTAACAACCAATTTGCCATTAAAGATGCTAATTGAAAAGGAGTAAAGAATTGGGCAAATTTCTTTCTATGCCCTAAAGAAATAGATTTAGAGTAGTCTTTTTCAACTTGATTGTTTGTTGCTAACGAAATATCTTTTAAACCTATCATCAGAATTCCTTTGTATCAATGCCAAGCATGTTTATCAAATTGTCCACATTAAGATATGCAGTTCCACCTTTGAAGGTTACATAAAATAAAAGCCTGCCTCTGTCCATTTCCTTTCTAACACTTTCGTGTAAAGGCTCTTGAATTTTTGATGCTATAAGTGTTCCCGATTTTGATCTGATTTTAATCGTGGTTTTGTTTTGATTTTTAGTATCGGTTTCAACTGAAAATATTACGCCTTCATTGTTTGGATCAGAGATTATTGTGAGAATCTCCTCAAATGAAATTCCAAAAACCTTGTCAAAGAAAACTTGAAAATAAAAATGTGGTACATTAAAGGTTTCTATCCACTTATATACAACTTTAACATCTTCTACTTTAGGGGTGATAGAAAGATAATCTCTCTTTTGTATTTTTTTTATTGCATCTTTCAATATTTTGAAATGGCTTTTTAATTCAGATAACCTTTTTGTAGAACTCCAACTTGGAACTCTAAAATCAGTTATAGAAAGATTACTTGGTGTAATGTTTTGAAGTATTCCGATATAAGCCTGTCTCGTGGAATGGTTCAATTCTTCTTGAAATTCAGCAAGAATAAAATCTCTCGTTTGCAAAGCTATCTGACTATAATTCTCAGTCCTAACTTGCATTGTTTCTTAGTATTTATCAATTAAGAAAGCACTTGACCTAACTTCAATTCCTGCTATTGCTTTTTTTACATATTCTGTGATTGTATGGTGGGGTATATGGCTAATGTCACCCCCCCCAATCATTTATAAAATCTTCTTTTCTGAAAATTAGTATATCGGGTCTTTTGCCGATTGTATCAAGTTCATCTTGAAATTCTTGATAGAAGGCGTCAAATCCATCTTCCCCGGCTACTAAGTCATCAGACTTACCATATTTAACTGCCACAAAGTTTTTTGATGTATCATTTATTGCCCTAAACACCAAATTTTCAGCCCAATCTCCTTGCTCTTTATTAGTAATAAAGTTAGATGATGCTTGTGTCGGTGTCCTTGCAGGGTCTCTTGGAAGCTCAAAGTCCACTAAAGTGGCTGGAACTGTTTTAGTTAATTCTTTTATTTTGGTGTAATATGTCATATTCAATTTATAATTTGCAAAGTTACTTTTTATATCTGTTTGTTTGTTGCGAGTTGATAAAAAATGGTCTTTTTGATTTTTATTTTTGAAATGAAAGAAGCGAAAAATACTATTTATGAGTTGGCTGTTTTGTGCTGTTGCATATATCTTCGCTATATCAGGCAGAATGCGCAAATAAGTAGTAAAAAAAGCGGCCATGCCCGTGGGCACAGCCGCTCAAAACTAAATTAAAGTCGGTATAAAAGAAATTGGGTGTTTGTTTATTTCAGAAGAACCATTTGTTTAACCGCCATATTTACTCCTGCACTGAGCCTTAGCATATATACGCCAGGCTTAAGTTCATCAGCATTATATTCAATCTGGTGCAGCCCTTTTTCCTGTATCTCGTTCAACAATGTGGCAACTTTTTGTCCGGTTGCATTAAACACTTCAATTTTAACAAGTTCGTCGCCAGGTAATTGATATGATATGGTGGTAGTGTTGCCAAACGGGTTCGGGAAATTTCCGAACAGGGCAAATTCTTCGGCAGCCTGGCCAATATCGGCAATAGCTATAGCATTGGTTTGGCTTTCTTCAGCCGATTTCAGGGTGCCCTGTGTAATTGTAAACCAGTTAATGTTCCATCCGCCAGCGAGGGCTGCTATGGCAAATTGGCGTGAGCCGGCAGGCAGGGTAACGGTATGCGATATGGTTGTCCATGTTTGCCATCCGCCGGTAGAAGGCACGGTAAGCGTACCATATTGTGTGCCGCCGCCATAAGTTTCGAACCTTAACGATCCGCCGCCGCTTTGGCTTGCAACCCTGTAAGAAATGGTATAAGTTCCGGCAGCCGGTATATTCACAGCAGGGTATGCCATCCAGTCGCCGGCATCAATCCAGCCAACATTTTGTCCGCCGCCGGCATCGGTTGTAGTTTCGGTTTGTATGCCCGACATGGCCGAATAGCTTTCAGCCTGGAGGGTTTGGGTAAACCCGGTCGAACCGCCATTGCCGGCGATGCTGAAATAATTTATGTTCCATCCGCCTGATGTGGCAACAATGGCGAGGGTTTGCTGGCCGGCAGTAAGGTTAACCGTTTGTGTAACTGTAGTCCAGGTTTGCCATCCGCCAGTCGAGGGCAGGCTGATTGTGCCATAAGTTGCACCACCGCCATAGTTTTCAAGCCGAAGCCCACCACCACCACTGGCGCTGGCAATTCTGTAGCTTACTATATAGCTGCCGCTCGATGGCACATTCACACTATAGGCCATCCAGTCGCCGGCATCTATCCAGCCAACATTTTGTCCGCCACCGGCATCGCTGGTGTTCTCGGTTTGTATGCCGCTCATGTTGCAATAATTTTCAGCCTGTATGGTTGCCGGGAGGTTGGTGTACGACTGTCCGCAGGTGCCGGTGCTTGAGCCATTGCTCCATTTGAATGAAACCACGGCATTGCCCGGAAGCGAATAATCGAATGCCGTTCCGTTCCACGACACATTGAAGTTAATAGTTGAGCCACTGGTATTTACCACCACTAGTGCTTTGCTGCCATCGGTGTTTTTTACGGCAGTGCTTACCAGGTTTCCGTTATTGCTTGATGAACCGATGCGCACAGCATTGGCCCCAATAACTTTCGACATGTGTGCAACAATGTAGTAAGCAACATTTTTGGTGGCTGTGCTCCCGTTTATGGTAACACCGGGCAGACAGGTTGAACAGGTGCCCGGAATATAGGGGCCGTGGTTGGGGTCGGCTGCAAGGTTCCACTCCAGAGCTATTTTTGCCCAATTGTTCAGGGCGCCAATCATTACATTTCTCATGTGCCATACCAGGTCGCCCGAAAAGCTTCCGCCAGCGCCTGTGTATTGTTCAGTTAAATAAACGTTTTTCCCGGTTGAGTTTTTAACTGTTGTAAGTGCAGAAATATCGCCTCCGTATAAATGGAAGGCCGAACCATCAACATAAGGGCTGTTATTTGCCACATATATGGGGTATTCGGTATTGTCGCAGTTATGATCGTAGCAGATAATTTTACAGTTGTAGCCGGCACCCCTTAGTTTCGGGCCGATAAAATCGTTTATAAGCCCCAACTGGTTTTCTTTTGTGAGGGTCATGCTGGGGGTGTTAAACGCGTTCAGGGGCTCGTTTTGCGGGGTAATGGCCCAAATCTCTATCCCTTGGGCACGCATGGCATTCATATAGTCGAGCCAGTATTGCCCGTAGCTTTCGTAATTTTCGGCTTTAAGGGTGCCACCGGTAAAAGAACCGCTGGTTTTCATCCACATAGGTGCCGACCATGGTGTTGCCAGTACCTTTACATTAGGGTTAATAGCCTTAATTTTCTTCAGAATGGGTATGGTATAGGTCAAATCGGGGCCGGCAAGGCTGAATGAAGCCCCGTCGCGATACGAATAAGCCCAGTCGCTCAGGTCGGTTGCGCCTATACCAACGCGCACTACCTGCATAGCAATGCCGTTGGAGCCGAAAAGGTCGTTAAGAAGGGTTGTTTGGGCACTGGCCGACATGCTGCTGATAACCTTTGCACTGGCCTGTGTTAAGGTAAAGCCAAAGCCATCAATAGTCTGATAGGTAGAGCTTTCATTTACGGTTATGGTGGCAGAACCTGCCGCACCAGATCCAAACGACTCGGTTCCGGCCTGCATTCTCTGGCTGCCCGAACCGGCAGTCATCCAAAGGTTTACTGTTTGTGCGTTTACAGCAATGCATAATACACTGCTGAAAATGGTAAGGTAAAGCTTCTTGCCAAACTCACCGGTTAGTTTTTTGTTTTTCATACTAATTAAAGGTTAGTTCAATAAAGAAATTAAAATTTTTGCCATTGCTTATTCCCCGCAGGTAATTCTAATCAAACCAAAAGGTTAACATGCACGTGGCAAATATTGGGTTGTTAATTTTGTGCAATATAATAGCAGAACGATAAGATTGTCCGGCTTAAGTGTTTTTGAGATTGTTGCCCATAGTGGCAAATGCCGTTGTAATACTTGTTGTGTATGCTGTTTGGGAGGTGGGTGTAATTCGGGTTGAGTAGTTTTGAGTAGTTTGTGCGGTCTTTATTTTAGCTCCCGTTTATAATCGGCAAGCTTAAACAAATTTTCTAAATGTTCGTTTTTCTGAATGGTTAATGTAAGCGGCAACAATTTGCCAATAGGCTTATTTGCTGCGAAATCGCTTAAAACACTATCTTCGATGTCAAGGCTGGCAATGCCAGTACTTGTTTTTTCTGTAAAATAGAAAGTTGTTTTAAAATAACTGTCCCAAACCGACAACCAAAAAACGGTTTTCTTTTTGTACTGTACTTTGCAAAGCCATGCTCCTCCATCTTTATAGTACCTCCACTCCGGAACAAGCCCAAACTTTGCGTTGCTTATAGTTTCCATCAAAATTTTGTAAGATTCAAAACTTTTTCCCAGGGCATTTTCAAGCACATCATCGGAAGGGCAGATCAGGGGATCGTTCAAAAGTGGCTTTTCCATAGCTAAAACTGTTTGTCATGTTGCTGTTCAATAATATCTGAACCCAGCCTTACAAAAATACAATTTTCAGGTTTAAAACTTGAAACCAATGCGGGGGCATTGCACAAATAGAAACATAAATTATTTTTTAAAAACCTTAAAATCATTGACTTTGATTTGTTTACAGCGTAAATTGTATTCTTTTTCAAACACAAAATACTTAATCTGACCAAGCAATGAAAAACTTTACTAATTTTCTCATATTTGTTATTATGCTGGTTTTATGCCCTGTAGGCATAAACGCCCAGGAAGTAGTCGATCCTATAATGAATGTTTACAGGATTGGTGGTTCATCGGAATTGTATATTGCATACTCAAATGCAAATAAAACCTTTAATTGTCATGGAATAATGGATGTACCTGAGGGATTGGACGATGTAACAACCAAAGAGGGGTCTGTTCAAAGCAAGAATATGGGGCTGAGGCGAAACGCTGCTGCTACCGGCGACTTTAACGGCGATGGCGTGGATGAAGTTGTATGCATTCGCGATAATAGCTCGGGAGGAATAAAAATTACTATTCCGTTAATAAATGACAGTTTAAAAATAGACAGCCAAAAGGAATATTACGATGAAGCGCTTAACATATCGGCTTACGAGCGTTTGAGAATATGTGTCGGCAATTTTGATTGCGATCCGCAGGATGAGTTTGCCATTGCTTATGGAAAACCCGGCGAAACTATAACTATAAGCTTATATGAAACCGACTCCGCTTTAAATATCAGGTTAATAGATTCTTTTAAGGAAATTGTTTATTACGACTGGAACTTTGATATAAACGCTGGCGATACCGATGGCGACGGAATTGATGAAATTGTTATGGTAAAAAACTGTGCCTTGCCCTGGGAGACTAACAGCGCTGTTAACCCGCCCATTTTTAATTCGAAATACGATTTGTACATTCTTGCTTACAATTTAATATCGAAAGAACTGGAAATTAAAAAAGAAAAGAAAAACATGGTTGTGGCAAATCCTGTACCTAACGAAGATTACTGGTACAAGGGAATATTAATAAATGAAATGAGAATTGCCTGTGGCGATTTGAATGCCGATGGCAAGGATGAACTGGTAGTCGGATGGTCGTCTTATTATTGCTATTACAGAATTGAAATTTGTGATGTCTGGTTTTTTGGCTGTATAAAATCGCACTGGGAATTTTATTATTGCGATGCACAATTCTTAAATACTTTTGGTTATTCTGCATCGGGCGAAATTGAACACCGCGAAACCCATTTTGTGGGCAGCTCGAATTATGGACAGCGAAGTGTGCCGGCATCGCAGCATATTGCCCTGTCGTTAAAATGTGAACAGCTCGACAATATGGGGCCAGATGAAGTATTGGTAACCAGTTCATCGAGGTTTTGTGTTTACCAGTCAACCGGCGTTGGTATGAACATATCGAAAAAAGTTAATTACGCATCGGGTTGCCTTAATATTAAGGGAAACGAAAATTTTTTAGTGGCCGATCTGAACCCCGACACCTTAAACCTGAATTTCAATAAAGAAGTTATTCTGTTAAAGTCGGACAAGACCTACCTTGAACAAATAAATGGAGTGTCTTCTGCTGCATACATGGAAATACTTGCCCTCGATACCATTGGCCCCGATGTTATTGCTTTTCAACCCCCGGGGCCAGCACACGATATACCCTTCAGCGATGTCTCAAACATAGAAATATCGGCATTTGTTGCAGGCGATTTTGACTTGAAGGAGGCGCATGTTTTTTATGTTGGTACACCCGAAGTAATACCGGTTTCCGATATGCAACAGCCAATAGTAGTGTTAAATGCCCCACCTGTGCATTTCGATGTCTTCGAAGGCCGGAAATTCGATTTGTGCAATGCTTTTACAGGTAACGAAAACCCTCCGTTTTATGCCCGGTACAATACTGTATTAAACGAGAAAAGAACAACCAGTGTAGGGGTAAACGATGCTTGTGGGTTTTCGAAAGATTTAAGCGGGTATGCCATGATAGGCGGTACTGGTTTCGAAAAATCGGCAAGCGAGAAATGGGATAGCGGCAAGTCGTATTACCAGGCTTATTGCCAGAACAAAATTATTGAAGAAGAGAAAACCGTTTATACCGAAGATTATGTTTTATATTCAGCAATGGATTATACCTATTACCGCTATCCGGTATATAACCAATTGCGTTCACTTATAGGCTATATGGCTGTTTTAAACCCTAAATCGGCCTTTAGCTCAAATTGGGACAGCGGAAACTCTTGGGAACACCCGTCTTATATTTTTAACCACGAAACCGGGAACATTCTTTCCTATAAACCATATAAGAATACTGCCGATTTTTTCAGCGGCCCAACCGATTTTTCTTCCTATCAGTATTCCAGGGTGCCTGTTGCCCATACGGGCGATGGCAGCTTTAAGTTTGTTTTTGCCAACATTACCGATACCGATACTACTTATTCTTTTTCATCGGGCGCTGGCAGCGATTTCTTTGGCAAAGTTGGTGTTGAAGCAACTGTTTCTGTTGAAACAGCGCCGTTTGGGGTTGGCGTATCTATATCAAGCGATATGCGGATTGGTATTTCAAGAGAGGTTTCAGATTATTATTCAAATTCTACTTTAAACACCCATAAAACAACGCTTAGCAATACTTTTAAGATCGACGGTATTATTGGCCGGCTTGACATAGGTTATAACAATTCGGCCCGGTATTTTATCAGGCCATATATTTACCGTTCGCAGAGTGGGGCCATAGTGCTCGATTATATGGTTGAACTGGATGAGGCCAACGACGATTGGTGGCTTGAGAAATATGGCAATAATCCCGATTTGGCCTTTATTCTGCCCTGGCGTTATGCAACCGAAAAAGGTAGTACTGACACAAAAATATCGAAGAAACAAAAAACCAGCGATATACAGTTTTATAAGCCCATTGTAAAACCGGGAGACACAGTTTGTATTATAGCAAGGGTGCATAATTACAGCCTTGCAGATTTCAACAATAAACTCGAGATTGAGTTCTTCCTGGGGGACCCTCTTGAAGGTGGCATAAAGCTTACCGATATTTTTGGACAGGGCAGTTGTTCGAAAAATGTTTCGATGGTTTATGGGGCCGAAGATGTTGATTTTGATAACGAAGAATACCTTGCCTTTAATTGGAAAGTGCCCGATACCATTACCTGTTCGCCACGCATTTATGCTGTTATTGATCCGGATAATCTATATACAGAAATACACAAAAACAATAATACAGGGTGGAATAAACTATATATCATAGGGTGTAAAGAATGCCAGTATCCCGAAAGGGTATCCTTTACAGAAAGCCCCCAGGCAAATACCATTCAAATTGAAGCATACCCAAACCCATTCAGCGGCTACACTAATATTCGTTTTTACCTGCCTGTTGCAGAGAGGGTGAAAATAGAATTGTTTACTTTATCGGGCGTGAAAGTGGCCGACATTGCCAATGATATTTATCCTGCCGGACAACAAGAGATTCGCTTCGAAGCTGGCAATCTGCGACAAGGGGCATATTTTTATAAAGTATCGGCCGGCAATAAAGCAAATACGGCAAAGCTTTTTGTGCTATAGGCTGTGCAGCCGGTTACTAAATATTTTTTGTGCTGAGGGTTAAATTCTTTGTTCCAGCAATATTGGAAATACAAGAATTTTGTGAGTGTCTATAAAAAATTCTTGTCGAGGTATTCCTGGAATTTATCTTTGTACTGGTCGCCTACGGCAATGTAAACTTTACCAAACACGATACGTGAGCGTTCAATGGTTTGAATTTTCTCCAGGTTTACAATAAACGAGCGATGAACCCTCATGAATTTCGATTCGGGCAACTTTTGCTCCAGCGATTTAAGTGTGTTTATTGAAAGCACCGGGTGCGGCTCGTTTTGCAAAAACACTTTAACATAGTCTTTCAAACCCTCAATGTAAAGTATTTCGTTAAAATTAATACGCCTTATTTTATATTCCGACTTCAAAAACAGGAACTCGTTGTTGGCTTCGATGTGCGCTGGGGCCATTTTTTCAAGGCCGATAAGTTTTTTTGCTTTTTGTGCTGCAGCCAGAAATTCTTCGTAGCCAAAAGGTTTTAGCAGGTAGCCGACTGCTTCGAGGCGAAATCCCTCTAGTGCGTACCGTTCGTATGCAGTGGTAAAAATTATTTTCGGGCCGTTATTTAAAAGTCTGACAAAATCTGTACCTGTTATGTCAGGCATCTGAATATCAAGAAATATCAAATCTACCGGGTTCGATTCCATAAACTCCATAGCACTTAGCGGATTATCGAAAACGCCGGCCAGGTAAAGAAAAGGGGTTTTTTCTATATATCCTCCAACCAGTTTTAGTGCAAGGGGTTCGTCGTCGATAGCAATAGTTTTTATCATTTAAAGAAATATTATAAATCGATTTTTAAGAACACCGAAAAGGTTGTTTCATCTTGTTTTATTGAAAGTTTGTACTTTTCGGGGAAAAGCAGTGCCAAGCGCTTTTTCACGTTCTCAAGGCCAATCCCCGAGTTTTCCTTAACAACATCTTTTGATATACCCAAACTGTTTTTACAAATAAAAGTAATATTGTTCGAATTGGCTACAATATCAATCATTATAAATGAATTATCGCGGTAGCTTATGCCATGCTTAAAGGCGTTCTCGATAAATGGTATAAACAAAAGCGGCGGAATGTTTATGTCATCGAATTGATCTGGAAAATTAACCAGTAAGCTTACTTTTTCTGTAAGGCGAAGTTTCATTAGTTCAATATAATTGCGCATAAATTCTATTTCGGTGCTGAGTCTTGTATTGCCCTGTTCCGATTCGTACAGCATGTACCTCATAAGTTTTGAAAGCTGCAGAATAGCCTTTCGGGCATCTTTGGTGTTGATTTCGACCAGCGAATAGATGTTGTTTAATGTGTTAAAGAAAAAATGTGGGCTTACCTGGTTTTTTAAAAATGCAAGTTCGGAGTTGAGCATTTCCTTCTCAAGCTCTTTGTGTTTTTTTTCGTTTTCGTAATAACGCACCGACATTCGTAGCCCTATGCCAAAACCTGTTATTAAAATTGCTGTAAAGAAAAAATTATAGGTGTCGAACCTCCATGGTTTTTTTGGCATAAATTTTATTTCGTCTTTTATTTTGTTGAATTCCTCGAACTGATGCTGTACTATTGGACTTTCGTTAATAATACGGTTAGCTTCGGTATTAGCAAAATAAAGCACTATCATAAAAGCCGAAGCCGACAGGTAATAAGCCAATTGTTTTTTCTTAAAAAGTAGCCAAGGTATAAGAAAGAAATAATTCACATAAAACAACAAAGCAAAAATAAAAGTCCGTAAATAAATACGGGCAATAAAAATCTTGTCGGGTTTATTGTCGGAAGAAAACAAATATAGTGGCACAAAAAATATTACGGCCCAGGCGGCAATGTGCAATGTTAAAACCAGTAACTTTCTTTTTTTTTGCTGAAATGCCATGGTTTTATATTTAGCCTTTTTCTTCAAAGATAAATTATTTGACAAGTTTATGCGGGCCATGAACTTTTTTTTTGAATTGCCAGAACGTTAGGGCGATGGAACAATGGAAGAAACAATAAATGTTTTCACCGTTCCATTGCCCGGGTGCCTGCTTATAGGTTGTTACTCATACCTCAGTGCATCTATGGGGTCGAGGTTTGCTGCTTTGCGGGCCGGGTACCAACCAAAGAAGATACCTATGGCTGTGCATACGGCAAATGCCGCGACTACTGCCTGAGGCAAAACAACAGTAGGCCAGTTCATGATTTTACCCACCAGTTGCGATGCTCCAACTCCTAATAATATTCCAATTAAACCTCCAAAAACACTTATTAAAATCGATTCGGTTAAAAACTGTAAAAGAATATCTTTACCCCGTCCGCCGATAGCCATGCGCAGGCCAATCTCCCTTGTCCTCTCGGTAACCGAAACATACATAATGTTCATAATACCTATGCCACCTACCAACAGAGAGATTCCGGCAATAGCGCCTAAAAGTATTGTAAGTATATTGCTTATTGAGCTAAAAGTCTGTACAAGTTCTTCCTGCGAACGTACTTCGAAATCGTTTTCCTGATCACCTCGTATTTTATGACGGGCACGCAACAATTCTTCAACTTCTGCTACTGCCTTTGGCGATGAAGCTTCGTTGAGTGCCGAGGCCAGAATAGTTTGCACATGAGTAATTGCCAGTACCCGTTTTTGCACGGTGGTATATGGGGCTATTATCAAATCGTCCTGGTCTTGTCCAAAGGTGTTTTGTCCTTTTTCAGACAGAACCCCAATAACTTTAAAAGGTATGCTGTTAAAACGGATGTATTGTCCAATTGGATCGGCTGAAGAACCGAACAAATTTTCGATAACAGTGGTGCCTGCCAGGCAAACTTTGGCCGACGACTGAATTTCTTTTATAGTAAACTCGCGGCCACTGGTTACCGATAGCTTTTTTATTCCAAGGTAGTTTTCGTTTCCCCCGTAAAGTGTTGTTGGCGAATTTTTACCGCTGTAAATTACCTGTCCGCTGCCACGAACTTCGGGCGATGCCATTTTCACCGAGGGACAGTTTTTCGAAATTGCTTCAATATCGTCGATTGTAAGGCTTTTGCTGCTGGCGCTGCCCATTTGTACCCCGCCTCTCATCTGGCTTGAAGGAAAAACTATAATCATATTCGAACCCATGCTCGAAACCTGCTCCTGTATGCTTTTTTTCGAGCCTTGTCCGATGGCAAGCATGGCAATAACCGAAGCAACACCAATAACAATGCCGAGCATTGTGAGCAATGTCCGCATTTTGTTGCGTTTGAGGGCATTAATGGCTATCTTAAGAAGATTTATAAAGTTCATGTTCCTTCGGTTTATTTTTTGTAATCGTCGTAAACGGGCAATGTTTCTAATATTTCGCGTGCAAAAGTTTTGTGGCTTACTAAAATGTCTTTTATAATATGGCCATCGCGAAAAATAAGGTTTTTAGATGTTAGCCTTGCAATGTCGGGCTCGTGGGTAACAAAAACAATGGTTTTGCCTTTGCTGTTGAGTTCCTGGAAAACCGACATGATTTCGTAAGATGTACGTGTGTCGAGATTTCCGGTTGCCTCGTCGGCTAAAATTACCACGGGGTCGTTAACAAGTGACCGCGCAATGGCAACACGCTGCTGCTGCCCTCCCGAGAGCTGGTTTGGCTTATGGTGCATGCGATCGGCAAGCCCTACAGTTTCGAGTGCATTTATTGCCAGTTCTTTTCGCTCCTTTGCTTTAATTTTGGGGTTGTACATTAATGGCAATTCAACATTTTCCAAAGCGCTGGTGCGGGCTAAAAGATTGTACGACTGGAAAACAAAACCCAGTTTCTGGTTTCGCAGCCATGCACGTTCGTCTCTGCTCATGTTGCCTACCGAATGTCCATCGAGCAGGTATTCGCCCGAAGTTGGTTTATCAAGGCAGCCGAGAATGTTCAGCATGGTCGATTTCCCAGATCCGCTGGCACCCATAATGGCAACAAACTCGCCTTCTTCTATTTTAAGGTTAATGCCCCTTAGTGCATGTACCGTAACTTCACCAACCTGAAAATCTTTTCGCAAATCCTTTACTTCTATTATTGTTTTTGCCATGGCTTAGTTTCGTTTTGAATTTTTTCTTGTGGGGGGCTTTGGCATAAAAGGACTGCTGGCTGCCTGTGGGCTGTTTTCAGACAGTGCAGGACTGTTGGAATTTAAACTTACCACAACTTCATCTCCTTCTTTTAATCCCGATTTTATTTCAACTTCAATATCGTTGTCGATTCCTGTTTCAACTGTTACTGGTTCGATTTTGCTGCCATTCTTCACCCAAACTTCGATTCTTTTACTGTCGGGGGTCGATTTTTTGCCTGATTGTTTTTCTTCTGGCGGTATGTTTTGTGTTAAGTTAAAATCGGCACCCTGCGGATGAATCGGTTTTTCAATGCCTTCTTGTTTCTGGTATTCCATTAATTGCGACATGTCGGGCTTAAAACGTAAAGCTTTGCTTGCTACGGTAAGCACATTGTTGGCTTCTTCCACAAAGATCGATATACTCGCAGTCATTCCGGGCATTAGTTTCTTTTCGGGGTTTGGGGCTTCGACAATTACAGTATAGGTAACAACGTTTGATGTAACAACCGGTTCAAGCCTGATTTGGGTTACCGTGCCTTCGAATTTCTGAGCGGGATAAGCATCGACTGTAAACTCAACACGCTGGTTGTTTTTAACCTGTCCGATATCAGCCTCGTCTATCGAAGCCTCGACCTGCATGCGAGTTAAATCGTTGGCAATGGAAAACAAAGTAGGCGTACTGAAGCTTGCGGCAACGGTTTGCCCTTCATCTACGGCACGGCTAAGCACAACGCCATCTATTGGAGAATAGATAAAAGCATAGTCAAGATCGATTCGTGCTTTATCGTAATTAAGTTGTGCAGTTTTAAGCGATGTTTTAGCTTTTTCGTAACTATACAATGTTTGATCATAGTCCGATTCTGCAACGAGCTTCTTGTCGAACAAAGCTTTGATACGTTTAAAATTCGATTCCTGGTAGTTTACTTCCGACTTTGCATTTTCGAGTGATGCTTCGGCTATTGTCAGTGTTGTTTTGAGGGCTTTCCTGTCAAGTTCGGCGAGCAACTGTCCGGCTTTTACTTCCGAATTGTAATCGACATATATTTTACTGATTTCGCCTGATACTCGTGTTCCAACTTCTACGGTTTTTATGGCTTCGATTGTGCCTGTAGCGGTTACCTGGTTGCTAACCGAGCCTTTTTTAACATATACTGTTTCAAGGAAAATATTTATATTTTTTTTGTTGCACGACTTTATTATAAATCCTGCCAATACCAATGCCAGTATTGAGAATATAATTATTGTAGTTCTTTTTTTCATGGTATGAATATATTTAATTTTTGTTCCTTAATATTGCCTGTTAATTTGAATGCCTGAATGGCGAAATAATTTAGCTTTTTCATTTGTGCGCTTAAAAGTTTAGTGTTTTGCCTTTGTAAAAATCGAGAATCTTGTAACTGAACACCAGGTTGTATTTCGATTGCAATAGCTCGCTTTCAGCGTTTATCAGTTTTGTTTTCTGGACAATAAAATCGACCGAGTTCAACATTCCCTGCTTATATTTTTCGCTTGCAACCTGGTAAGCTTCTTCTACAGCTTTGAATTGTTCGAGGCTGGCATTGTATTTCTTATCTGCAGCCAATACATCGGAACAGGCCTGTTCGATTTCTTTTCTTAACTGGTTACGCGCATTAGCTGCTTCAAGTTGGGTGTTATCAGTGTTGATTTTTGCTATTGAAACCCCCGATTTTGCCTGTCGTTTCTGATAAATCGGCACTGATAGGCTCAACCCTAAATTTGGGTTTATTTTATTTTGTAACTGGTAGTCGAAAGTTAGATTGCTGCCGAAAGCATACCCGGTTGAAACCCCACAGCTAAGCATTAATTTAGGTTGATACGCTGCCCTGGCAATGTCTATGCCTATTTCTGCATTTCGGATGCTAAGTTCGGAGCTTTTTATCCGTGGCTTAATCTCCAATGCAAGTTTATAAACCGAGTCGGCATTTAATTCATATTCATGTAAAATTATTTTATCGAATAAAGGTTGTTCAACATAAAAATTACTATTAATCGGCAACTCCATAAGCTGCTTAAGGTTTAGCGTACTGGAAACCAGTAGGTTCTGTGCGTTGGTGAGGCTTAGTTGTTCACTGGCCAGTTCTGATTTCACCAACAAATAATCCGATTTTGAAATGGCACCCAGGTTTAACCTTTCTTCTGCTAAAATAAGCTGCCCCTTAGTCGATTCGATTTGTTCTTCGCTGTTCTTGACCTGTTCCTGGGCGTATAAAACCTGCAGATAGGCATCGAGAACATTAAGGCATACCGATTCTTTTATGGTTTCAGTATCGAATAGCGAAACTTCGTAACTGATTTGCGACTGTTTAATTGAGTTTTCGGTTTTAAAACCGTTATAAAGCGTAACATTTGTATTAATTCCAAACCCGATATTCCTGGAACTGGAGAAATCGCCAAATTCCTGAGTTTGACCATTATATTCTTTTCCCCACGAAATGTTGCCACTGGCCGAGCCACTTAACGATGGAAACCTTGATGCCTTGCTTTGTTCGAGGTTTACCATGTTTTTTTCTTTGTTCAGCCCCGATTGTTGTATTGAAATATTTTGCACAAGTGCATACTCAATACATCTGTTTAAAGGCCATATACTATCGGCAGTTTGTCCAAAACTGTTGTAAACACTTAATGAAATGAAAAAAACAATAAACGTTATTAATCTTAATACTTTCATCTTTTTTGTATTTTGCAATAAAAGTAAAAGATCGGTTTAACTGAAAATAATGCGATAGACGTTCGGGCAAAATTTGCCGACAAAAGCCAGCGTTTTTAGCAGGGCATTTTTATATATGGCAAAAAAAGATAAAAAGTTATTTTTATTAACTGTCATTTAAAATTGAACCATACTTTTAGGTATAATTGCAAAATGGTTCAATTTACCGGCTTTGCATGATAAATATTTTGGTAACTGGCGATTATGATCCTGGATACAACAGGACTAAGATTATACTCGATGGCTTGCTCAGCCGAAGCGATGTTCAAGTTATGGAATATCCTTTTTCCCGCAATAACAGGTTTTCGCCAGAAAGGTTCAGGAGTTTGTCCGATAAGGCCGATGTTGTTTTTTTGCCTTCCTTTACACATAGTTCGGTACTGGTTGCCCGCAGGCACACAAATAAACCCATAGCTTTTGATCCGCTTATATCGAGGTACCTTACAAAGGTTTTTGATTACAAGCTTGTATGGAAATATTCACCAAGGGCATTAAAAAACTATTTAAAGGACAAACGGGCTTTAAAGGCATCAGATATAATATTTGCCGATACCCATTCACATAAACATTATTATTGTAAGACTTTTAATATTCCACCGGAAAAAGTAAAAGTATTGCATATTGGGGCTAACACATCAGAGTTTAAGCCGGAAGGGAACGATAAATTATCAGGAGAAGATTTTATTGTGGGCTTTTATGGAGGGTTTATCCCCCTGCAGGGGGTTAAAAATATTGTAAAAGCTGCACAGTTGTTAACTAGTTATAAAACGGTTAAGGTTGAGCTTATTGGAAATGGTTTTGAGTTTGATGCAATAAAGAAGTATATTGAATCAAAAAATATTGAAAATGTATGCCTAAAAGGGTGGAAACCATACGAAGAACTTGCCGGTTTTATTAACAACTGGAAAGTTTGTCTGGGAGTTTTTGGGGCAACAAAAAAAGCCGGCTTGGTAATTCCAAATAAAATTTACCATTATGCAGCAATGGGAAAAGCAACAATTACAAAAAATACCGAAGCAATAAGCGAAGTTTTTTCCGATGGGGAAACAATTGTTTTATGTTCGGGGGAGCCGGAAGAAATTGCTGCCCGTATTTTGGATTTATATAGGAACAATAATAAAAGAGTTGATATAGGGAACAGGGCTGAAAAGCTAATACGCAATGGGTACGACCATCATAGTATAGCCCGAAAATTTTTAGAGGCTGTTAGGGTACTTTAGTTAATAAGCCGTTTTCACATATTATATTGAGAGGGCTTTAGTGCAAGAATAATGCATTCGCAGGTTGCATTTCAGCCTCATTTTTCAATATTGTTTAGTGTTTGTACCACAATATCATCTTGTGTTAAAACAACCGACTTGTTGTTTGGCCTGATAATAATTTGTGTTTTTTCCCCGGGCAGCAAATCGAAATAGTTGTTGGAATAGCGCGCACGAATGCCCGGAAAATGTATGGCAACATCTTTTGCGAGTTTAACAGCTTCAAGTTCCAGAACATATTCCGCGTCTTTTTTTGTGAGCTTGTGTGTTAAGGTCAATGGCGGCAAACGAAGCTCTTTGGGTTTTAAAAAATAGTGTATTTCATGTACCGGGCCGATGTCGCCCGACTTAAGACCTGCTAAAAGAAGGCTGCTTTCAACCGGTATTTGAACGGGCAATTTCTGCAAATCGATTTGAAAAATAAGGGTCGATTTTTCAAAAGTAAATGCTGTGTCGAACGATGTTTCGTAATATATTTTGCCGTCGAAGCCAATTATTTTCAGGTTCAAGGTGCCTTTCGATACCGATGGGATATCGTTTAGCACATAAAGTTCAATTTTAGATTTGTCTTGCAATACTGCAATCCTGAGAGGCTCAAAAGCATGTTTTGCCTTATATTGCAATGCTTTCCAGTTTCCGTAATAATCAATCGACGACCACGATGCCCCAGGCCAGCAGTCGTTAAGTTGCCAGTACAACGTGCCCATGCAGTATGGCTTGTCGATGCGGTGGCAGTCGATGGCTTTCTTTATGCCATAAGCTTGCAATAACTGGCCAACATAGAGAAAATCGTCGAATTTCCGGGGCAGAGGGTAATACATCTCGAGGTACTCCTTTATTTTCTGGTTGCCGATGCCGCTACGCTGGTGCGAGAGCATTACATCGGAATAAATATCGCTATCTTCCGGCAAGGTAAATTCTTTAATGGTGTTTATTTCGGGGAACGACTGGAACCCGTACTCGCTCATAAACCGTGCTTTTACCGTTTCGAACTTTTCGAAAGGTTCGCCCCCGTGCCATACGCCCCAGTAGTGCACATCGCCCGAATTTGTTCCGTAGCCTGGTTCCGATAGCGGCGACGAGGGCCAGTAGAATTTGTTGGCATCGTAATTTTTAACAACATCGGGCAATACCTGTAAAAACAGGGTGTCGTATGCCTGCCATATTTGTTTGCGCTGTTCGGGGCTATACTTTTGTTTCCATCCCCATCCACAGTTTTCGTTGGCATTACACCAGGCAATATCAATTTCGTTATTGCCGCACCAAAGGGCCAGGCATGCATAATTGCGCAGCCGCACGATATTTTCGATAGCCTCAAGCCTTACATTCTCAATAAAATAGTTATTGCCCGGGTACATGCTGCAGGCAAACATAAAATCCTGCCATATTAGAATGCCGTATTTGTCGCACAATTCGTAAAAAAAATCGTTTTCGTAAATACCTCCGCCCCATACCCTTAGCATGTTCATATTTGCGTTGGCAGCCGATTTCACCAGGTATTCATATTTGGCAGTATCAACCCGGGTCAGGAAATTGTCGCCCGGAATATAATTGGCACCTTTGGCAAATACCGGTGTGCCGTTAACCTCGAAGTAAAACGATTTTCCGGCGCTGTCGGCTTCTCTTATAACCTTTATTTCCCTTAAACCGGTAGTTGTGGATTTTGTGTCGGCTACCTTGCCATTACTGAACAGAGTGGCTTTAAACCTATAAAGGTTTTGCCTGCCGTACCCGTTTGGCCACCAAAGCCGGGGCTTATTTATTGTGAAACCCAGCGATACAGTGGTGTCATCAGGGTGTAAGTCGAATTTTTCTGTTGCATATTTTTCCCCTGTTTCACCATCGGATATTTCGAGTTTATACTGCCCTGCCTGATAATTATCCAGGTTCACAAGGGCATATATTTGTGCTTCTTCCGAAGAAACCGATTTTTGGTCGATATACACATCGCAAATTTCAGCCTTGTCGATAAAGCAAAGTTCAACCGGCCTCCAAATGCCCGATGTAACCAGCCTGGGCCCCCAGTCCCAACCATAGTGGTAAGGCGCTTTACGGGTAAACACGCTGATTTTTTTATCGCCAAGGCCTCCAACTACCGACTGGTCGTTATCAGCAGGCAGGGCGTATCCAAACTTGTCGAGTTTTTTGAGCCCTATTTCTACAGGCGAAACAAACCTTATTTCCAGTGTGTTTTCGCCTTTAACGAGTTCTTTTTTAACATGGGCTTTCCAGGAACGGAACATGTTGTTGGCCGTTAGTATGGGCTTGCCATTTAACTTTACTTCGGCATAGGTGTCGAGGCCTTTGAAATGAATATATGCTGCACTGTAAGCCAGGTCGGCTGAATCGACATAGAATTTGGTTTTATAAACCCAGTTTTTTTTATCGACCCACTGGCATAGTTTTTCGTTTTCGCGGAAAAAGGGCTCGGGTATTGCCCGGGCTGAAAGCAAATCGGTATGCACGGTGCCTGGAACAGTTGCTTTGTACACCTGTTTGCTGCCTTCCATATTAAAAGTCCAGTTCTCTTCTAACTCAATTCGTTTGATGTTGCTGGTGTTTGTATCGGAATTGCAGTTAGTAGCAGTTAAGCTCATAAAAAGTAAAAATTGAAGGGTTGTTTTTATTTTCATTTTTATATTAATAACCCCGACAAAATAAAGTGTTACAGGCACAAGTTGCTAATACTTATATCGCAATTGTTTGCGCCCATTGGCGTTAAGCAGTTTTTAGGGTCCAACAAACACTTATGTATTAGTCCCGAAATCTTCTTCCAGCTTGTTCCACCAGAATTTTTTAAGACTGATGGAAGTAATGCCGATAATAATTAAGCACAAAAACATCGGGAGCCATTGCTTAAGCACCAGGTATATTGGCAGGGCAACAATAGCGGTTTGCCATATTATTCCAACAAATACGTTGTACATGTCTTTTCCAAAGTTTTTGTTCCTTTTAAAGTCGGGGTTTTCGGCTTTTATTAATTCATAAACAGGTTTCCAAAAGCCCCAGGGGCGCACAGTTGTATAAAACTTGCGCAAGGTTTGTTCATCGGCTGGCGGTGCGGAATAAGTGCCTATTATGCAACCGGCCAGCGAAAGCAACAACATTACCGGGAAGAAATACAGCAATATAATTTGTTCTGCCACATTCGGGAAAAGCGGGGGCAGAAGTTTGGGGAAAACCATAGCAGCCAGCAGGCCAACAACCATTCCCCAGAAATATCCCTGCCCATTAAACCGCCACCAGTACCATTTTAAAATATTGGCAGCAATAAAGCCCCCGTAAATGCCCGATACAATCCACTGCAAGAGGCTGTTTATGTTGGTGGCGAAGGCGCCAATTACAATGCTTACCAGTACAACCACAATGCCAACAGTATAATTTGCAAGCATTAGTTGTTTTCGTTCAGGGTTTGGTTTAATGTATTTAATATAAATATCGTTTACAATGTATGCCTGTGCAGCATTTAATGTTCCGGAGAATGTGCCCATGAAAGCGGCCAAAAGTCCGGCAAGAATTACGCCTAAAAGCCCGGCAGGGGCAAACTGTCTGATTGCCGAGGGCAGAATTTGTTCGAAATCGGTTTTGTTGTTAACCATCAGGTCCAGTTGATCGAAAAAAACCAGTCCGAGCACCACAAAGCCGGTAATTAATAAGTACCTTACAGGGTTAAGTACAACTGACACAAAGCCACTCATTTTCGAGGCCTCTACGGGATTTTTTGTGGCCAGAATTTTTTGCATGTCGTAGGTTGGTGCAGGTCCTGCAGCACTAACCAGTATGCCTTTTAACACCATCATGCTGAACATAAACCCGAACAGCGAATAGCCATGTTCGCTGATAGCCAGGTTAGCTTTGTCAACAATGCCCTGCCAGTCGAGGTTAAGCCGTGCACCGAAAAACGGCGAGTACCAGCCATCGGGCACTACCATGTTATGGGCACCTAACGATTGCATGGCCATAACGGCGATAATTACCGAAGCAATGGTCATTATTACATATTGCAGGAAATCGGCCCAAACAATGCTGGTCATGCCCCCAAGTATGGTATAGAAAACGGCAAAGGCCGTGAAAATGACAGCGTAAAAATGGGGCACAAATGCAGGTGAAACGCTGAAAGGCACAAACTTCGACACCACTTCCCAGGGAATAAAAATTTCGATAAATTTACCCAGGCCTATAAACCCGTATGCCAGCATGCCCAGGCATAACAGAACAGCAAATGCCACAACAATGTTCTGGGCCAGTTCGGCACCGGTTTTCTGGCCAAAACGGGTTCGCATCCATTCAGCACCGGTGGAAACATTCGATTTGCGTATCCAGGCCGACAGGTAAACCATAAGGAATATCTGGTTGAAAACCGGCCACATCCAGGGGAGCCATATACTTTTTAGCCCGTATAAAAAACCAATAGACACCAGCCACATTGTGCCCGAAATATCGAACATGCCCGAAGCATTCGACAGGCCAAGCAGGTACCAGGGCAGTTTATTGCCACCGAGTATGTACGACGACTTGTCTTTTTGTGCCTTTTTTTTTACAACAAGGCCAATGATAACAGTCGATGCCAGGTAAGCTACAATAATAGAAAAGTCTAATAAACCAAGGTTCATATTTTTAATAGATTTGAAGTGGTGAGGAACAATTTGAATTTTAAGTTAAATAAACTTTTGCAATATAAATTAATAAGCGCATTAAGGAATATTAAAAACGTGACATAGTTGTTAAATTTTATGGCATAAAATGTTTACTGGCAAATATAATTTTATAGCCATTATTATATTTGTTGTGTTTAATACATTGGGTTTAAAGTTTTCCGGGTGTTGAAGTTTTGTGTTTACCGGAAATATAATTATTGCGGGTTTTTATTGTTCTAACTAACCTTCAAAATAAAAAGAGTATCGAAGAACTTGTGAAAGATATTCGCGGCTTTCATTAAGTTTAATGTTTTTTAAAATTTGCAACACCGGTTCAGGAACGTCCATTGAGTCAGGAGGTGGGGCAATTTGTCCGTTTTTTGCCCAGTTGTTAACTAATTTGCGCATTGCGATATCAGGGCTGTTTGCCAAGGCCAGAAAAACGATTATGGCTTGAAGTATTTCAATATTGTTATCAACAGAATTAAAAAAATCATGCGAGCGAATGAGTCTGTATGTATTTATAAACCTTTTAATGGATCTTGGCGTTGTTCCGATTAAAACTGCAATTGACTGGATAAAATTTATCTCTTCGCCGGTTATTTCAAGTTTTTTATATGTTTCTGCAATGTCCTGCTTTTCGGTATTATCTATAATTGATTGATTTGGGTTCGTTTTAAATTGTATAATCTTGTTCCTGCTTTCCGTTCCAGTTTCACTCAGTCTGTCACGGATATTGTCTGAACGCATGTTTACAGTTGCTTTGGCAATTTCGTCGGGAATTTCTTCCGGTGTTTTCTGTCCTATCCTGCTTTGAGTGCCATGCACAAGGTCCCTTTTTCTGTCTTTATCAAAAATGCTTTCGATTAAATTCATAGAATTTTCCGGGCTTGCCTTTTTAAGCAATAAAGGCAATTGAAAAATTTTTTCGAGATAATCTAAAGTGGTTGCACTGTTTAGGTTTAATGGTGCTTCCGGTGCTTTTGAGGGCAACCCTTCAGTTAGTGAACCCGGGTATTTCTTTTTTAAGGCATTTGAAACCCACCGGGGATCTACACCAACCACTACCACAAAAAGCGGGAAGGCCAAAAGTAAATGAATTGCTTCAAGAACTTCTACAACCCTTTCTTCCGGGCACCTGTCCAAATCGTCGATATATAAGATAATACGGTCGAATGGTTTTGTTTTATCTTGGTTTTTTTTCGATGTTATTAAATCGCTCAAACTTTCTAAATCCTTACGTATTGTTGAAATTAGCCCAAGGTGTTTTACATAATCATCACTTTCCATTCTTTGTTGAATAAAACCCGATAAAAGCTTTGAGTGTTTATAACTATCAATTTCCGATTGTATAAACTGCAAGTTTTGCTCGGCCTCAACTAAAGCTGTTTGTTTTTCCTGAAGTATTGTTAGTGAGGTTTTAAGCTGCATTTCCGAATTTTCAATTTTCACTTTTAAATCGACAAGTGCCTGCTGTTTTAATAGTTCAACTTTTTTATTTATTCCATCGAGATACTCTATTGCTGTTTTAATTCTAGACCAGACTGGTGTAATTACTTTTTTATACCATGCGATGAAAAGGGTCAAAATGGAGATTCCGTATGAAATCATCTTTTTTGCAAAAAGCGAAATGTCAGGGTTTTTTAGAAGGTACAATAGAAGCAAGCATACTAACGCTGATAGTGAAAATATAAAGAAAATAGTCAGCACATTTTTCTTTTGCGACAGGGAGTTCTTTATTACAGTCGTCATTCGGTTATAGGTCGATGCGAAGTCGGTTACTATGGTTTTTGAAATATTTAAGGTAAGTCCTTTAATTTTGTTTATGCCCAGTTCTTTTTGTAATGTCTTCAGTTTTTCGTCAGATTCTGTAATGTCAGTTGTTATGTCTATAACATCGTTTATTTTAAGCTTGTATGTGTTCTCAGCATTAACCTTTTCTTTAACAAGGTTGCTAATTCGTTCCTGAATGTTGTTGTAATTCGTTTCAGCTTCGTCTTTTTTTATAATGGCTTCCTGTGTTAGTTCTTCGCAACTGGCCAGGTTTTTAAATAAGTCAATTTCTTTGCACTCTGCAGGAGTTAAGTTGCCGCAGGCTTTATTTAGCTCTTCAAAAATATGAAACACAAGGCTTGCCCATAAATTAGCATCCATAAAGTGCCATGCATTAAATTTAATATGGGCTATTTCTCCGCAAACCGGAATGCTTACGTTTTTTTCTTTCGACTTAATAACCAGATGTTTTATTTCTTCTTCAAGCCTTTCCATAAAAAAGCTTTTTCCGGAACCCCAATTTCCAAATAGAGCAACCGATATAGGTGGTGTTAATTCTTTATAAGCCAGAAGCCTTGCCAGTGCTTTTACATCGCTAGTAATATTTAGCTTGTCGGTTTTGTTGTCGTTTACCGAATCGCTGTTAAATGCAGCAATGGGTATAAATTTTTCCGGTTCTTGTTCACTTAAATTACTTTTCCGGGGTGAATTTATTATTTGCAATACTTCTTTGTAGATATCGTCTTTTCCTGAATTTAACAATATTACCTTATTCAGATATTCGGGAGGTAATTCGAGTTTATCTCCCTCTTTTCTTATAACAAAAACAGCTTTTCCTGTTTTTAAGGCCACATCAATATCTCTTCTGAACCAAACCCCTTTTTGATGACTTTGGGTTAATAGGCTAATAACAAATTCAGATTTGTTTATTTTGGCAATAATATCCTCCATGTTAAACCTGCTGCTTTCAACTGTATAAAAGTTAAAATCCTTAAAATTGCCGGAGATTTCTTTAGCAAAAAGAATGTCATATTCATCATTTAAATCGTAACTAATGAATACAGAAGGTTTTAAGGCATTGTTGGTTTTTAACTTGGGGGGCAAAACAATGTGAAAGCTAAAGGTTTTATTTGATTCTATACCCTGAAAACTATTTTTTATATGTTCATTGACACTGAAATCAGAATGGCTTAGGAGCTGAATGCCAATTTTGCTTAAACCTGTTATTTCAATTCCATTTAACTGTCGACAGATTTCTGATAAACAATCGAAATATTTTTCCTGGTTAATTGAGAAAAGAAACAGAATAGGTTTTTTTGGTTCTTCTGTTGAGAAATTATATTCTATAATATTTCCATCTATTATTACGAAATTGTTTAGGTCGATTGAGGTTTCATAATGTTTTCCAAGCTTTTTTATTTCAGCTTGTCCTACCGATTCATATTCAAAGGCTATTAAATCATAATCTTGAATGTTTTCAAAGATTTCACTTTTGTAAATGCCAATTTCCGGAAATTGCTTCATGAAGGCTTGGTTAATAAGGTTTTTTGTAATTGTTGTTAAAAAACCTTCTGTATTTCTATTTTAATTGCAAATACAATCAATGCTTTACAATCCCTACTTTTTACAGTAATAATGAATAAGATATAGCCTTATTTGAGTGATAGTTAGGTGAAATTTAGTGCATAATTCAGAATTTAGCAATCAAATAACCTTTTTTATGTATAATAGGTATTATTAAAATACTCTTTAGGCAATGGATTATTATTGTCTGTTGCATTAAAAAAAGAAGTTGATGGCTCCTGCAATATTAAACCCCCAATAGGTAACATCGTTCAGTCGTGTTTTTTTTACTTCTCCTGTTGCCAGGTAAAGCTCATCGGTGCCATTTCCGGTGCTCCAATACATGTGGCCTATTTTTAGATATGGCCGAAGCTTTGACTTTGAATAACAGAGCGAAACCGAGTTTTCCAGTCCAAACCCTTTTGCCGTGTGCCGGAAACTTAACGGGTGTTGGAAGTTTTCAATAAGGTTCCAATTGGCCTTTGCCCGGTAGTTTACCTGGTGGTAACCGACTGTAACCGACAGGGTTAATATTTTTGAAAAAGTTAAACCGGTTTCCAGTGAAATAAACGGCCCGTACCAGTATGCCTTATATGTCGAGGCAAGGTTTTTCGTTACGGGTGTTTTGCCATTATCGAGCAAAAACAAGTTTTGGTTGTTGATCCCAAATCCTGCCGATGGTGCTATGCTCAGGGTTTTTGAAAGCTTAAACCGGATGCCCACCGATGGGGAAAAGGCCAGTAACGATCCCTTATTGGCATCTGCATGTGTATGGAATACGGTGTCGGTACGGTTATCACCTTCGTAATCGGTGTCGGTGGCTGTGCCTGTTGTGAAAAATGCTGCCTGTGTATTGCATTTCAGATAAAACCGCCGGTGAAAATTCCATTCGATGGGAAACTCTAGTCCTGCCGGTACCAGGTTTGTCCAGATCAGTTCCGAGAACACATTGGGGCTGTTGCCGTTTAAATTGCCGGCCACCGACCATCGGAAGTTGCAATTGGCGACCGACAGTGCAGGGGAGAGTTTTATTTTTATTGCCAGGGTATCGTGGCCGGCCCCAAAAATGCCGGTTGACAGAACGAATATCAGTATAAAAATGAATTTCTGCATTGCAAGAAATTAGCATGTTGTTACCAGGCAATTTACTGTTTTGTTAAAAATAGGTTCTGTCTTCGCAGGTGTCGCATTTGCTTTCGGCGGGTTTGCCCCCGGGGCCGTAACTGTCCTTTTCCTTTAACAAACCGAGGGCATTTTCGATGGTTTTTATGTGCACCAGCTGGGCATAACTGCTATCGGTGAGCTCAATTGCGCGGGCCAACTCGTTTTCGGCAAGTGGTGCATCTTTCAGGTACAGGTAATATTCGGCATAATTCAGGTAGCCGTATGCCGATTCAGGAAATTCTTTTTTACAAAGCCCGAAAATCTGCAAGGCATCATCGATGCGCCCCAGGCGATAAAACAGGTTTGCCCCCAGCTGGCTCAGCGATTCGGCAGAAATATCGTACTTGTTGTAATGGAATTCTTTTGCCTGCTTGTAAAAGTTTATGGACTTCTCCATAGAGCCGGTCGAATCAAGAACTCTTCCCATTTCAATGTGTATAGAAGGTTTGTATTTCGGGAAGGTTTTGTTTTTCAGGCTAAAAAGCAGTTCCTGTGCAAAAATTCCCGGATTGAAATCGCCAGAAGCATTCGACATAACAATAACCCCCATGTTATAAGCGGGTATAAGTACAATGGCATTGTTAAACCCGCCCACATCGCCTGCTTTCGAGAAAACCATTACCTTGTTTTTTTTTTGAATTTCCCAGCCAAGCCCCATGTATGAGCCTTGTTGATCTGTTGCCAGCTGAGGTTTTAAGAACTCACGGATATATTTCTGGCCAATAAACCGGGTGTTTTCGTGCCGGCCGTTATTCAACACCATTTCCATCCAGATGGTAGCATCGGCAAGAGTAGTGTTCCAGCCAATACTCCCCAAATGCTCACGGTTGTGGGGGTAGTCGGAACGGCAGGTGAAAGTGTACGACAACCAGTTATCGGTATTATGGGGTTTAGCAATTGGTCGGCTCAAAATATCGGCAATACGATAAGTCGATTGGCGCATGCCCAGTGGTGCGAAAACGTGCCCCGAAACGAAATCTTCAAAAACCATATTGCTGGCCTTGGAAATAACATCGGCAGCAATATCGAAATTATAGGGCGAGCGTACAACTTTGGTTCCGGGTTCGGGAAATTCAGGTTCCTGCAGCCGTATGCTCATTGTTGTATTTTGCAGGGCCGAGTCGCTTGTGTTTGGCAAATCCCAAAATACCGAGTGGCGTGGCACCCCCGAAGTCTGTGTGAGCAAATGTCTGATTGAAATATTGTTATAGGTATTGCTGTTCAGGGTAAAGTAGGGCAGTATGCCCGAAACCTTTTCATCGGGTTTTATGTTGTACTTATCGGCCAGTACCAAGGCCATAAATGATGTAAACACTTCCGAAATGTTCCCGGCACAAAACATGGTAGTATCGGTAAGGGGCTGCTTTGTGCCCATATCGGCATAACCGGCTGATTTGGTATAAACCTGGTCACCACAAACCAGTCCGACTGCCAGTCCGGGCATTGGAGCGGCAGAATAAGCAGCCATTACAATGGAGTCGAGCATGGCCCTGTCATGGTCGGTAAGAATAGTGTTTTTTGGCGATGTGCCGGTTTTGCATGCCAAAAGCAAAAATAAAGGCAAAAGTATATAAGCAGTGGGTTTAAACGTTAATGGGCGCATATTTTTTAAGTTTACAAATTTTTAAGAACAGCTGGTTCAATATAAGAAAAACAAAATAAACCACCCGGAAAAAATTACAGGGTGGTTTATCGGATTTAAACAAGCGTATAGAGTTTTCTTTTTTTTGTGCGAAAACAGGTTCGCTTATCAATTTTAGTTTTTTAATACCGGCTAGTTTACCCTGTTCCAGTATAGGTTATCGTAGTAAATATAGCCATCGGAAGCCGATTGCCAGTAGGTTTCGCTGCCACCGCGGAAAGTGTGGAAGGTAATTTCCTTAACAGAGCGTTTCGAGTCGTTGGTTACCCAGCGAATCTGTTGGCGCAATACAGTAGTGCCATTTACTTTCATTTCAACCCAGCCATCGGTATTGCTGCCGGAATTGAGTTGTGCCCACAGGTGCACATTGTACCATGTTTCTTTTGCCAGGCTGCCTGACGATGGGAATCGTTTGCCGAAGTCGTTTCCACAGTTGCCGGGCATATCTTTATAATACACGTAAGGTTTTAGGTACACGTTTGTATAATCGTTGTACCACATTACACGAAGCGTGCCCCCATTACCGTCCCATGCTGGGTCGCAGCCGGTGTTGCCATCGCCGATATGGAAACCAAAGCCCACTTTTCCTCCCCGGCTCCAGTCGAAGGCACTGTGGAACTTAATTTGCCAGTCCATTTCGTAACTTGTGCCATCGGAAACATCGATGTTTACAATTAAACCGCCTGCACCCGAAAGGGAGTTTTTCAACAGGGTTACACGGCAGGTACCGTTTGAATTAAATGCACGGCTTTCCTGCCAGGTGCCGCGCAGGTTGCCGAAATCGGCCACAGCTTCGCTGTAAGAGTAAGAGTCGTGTGCCCGGTTGTTCCAGTTTACTGTGCGGTTACTGTAAATTGCACGTGCTTCTGTCTGGGCATCGCCATCGGGCACTGCCACGTCGGATAACATGTCTTTTTCGCACGAAAGCGAAAGAATAGAGAATGCAATCGCCAGACAGGCAATCGAAAAGGGCATTAATTTTTTGTTTTTCATGAGATTTACATATTAGTTAGAATACATTAAAAGGGCTTTATTGTTTCATTTAGTATATTAATACGCACAAATGCAAACGTATGCACAATTGATTTGATAAAAAATATAAAAAGTTGGTTAAACGGAGGGATTCTGGTGACGAAAGTTAAGAATGGCGGATGTCAAAAGCCCGGTTTTTATGCCCTGCATTATTCTGTTTGTTCCTTTAAGAAAAGGCCGGAAAATTATAAAAAAACGTTTTCGCAATACAGAAAAAGAAAAATGGGCTTTTGACATCTAATTGATAAGGGTGTTGTAAATTAGTTTACCCTGTTCCAGTAAAGGTTGTCGTAGTAAATATATCCATCGGAAGCCGATTGCCAGTAGGTTTGGCTGCCCCCGCGGAAAGTATGGAAAGTTATCTCACGAACGGAGCGTTTAGAGTCGTTAGTTACCCAGCGTATTTGTTGCCTAAGAACGTTTGTCCCATTCACTTTCATTTCCACCCATCCATCGGTATTGCTGCCATTGTTGAGTTGTACCCATAAATGCACATTGTACCAGGTGCCTTTAGAGAGGCTTCCGCTCGAGGGGTAACTTTTCCCGAAACTGTTACCGCAATTGCCTGGCTGGTCGCGATAATACACGTATGGCTGCAAAAATACGCGTCCGGCATCGGTTTGGTACCACATTACACGGAGGGTGCCGCCGTTGCCGTCCCATGCAGGGTCGCAACCGGTATTGCCATCGCCAATATGGAAACCGAAGCCCAGTTTTCCGCCACGGCTCCAGTCAAATGCACTGTGGAATTTTACCTGCCAGTCCATTTCATAACTTTTACCATCTGTAACATCTATGTTCACAATTAGTCCGCACGCCCCCGAAAGTGCATTTTTTAACAGGGTTACACGGCAGGTGCCATTCGAGTTGAAGGCACGGCTTTCCTGCCATGTGCCGCGCAGGTTGCCGAAATCGGCCGCTGCTTCGCTGTACGAATACGAATCGTGTGCCCGGTTGTTCCAGTTAACTGTCCTGTTGCTATAAACCGCCCTTGCTTCGGTTACCGCATCACCATCGGGTATCGGCGCATCTGTTAGCAAATCTTTTTCGCATGCTGCGAAAACCATTACAGTTGCCAGCAGGGTAATACCGGCAAGCCTGTTTACAAAATGTTTCTTTTTCATAAAAATAATTGTTAGTTAGGGATAAATAAATCTACCTGCTTACTGCTGAATACTTTACAATTCTAAAGTACCCTGCGGGGAAAGCATTTTTTTGAAGGGCACAATTTAAAATATTTTGCCAAAAAAAGCAAACGATTGCATTTAGAATTTTAAAGATTATTAATATAAATTGCAAATACCCTAAATATTTGCAGTAAGATTGATTTTAACCGTAAATGTTTAAATGTAAATGATAAAGCACCAATATGTCTGTTATGTTAAAATTGTCTGTTGTGAAAACCTTTAAATATAGCTACAAATGAAGCGAATTTTATTTTTTACTGTCCTGCAGTCTTTTTTTTTAATCTGTAAAGCCCAGGAAAATGTTTCTGTAAGCGAGATATTTTTTGCCGACCCGACTGTTTTTTATGAAAATGGCCGGTACTACCTCACCGGCACACAAAACAGCCAAACACTAGGTTTTGCAGTGCTGCAATCGGAAAACCTAAAGGAATGGTCGGTACCCGATGGCTCGCAACAACAAATGATTCTAGAAAAAGGAACACGAAGCTATGGCGATAACGGTTTTTGGGCGCCACAGATTTTTAAAACCGACAGCTTGTATTACCTTACCTACACAGCCAATGAGCAAACAGTAATTGCCAAATCAGAAAATCTAACGGGCTCTTATACCCAGGATATGGTTGAACCTGTCGATGGCTCAGAAAAAAACATCGATTCGTACCTCTTTCGCGACGACGACGGTAAATATTATTTCTACCACGTTCGCTTTAACAGGGGCAATTTTTTATGGGTTGCCGAATTCGATATTCATACCCGCAAAATTGTCCCGTCAACTTTAGCACGTTGCTTTATAAACACCGAGGCCTGGGAAACTACTCCAAATTACCCTTCAGATCCGATTATGGAAGGTCCAACGGTTATTAAATTGAAAGGGAAATATTACATGTTTTATTCTGCAAATCATTTTATGAATATCGACTATGCAATGGGCTATGCCACATCAGACTCACCGATGGGCCCTTGGGAAAAGCACCCGTCCAACCCGGTAATTCACCGTTTAATTGTTGGTGAAAACGGCTCGGGGCATGGCGATATTTTTGAAGGCCCCGGCGAAAGGCTGTATTATGTGTACCACGTACATTTCTCCAACGACCAGGTTTCGCCCCGGCGCACCCGTATTGTACCGCTTTCTTTTAACTTTAACCAGGAAAAAGGTATTTATGATATTTCTGCAGATGCCGGGAAAATTATAGTTCCCGTAATAAAAAAATAGCCTTGCCGGAACATGCTTGCCGGCAAGGCTTTATTTTGCCAATAAAAAAAACGTTTTCTGCTAGTAAACCTTTATAGTTTTAGTATCGGTAACAGTGCGGGTGTCGCCGCTCTCATTGGTGTTTATTGCTTCTAAAACAATGGTGTATGTGCCAGCTTTGGAAAAAGTAAACCCTTCGGCATTAATAAAAGCATTGTATTTCCCCATGTATTCTAAGGTAATGCCTTTTACTGCCCGTTTTCCTTTTGGATCGTAATGGCCGGGTTTGTTCCTGTAGTTATAGTCGTAGTTGCTTGTCCATATAACCGAGTCATTTCCGGATGAACTGGTTAGCGAATCTTTCAACACTTTGTTTCCTGGATAAACAACCGAAAAGAATGCCTGGCCCGAATTTATAAAATACAAACTGGTTTTGTTGGCAAAAACAGAGTCGGCTACAACAAGGGAGTCCAGCGCACTAATGGTGTAAATTTCGAGTTTTGCTTGGGGGTTTCGTATCAAATCGTTGTTGCACGAAGAGGTTATAGCCATGCAAACTACCGCAATGGCCGGCAATATGTGTTTAACTTTTCTGTTCATTCTGATAATATTAAAATATATAGTATTCACAAAAATCCTAATTAGATACTTGTTGTAATTAAGGAATGTTAGGGTTTTGCACCAGCACACCCCCCGATTTGTTAATAGCTTCCTGTGGGATGGGAAAATACTTTTTATCACCCACACCTTTTGCAACCAGCGAGGGCAGGGTGCGGTGTATGTCCCAGCGTACAATGTCGAACCAACGGTGGCATTCCTCGTAAGCTAGCTCGCGCCGGCGCTCGATACGAAGCGAATCCCTAAACTGTTCTGTTGAAAGTCCCGCCAAAGCCGGTAATCCGGCCCTGTTACGTACTTCGTTAATGGCATTGTATGCGGCAGCAGTAGTCCCGGTCGCCTCAAGTTCGGCCTCGGCAAGCATCAGAAGGCAGTCGGCATACCGAATTACCGGCACATTGATATCGTCGCGTGGGTCGTTAGGCGTGCAATTAACCGGCCAGCGCCATTTTCCGCAGTGCGGTGTTGAATCCTGTACTACTTTTGCATTGTCGGATGTAACGGCAGTAAGTGCCGGAACATTTGGCAAATCCCAATAATAAATAGTATCGTCAAGAGGCCCTGCGCCACCATTGTCGAGATCTACAATCCACATGGTTTCGAAAGTAACTTCTTTGCGGGCATCCGAATTACTGTAACTGTTGTATAAGTCCAATTCGGCCACATACCAGCCCCAGCCTTCGGCTACGCCAAGGGGCGAGTCTTCAAAAATCCAGGGCCTTACCTGTCCGTTTACCCAGTTTAAAACAGGAATTAGCCCGGGGCCGTTGGCGCCAATTTCAAAGACCATTTCCTGGCTATATTCTGCCGAACGAAAAAACAAGCTCTGGTAATTTGGCAGCAAGCCAACACCCAAATCATTTCGGTTCACATCAATTTCTTTAAATATACGTGCCGATTCGGCATAATATTCGGTTTTGTTCAAGCCTCCGGGCGAAGCCATGTAAAGGTAAACTTTCCCTAAAAGCGCCATAGCAGCGGCTTTGCTTGGACGGCCAAGGTCGGCAGCTTCCCATTTTGGCTTCAGGTTCTGTGCTTTTAATAAATCTTCTACAATAAGGGCATAAATTTCGTCAGGCTCCGATTGCGGAATAAGTTGCGATTCTTCGATCGACAACTTGCTGTCGGTAATTTTCGGAACACGCCCATAGTAGCGCACCAGGTTAAAATAATTCAGGGCACGGAGGAAATATGCCTGGCCCAGCACATTGTCGATAAAATCGGGATCGGAAGCATCGGTATAATTATCGATAAAGGTGTTGCACGAAGCAATGCTTTTGTAAGCTGCATTCCAAAACAGGTTGTACATAACCTCGGTGGGGTCCCAGGTAAATTTATCAATCTGGGCCCTTGTAGGCCAGTCGGGGCGGGTGAAATAGTGGTCGTCGCTGGCAAGCAGGGGGGGCATGGTAAAAGCCCTGTTATAGTAGTTTACGTTTTCAAGAAAGGGTGCATAGGCATTGTTCAGCAGTTTCGAAGCAAGTTCGTCATCGCTCAGAACAGTTTCGCGTCCGAAGGCATCTTCTGTTTTATCTTCAAGGGAAACACAAGCGCCAAACAACAGGCAGCAAAACCCCAATGCAGGAAGAATGTATTTAGAATGTTTTTTCATCATTATTAAATTAAAATCTAAAAGGTTTGCATGAAATGGTTAAAAATCTACTTTTACGCCGAAAGTGATACTTTTTGAAGCCGGGTAAGTACCCCAGTCGATACCCTGATAGGTGCTGCTGCTGCCCCAGGTGCTCACTTCCGGATCGTAGCCTTCGTACCGGGAAAATGTAAGGTAATTTTGGGCGCTAATTGAAAGTCCGAGGTTTGATACATTCAGCCTTTCCAGGTATTTCTTTGGCACAGAGTAGGTGAGGGAGATATCGCGCAATTTCACATACGAACCGTCTTCGACATAGGCGCTAACCGATTTTGTGGTAATTGCCCCCGGGGCAGGAATAGATGCTTCGGTATTTTCAGGCGACCAGTAATCGAGGTATGCTGCAGAGCGGTTATAGCGTTTTAAACCACCTTTGTGGGCAACATTTAATATGTTGTAAACTTCGTTGCCAACGGAACCTTGCAGGAAAATATTTAACGACAGGTTTTTATACGACAATTCGTTGGTAAGGCCAAAAATAAAATCGGGTTCGGGGTTTCCGATAATTGTTGCATCTTTCTGGTCTATCACGCCATCGTTGTTGATATCCTTAATTTTATATTCGCCTGGTTTTCCTTCGATTCCCATTCCTTTTTGGTCGGGGTGGGCTTTTACCTCGTCCTGGCCGGTGAATATGCCTTCAACAATATATCCCCTGAAAATCCCCAGTGGGTAACCTTCCATCATAAAGTGGGTCTCGTCGTTTATCCAACCGCCGGCAATCTGGCCTAGCGGATATACTTTGGTGTCTTTTAAATCAAGTACCTTGTTGCGGTTAAAGCTTATATTGGCGTTAGTTTTCCAATTTAAGCCTTTGTTTTCGACAATGCTTGCATCAAGGGAAAGTTCCAGCCCTTTATTGCGTATTGTCCCCTTGTTTATATACCTTTGCCCGCCCCCATAAGCTGCGGGTATGCTTTCGAGGAACAAAAGATCTTTTGTGATTTTGTAATAGTAATCGGTAGTAAGGGCTAATCTGCTATTAAACAATGAGATGTCGAGCCCCCCATCGTACTGGTGGGTGGTTTCCCATGTAAGGTCGGGGTTGGTGCGACGGGTTAAGTTGAGCGCCTGTTGGGGTTCGTTGTTAAAAATGGCATAGGTTGACGAAAGGTTGTACCTTTCGCGCGTGTACCCCCTGCCTATGGCCTGTGTTCCGGTAATACCATACGAGAGCCTGAGTTTCATGTTCGATATTACAGCAACATCTTTAAGAAAAGCTTCCTCGTTAATACGCCAAGCCAGCGCCATAGCCGGAAAATTTGCCCATTTGTGGTTTTCGGCAAATTTCGAGCTCGATTCGCGCCTGAAAGTTATTGTTGCATAGTACCTGCTGTTATAATCGTAATCGAAACGCCCGCCAAACGACATAAGGGCATCCTGTGAAGCGCTGGAACCTACCCTGGCCATTGTGTCGTTCAGGTTCAGGTTGTTGTATTTTAATTCCTGGGTTAGCAGCAGCCTGTTGCTGGCATTGAAGGCTTCATCGCGCGAAAATTCCTGGGTAAAGAAAGCCGTTGCTGCAACAGAATGGTTGTTAAATACTTTTTTGAAGGTTGCCTGGTTTTCGTTGGCCCAGTTGCTGGTTACCGAATATTGTTGCTGGGCGAAACCCTGTTCTGAATATGCCCAGCTTATTGAGCGGTTTGTAAAATTCTGGTTGTGCCGGTTATCGACAGCGCCCGACAGCGACGATTTTATGGTTAGGTTTTTGAACAGGGTAAGCTGACCGGTAAGCTGATCGTAAACTTTGTAATAGCGCCAAAGGTTATCCCTGTCTTCGATATTTCCTACCGGGTTGCCTTCGCCCACGCTCGAAATATAAGTCCATCCCGAATCGGTTTTTACGGGGTATATCGGCGGGAAAAGCAATGCTTCCGATACCACGCCGGTTTTTTCATCGGAGCGCGACATGGAACCATATAAATTATTAGTTATTTTAAAGTTTTTGGTAAGCGCCATTTCGTAGTTAACACGCACTTTCAGCGATTGGTAACCGGTACCTTTGACAATTCCGTCAACATCTTTGTAATTTACCGAGGCAAAGGTGCTGGATTTTTCCGAACCGTTCGAGAAATTCAGGTTATAGTCTTGTTGCGAGCCCTTGCGGTACACCAGGTCCTGCCAGTCGGTATCGGGCGATTCAACAACAACCGTGTCGGCTACTCCAATATGGTTCCACTGGTGAGCATTAAGCAATTCAATTTTATGGCGCAAGTCGGTTACGCCATAATTAGCAGTGAGCGAAATCGATTGCTTATCGGTTTTGCCTTTCCTGGTTGTGATAAGGATTACCCCGTTTGACCCGCGCGAACCATAAATAGCAGTTGCAGAAGCATCTTTTAATACAGTCATCGATTCGATGTCGTTGGGGTTAATGGAACCAGCGAAGGGAAAGCCATCGACTATCCAAAGGGGGCCCGATCCGGCATTTATGGTATTGCGCCCGCGGATTAAAACAGTAGGGGCATCGCCAGGTTTTCCGCTGTTCTGGAAAACCTGTACGCCCGAAATCCTTCCGCGCAATGCTTCCTCGGTGCGCACAATGGGCACGTCGGTAATTTGTTTCCCTGAAACCGTGCCAACCGAACCTGTAAGATCTTTTTTAGTGGTGTAGCCATAGCCAATAATAACCAACTCCTCCAAATCGGTAGTTGAGTTTTGCATGATAACATCAATAACTTGTTGATCGGCTACCAGAACTTCCTGTGGCACCATACCAATAAAAGAGAAAACCAGAATTTCGCCGGAGCCGGCGGAAATGCTGTAAGCCCCATCGGCATTTGTAACAGTGCCTGTTACGGAGCCTTTTACCTGGATGTTGACACCGGGAAGGCTTTCGCCATCTGTTGAAGTAACAATGCCTGTAATGGTGTGTTGCTGGGCAATAACAGTCCCTGAACCAAAACAAACGATTGCCAAAATAAATAAAATTAGTTTGAACCTATTCATTTCATAGATAGTTAATAATTAATAAAATAATTTAGTTTATAGTAAAAGCAAACGATTGCATTAAGGTGGCAAATATATAATATTTTGTAATTACTCATAGCAAAACATGCGAATATTTAGACAGTTTTTATTCATACAACCTGGCTGCTTGTTTACGGCTTACTAAACCTTTTGCTTGTCCGGTACTATACAAGGCGATACATTTCCTTTGATGTTGTTCACCGAAAAAAGTCCGGCTTTCGCCGATTCCGTATTTCCAGTTTTTGGCCATACCCTACCTTTGTTGTGTTTTCGGTAAGGTTGTTTGGTTTAGGTTTGTTTGTTAAAATTACATAAAACACAGTTCAATTAGTTTAATAAAAAATAAACTAAACTATATTTGCAGCCGAAAAAAATGTAAATATGACCTCGGAAGAAAGGATAAAACGACAAAAAGAGCTTGTTGAAACAATGGGCCGGATGTATGACAGGAAGGGCTTCCAGCCTATTTCAGGCCGCATTGTTGCTTTACTTACAGTAATGGACAAAGAACTTTTTACTTTCGACGAAATTGTTGAAGAGCTGCAAATAAGCAAGGGGTCGGCCAGCAATGCACTCCGCATGCTAGAAATGTCGAATATTATTGAATACATAACCTTGCCAGGCGATCGTAAAAAACACTTCAGGATTCGAAAGCACGACAAGTTTTCGCTTATCGACGAACATAAAGAAAAGTTAAACATTTCGCTAAGTTTTCTGAAAGAAACTCTCGATTTAAAAGCCGATAAGAATTCTGGTAATGCACAGTTTATACGAAGTATGATTGATATGTTGGGGTATTTTCTGGAGAAGTTTGAAGAATTAAAAATCGAATACCTGCAAAAGAATAATTAGTTCATTTAGTTTAGAATAAAATAAAAATAAAAATATAGATAAAAATGAAAATGATTCAATCAATCGGGCTCGCGGCACTGGTGTTGTGCGGGGCCTGGGCAAGGGCACAGGAACAGCCTTTTGTGCTTACCCTGCAACAGGCGCAGGAATATGCATTGCAGCACAATAAAACATTGCTGAATGCAAAGGATCAGGAATTGGTTGCGAGAAGAAAGTACCTTGAGACTTTAACAAGTGGTTTGCCGCAAGTTAAGAGCGGGTTAGACTATACCACATATTTTAATAAAGAAATTGAGATAGATTTCGGAGGTATGCCTATGGCGATTGAGATGGAAGATGCTTTTTCTGGAAATATTCAGTTGTCACAGCTTATTTTTAGTGGTCAGTACATTGCCGGGATTCA
>JAFGQZ010000099.1 GCA_016935435.1 Bacteroidales bacterium
CCTTCGGCCATAATTTTCCCGCCACGCTCAATTACCAATACGCTCATGTTGGTCCCGCGTACAATTGTGCCCGGGTTAATGGTGAGTGTTGCCCCGTTATCGACATAAACCCAGCCATCGAGTTTAATAGTTCCGCTCCATGTTTCGTTTGCAGTTATGTGTGTGCCGGCAGCACGCGAAAACTCGCCGTTCCCTTTTGTTACTGTTGGCTCGGGATAGGCTTTGTTTACCGGGTCCCATTCGGCCCAACCGGCAGTCCAGTCGTTTGTGCCGTCAAAAGCGCCAATATAATCGACCCTTGTAAAGAAGTTATCATTGATCGATTGAGAATTGACTGTTGCAAAAACAGTCAGAAACATAATAAAAAATAGAATTTTCTTCATTTTTTGAGTTTTAGAATTTTCACTTCACAAAAATCATTATTAAATACCCTAAACGCTTTTCATTACTTTTATTTTAACATTAAGCTTAGGTTCTTGTAACTGTTGTTTTGTGTTAACTATGTATTACCCATATTAATTCGGTTTTAACAGAAAAACCAGGAGCCTTAAACTATCAGAATGTTACAGAAATACCAGCCGCAAACCTTCTGTTTGGTTTAAATTCATGTGTAGGAAGTTCAACCTTCTCATCATTTCCAAAATATTGAACAAACCTAACATTGTTATTTAGAAGGTCTTTAATGCCAAAGTTTATTTCTGCATGTTTTCCCAGCGACTTTACCAGGTTTATATCCAGTGAATTTCTGGGCAATTCCCAGGTATGTGGGTTTGATGGGGTTCCTGCGTATGCAATACGTTTTCCGGTTTTATTATAAGATATGTTAAGCCTGCTGCCCGATTTAGGGTTATTGTAATAAACGCCAAGGTTTACAATATAGGGCGATTGGCCTTGCATAACCCGGTGCGCCTCGCGGGCAAATGGCAGTTCGGTGCTAATATTGCTTTCTATTACCGAAGCATTTGCTACCACCGACAGATCTTTCAAGAAAAACAGGGGACCCGGTACATTTTCGAAAAACAAGAGTTTCTTACGCACATCTATTTCCAAACCTTTGCTATAAGCTTTCTCTGTATTGAATGATTTATAATCGTATCCTGTGCCTGCCGGTATAAGGAATAATTCTATCGGGTTATAAAAAAACTTGTAAAAACCAGCTATCGAAATCATTTCGCCCTGATTGGGATACCACTCATAGCGGGCATCAAAATTGTCGATATAGCAATCGGTTAGTTCGATATTACCGTGCACAATGGCATTCAAATCAAAGTCGTAGTATGCCGCCGGCGACAATTCCCTAAATTCGGGGTGGTTAACAGTTTTTCCATAAGAGAAGCGTATGATATGTTTATCCGAAATTTTAACAGTAAGGTTAGCCGATGGGAAAATATTAAGCGTATCAGTGCTAACATCAATTGAGTCGCCCACCGATATATCTTCGTAAAAGTCGTAAGTCAGGCGGTTTAACCTTTCCGACCTTATGCCACCATATAAATCGGCAAATTTTGTAAGGGGTATTTTTAACCCTAGATAAGCTGCGGTAATTTCATTGCTAATCTGATACGAGTCGCTGGGCCTCGAACCATCTTTGTATGCAAAACCGGTTCTGTTAATGTTGGTTTCATCAATAAAGAAATTATCGGCAACCAAAAGCTCGTCTGGTTCCAGTTTCAGGTTAACATTAAGCGCCTGTGTGCCGCGCGGGGCAATAATTCCAAAGAGCCTGCTGTTAAAATCGCGGTGTTTTTTTTCGTAGTAAGCCCCGGCCTTAAGTGTTACCGGTAAATTGCCTGCATTCTGAAATAAGCCGGAAATAAGGTTAACCGATGCACTTGTTGTTGTTTCCATAAGTGTTTGATAACGGCGCCCGCCATTAAAAACATTCACTTCTTTATCCACCTTCATTATATAAGGATCATTGGAGTTTATTTCACGTGCATATTTTATAATGCGGTTGTCGGGCTCGTTGTTTCCCACCGTTGAATAGCCCAATGTCCAATCAACAGCTGCAGGCCCCTTGCCAAATCCGTGTTTCCCGGCAAGCTGACCGGAATAAATCGAGCGCTGACGGTAACGATGGTTAATTAGTTTTGCATCTTCTGAGTTATAGGTATAATTTCCACTTCTGAGGCTCAAAAACGATTCGCCCATGTTATTAAAGAAATTTCTGAACTCAATCTTCTGGCTCTTGCCAAAAATCATTATCCAATTATGGATAAGCCCTATAGTAGAAGTTTGCGATGAACGGATATCGGAATAATCGAAATCGTATGTAATAAGTTTATTTTCTTGGTCGTAGTTTTCGTATTCAGTGCGCCGGGCTTCGGTAAAACTGCTTTCGTACTTGTAATTCAGCGAAGTAATATTGCCGAAACTGGCCTTGCCGAGAGTAAACCTGCGCTGTATGCCTGTTGAAAAGCCCTGATCGGGTATTGGGGCTTTGCTACGTGTAGCCCAGTTGTTCCCGAAACCTTTCGAGATGTCGATTACCTGGTTCATTTTACTGGTGTAGTCTGTCAAATTTTTCCATTCATATAAACTGTTAAATTCGTTTGTCGATGGCACCATTTGGGGCAAAGAGTGTTTACTGTTTTCGAAACCATGCCAAAGGTGTTTTCCATTGCCTGAAGCCAGAAAGTTGTGGTTAAATGTGGCGTTTTCTTTGTATCCGGCAGAATAAGAGAGCTTTAATTCGTTTTTATCGGCATTTTGCTTTGTAACTATATTAATTGCAGCCCCGGCAAAATCAGCCGGTAACTCAGGGGCCGGGCTTTTAAAAACCATCATGTTCTCTATCATATTGCTTGGGAGAATATCGAGCGAGAAGGCCCTTGAACCGGTTTCAAAACTGGGGGCAACAACCCCGTTTAAAAGTACCGAGTTGTACCTGTGGTTCAGGCCCCTTACAATTACAAACCTGCCGTTGTTAATCGTAACCCCCGATACCCTTCTTACTATTTCGGCAGCATCTTTGTCCTGTCCCTTTTGAATTTGTTCGGCCGAAATACCGCTTACAATGCCTTCCTTCGACTTAATGTCCGATATTAAGGCCATTTCGGAACTGGTGCGTCGTGCCTTTTTCACAACAACCTCATCAAGGCCAATAGAAGCAGAACTTAGCCCTATATTTACGGTTACCGTTTCGCCTGGCCTTACAATGCACTTAACTATTTGTTGATCGTACGATATGAAGTCATATATAATGTTATAAGTCCCTTCCGTTAAACCATCGAGCATATAAGAGCCATCGAAGCCGGCAATTGTGCCTTTGGTAGTACCCTGAACAACTATGGTAGCCCCGGTAAGTTCTTCGCCTGTTAATGAGTCGGTAATAATTCCTTTTATGCTGCCCGTTTGCGAATAAGTATTTTTGACAAATAAGAGGAGCAACAATGCAATGAATAAATTTTTTGCTTTTTTCATTTCAGAATGAATTGAATTTCTGTTATTTATATTTTTATAATTGATGCTGGAAAATTAGACAGATTGAAACTGAAGCCGATGTTCGCAGTTTTATATATTGCTTAATTTTTTGTTAAGAAAGTGTTTAGCCGGAGTTAACAACAAATGGCTTGATATTTAAAAAGGCTTGATATGCAATGAATCTGGAAAGATGTTTTATATTCGTAGTATTATTTCATGTTAAATAAAAATGAACAATGGAAAATCAGGACTATAAATTACTGATAGTTGACGACGAGCCTGATATTATTGAATTCTTAAGCTATAACCTTAAAAAGGAAGGATTTGCCATTTTTACGGCCATGAATGGTAAAAAGGCAATAGAAACTGCACGGCAAATTGCCCCCCACCTTATTTTGCTCGATGTAATGATGCCGGAGATGGATGGTATTGAAACCTGCGAACGGCTGCGCGAAATACCCGCTTTAAATAAAACACTTATTGCATTTTTAACAGCACGTGGCGAAGATTACAGTCAGATTGCCGGCTTTGAGGCCGGGGGCGACGACTATATTACCAAACCCGTTAAGCCAAAAGTATTGGTAAGCCGTATAAACGCCCTGTTAAAACGGGTAAACTGGAACGATAATTTGCCCGAACCCTCGCCTAAACGCATTGAGAAAGGCGATTTGGTAATAGATCGTGAAAGGTTTGTTATTTATAAAAACAAACAGGAACTGGTGCTCCCCAAAAAGGAATTTGAGCTTTTGGTGCTTCTTTCGTCAAAGCCCGGGCGCGTATTTACCCGAGATGAGATTTTTGATATTGTGTGGGGCAACGATATTATTGTAGGCGACCGTACAATTGACGTACATGTGAGAAAACTTCGTGAAAAACTCGGCGATGAATATATTAAAACCGTTAAAGGCGTAGGGTACAAATTTGCAGAATAACCAGGTAGTTTTCTGGCAGCAGAATTCAAGCCCCGATAGGACAGTTATACCTGCATTTACAGGGTGATTTTCCCCAGCTGGTTACAATTTGCTTTAACTTAAGTCTCTTTCCAGGGAAATGCAATCAAAGTAAAAACCTTATTTTACAGTAGCAATTACCTTTTCAATACTTTCCCACAACAAACCTGCTGTTTTGTCCCAGCTGAAATGTGCACGCTGGGCGCGGGCTTTTTCGATAATTTTCTGCCTGAAGGCGGTATTGGTAAAAACCTTTCGCATGGCCTCCGAAATAGATGCCACCGAATAAGGATCGACATAAACCACAGCATTTCCGCCAACTTCCGGCATCGACGACGATGAAGATGTTATAACCGGGGTGTCGCAATGCATGGCCTCGAGTATGGGTATGCCAAAACCTTCGAAAAGCGAGGCATAAACCAGGGCAAGCGCCGATGCGGTAATCTTTTTTAGTTCCGCGTCAGAAACATAGCCGGTAAAAATAATATCGGCACGGTTTGGCGAACGGTGATAAGCTTTCTGCACATCGGCAGTCATGTATTTTGTAGAACCAATTATTAAAAGTTTCACCCTGCTTTCGGTTAAAAATTTGAAGCTGTCGAAAGCCCGTATTATGCGTTCGAGGTTTTTCCGGGGATGAACAAGGCCCACAAACAAAAAGAACTCTTCGCCGGCAGTATAATTTTTTCGTATTTCTTTTTTTTGCTGTTCCGATATAGGAGAAAACCCTTCGCTGGTGCCATTATAAACCACATCGATATTATTATCGGGAATAGGGAACCGGTTTATAATATCGTGTTTTGAATAGTTCGAAACTGTAACAATTCGCTCAGCTTTTTTGATAAATTTCGGGAAGAAAAAATTATAATAATTTCGTGGCGCCCATTCTATCCATTCGGGGTTATTAAAAAAGTTTAAATCGTGTATTACCGGCACCGAAGGCACTTTAGTTTTCAGCGACAGCCAACCGTCGGGCGAGAGGAACAAGCCGGCATTGTGTTTATTCAAAACCGGTGGCACGCCCCACTCGAAAAACATATACCACAGCAGGGGGTGCCTTGCTTGCGGATGGGCAATTACCGGGGTTATATTGTTTGAATAAATGAATTCATCGGAATATTTTCGGTCGAAAATAAAAATAAAGTGGTGTTCGGGGTGGTTACGGGCAATGCGCATAAGCGTTTCGTGGGCAAAGCGGCCCAAACCTTCAAGTTTGTTTTCGATTAACAGGCGGGTATTTACGGCAATGTTCATACTATTTGTTTAGTCCCCGAATATACAGTTTTTCGCATCAAACGGGAAAATTAATTAATTGGGCATTTTTTAAAGATAAAAAAGTAATTTCAAAAATGTGGGTTTTTGAATAATTTCCTGAAACAACAAGCTAAAGCTATACCGCGGAAATAAAAAAACCGCCCCGGATTTTCGGGGCGGTTTTACTTTATTTTGAAATAAATTTTATTTCTGAATTTTTACATCAATAGTAACAGTACCAGAGTTGGTTGCAGTTAAAGCTGAAACTTTAAAAGCGCCTTTTTTACCACCAGCAGTTATAAACTCAACTACATCGTTAACAGCCTGATCTGTAACTTTTGAAGCAGTTAAACCAGTAATACCTGCTAATTCTGTGTCATCGTTCATCGCATCAAATTCAGTGGCAGTCATTGTGCTTATGCCAAATTTTGTTGCGTTTTTTGTAGCCCAGCCTGAAGTCCAGGTAAAATCGCTAGAAGCACCGGTAACAGTTTCATCGTCTGGGGCAACAAAAGTTGCTTTATTTGTAGAACCATAATAATACAAAATATCAATTGTAGCAGATGCATCGGCAGCAGCAGCTAACTTAAGAACTGTGCCAGCATCGGCATCCAGTGCACTGCCATAGGTTGTATTGCTTTGGGCTCCTATAAGCACAGCGGTAAAGCTGCTAATTTCTCCACCAGTTGCAGCCTGAACAGTAACATCAATCATCCTGGCCGATGTTTGGTTTTCTTTGTCGGTTGCTTCAATTTTAATTTTTCCCGATTCGGTAAGCCCTTCAATTTTAAACCTGAAATTATAGTTTAAGTTATCGGTAGATGTAATATCGCCACTGCTAAAAGATGTATATGCACTGCCAATTTGGGTTTCAGCAGTTGCACTTACAAAGTACAATTTCACCTCGTCGAGTTTGCCTTCGGCAACAATCTCTCCGGTTAAAGTTACAGAACCGCCCACTGCTGCTACTGGCGATGCATTATCGATAGTAATAGATGGTGCCGGAACAGTTTCTTCGCCACAAGAATTAAAGAATACCAAACCAAAGGCTGTAAGCCCTAAAAGAAAATAATTTAGTTTTTTCATCATTTAAAAATTTTAGTTTATAAATAGTGTATAGTTCGAATTAACAAACAAGGGTAACGGTTAAATGTTGTTTTTGTTTTAAACCTTATTAAAATTATTAAACATTTTCGGTTTTAAACAAAGCTTATGCCAAAAAGTTTTTAGTTAATTTAAAAGTAATGTAGCCATAAACTCTACAATAAAAAGCTCAGTAAAATACCAGCAGCCACCGCCGAGCCAATTACACCGGCAACATTTGGCGCCATGGCATGCATAAGCAGGTGGTTCGAAGGGTCTTCTTTGAGCCCCATCATTTGTGCTACCCTTGCACTGTCGGGCACGGCAGAAACACCTGCTGCACCTATGAGCGGGTTAATTTTATTTTCTTTTCGAAGGAACAAGTTCATAAAATGGGCAAACAATAGCCCGCCGGCAGTGGCCACCATAAACGATATAGCACCCAGTACAAATATTAATATCGATTGCGAAGTAAGGAAAACATCGGCCTGGGTCGATGCCCCAACAGTTACACCTAATAGAATGGTAACAATATCGATAAGCGAAGTCCTTGCTGTTTCGGCCAGCCTGTTGGTAACTGTAGATTCTTTAAGAATATTGCCAAAAAACAACATTCCGAGCAATGGCAAAGCGCTGGGGGCAATAAAAGTGGTAAGCAACAAACCAATTATCGGGAAGAGAATTTTTTCGGTTTTCGAAACTGCCCGCGAAGGGCGCATGCGAATGAGCCTTTGCTTCCTGGTAGTGAGCAGCCTCATTATTGGCGGTTGAATTACAGGCACCAGCGCCATATACGAATAGGCCGCAATAGCAATGGGGCCAATTAAATGAGGGGCAAGCTTCGATGATATAAAAATAGCCGTTGGCCCGTCGGCACCGCCGATAATACCAATGGCACCGGCCTCTGAAGGCAAAAAACCTAACAAGAGGGCGCCCATGAATGTGGCAAAAATGCCCAATTGGGCTGCCGCCCCCAACAATAAAAGTTTTGGGTTTGATATAAGGGCCGAGAAATCGGTCATTGCACCAATACCAAGGAAAATAAGGGGCGGATATATGCCCTGGCTTACACCGTAATACAGATAATTTAACACACTGCCCTGTTCATATAATCCTAGTTTAAGCCCCGAGGTGGCATCGGGCGCAAACAGCCCCATTGTTTTGCCAATTTCGAGTGTAACAAAAGGTATATTGCCAATTAATATGCCCGTGCCAATAGGTACAAGCAATAATGGTTCGTAATCGTACTTAATGGCCAGGAAAATAAAAATAAGGCCCACAATTATCATAATGATATGGCCTATTTTAGCGTTTTTAAACCCCGAATACATCCAGAATTTTTTCAAGCCCTGGAAAACAGATGCAGAAACTTCTTCATCGCCGCTATCTGTATTTTGCTGGCTATTCTGGGCAACAGTAACAGTATCGGCATTCGGGTTGTTTGCCCCGGCCTGGTTTACAAGCGAATGTAAAGTAGCCAGTATGGCAATTATGGCAAATATTGTAGCAAATCTTTTCATCTGTTTATAATTTAATTTTTAATGATCAGATGGAACTTACCATTCGTAAATAATCATTTTCGTGTGTGAGTTAATGATTATTTACTCATGGACGTTTCATGTAATCAAATCATTTCCAGTAAAACATCGCCTTCAAGAACCGCATCGCCGGGTTTAACCTTTACGGTTTCAACAACACCGTCTTTCGAGGCCATAACATTGTTTTCCATTTTCATAGCCTCCATTACCAGCAGTACATCGCCCTTTTTAACAATATCGCCGGGTTTGGCCTTAATATGCATAATTTTTCCGGGCAGGGGGGCTTTTACCGGGGTTGACGAACCGCCTTCCTTCTTTTCAATGTCTTCTGCTTTTGTTGGAACAACTTTTCGAACAATGGTAGGTGTTTTCGAAGTTTTCACCTCCTGTTCAATTTCAATGTCGTACGGGGTGCCGTTTACCTCAATTTTGGCAATGTTCCCTTCAATATTTTTTATCTCCACTCCGTACTGGTTGCCGTTTATTTTAAAGTTAAATTTTTTCATCGATTGCTAATTTAAATTCTGTTAAACTGGTTTCGTACCTGGTAAATTTTTGAGCTCCAGGGTGAATAAAGCCGCGACTCGCGCTTAATGGTCATTGCCGAACTTTCTTCGTCATGGTACTGGTTAAAATACAGGTGCAGCGCCATACTAATGGCGGCATTTACCTCTCCGCTCATTTCCACAACCGGCGATGCTTCCATGGCAATCTGCGATTTTCCTTTACGCTTAAACTTAAGGTTTAAAATTTTAGGCATCGAGAAAAAAGCCACAAACAACAGTATTAATGCAGCAAATACAACAGCATACCCTACCACTGTAACAATAAGTGCTTCGGAGTCAACCGCTGCGGAATCGATGTGTATATTATTAATTATCATATTTTTAAACAACTATAAAGGTATGTTTGAATGTTTTTTTGGCGGCAGCAAATCTTTTTTAGTTGCCAGGGTGCGCAAGGCCCTTATTACCCTGAAACGGGTATTTCGGGGCTCAATAACATCGTCGATATAGCCATATTTGGCAGCCTGGTATGGATTGGCAAACTTTTCGTTGTACTCGTTTGTTTTTTCTTCGATATACCTGGCCCTTTCGTTGTCGTCTTTAATTTCGCCCAGCTTACGCCCTTCCAATACTTCTACAGCCCCTGCAGCGCCCATAACTGCAATTTCGGCCGTAGGCCATGCATAGTTAATATCGCCCCTAAGCTGTTTTGAGCTCATTACATCGTGGGCCCCGCCATACGACTTGCGCACCGTTACGGTAACTTTTGGCACTGTGGCCTCGCCGTATGCAAAAAGCAATTTTGCACCGTGTATAATTATTCCGCCATATTCCTGCGCCGAACCCGGAAGAAAACCAGGCACATCGACCAGGGTTACCAGGGGTATGTTAAAAGCATCGCAAAACCTTACAAAACGGGCTGCTTTGCGCGAGGCATTTATGTCGAGTACCCCGGCAAGATAATTTGGCTGGTTGGCCACAATGCCCACAGGCATGCCCCCCATTTTTGCAAAAGCTGTAATAATGTTCCGGGCAAATTTCGGCTGCACTTCGAGGAACTCGCCATTATCGACTATAAGCTGTATCAGGTTGAGCATATCGTAAGGCTTGTTCGAGTCAACCGGCACCAAATCGTTCAGTGCATCTTCGCGCCTGTCGATAGGGTCGTTTGTTGGTGTCATCGGAGGTTCTTCGAGGTTGTTTTGCGGAAGGTACGACAACAGCTTTCTAATCATCATAAGGCCTTCTTCCTCGTCTTCGACCACAAAATGCGAAACCCCCGATTTTGTAGCATGTACCTCGGCACCACCCAGCTCTTCGGTTGAAATCGACTCCCCGGTAACTGTTTTAGTAACTTTTGGGCCTGTTACAAACATATAGCTGGTATCTTCCGTCATGAGAATAAAGTCGGTCAATGCCGGGCTATAAACTGCCCCACCGGCGCAGGGGCCAAAAATTGCCGATATTTGAGGGATTACGCCCGATGCAAGTATATTTCTTTCGAATATTTCAGCGTACCCGGCAAGGCTTTTCACTCCCTCCTGTATGCGGGCACCACCGCTGTCGTTAATGCCAATTACAGGGGCACCTATTTTCATGGCCTGATCCATAATTTTGCATATTTTCTGGGCGAAAGTTTCGGAAAGCGAACCGCCAAATACAGTGAAATCCTGCGAGAAAACAAAAACCACACGCCCATCTATAGTTCCATGACCGGTTACTACACCATCGGACATATACGACTCCTTCTCTAAACCAAAATCGGTACAACGGTGGGTTACAAACATGTCGTACTCCTCGAAACTTCCTTCGTCGAGCAAAATAGCAATACGTTCCTTTGCAGTTAGTTTTCCTTTTTGGTGCTGGGCTTCGATACGCTTAACGCCCCCACCTAACTTGGCCTGTTCCCTTTTATCGATCAGCTGTTTGATCTTCTGCTGGCTATTCATATAGAAATTTTTTATTTAATTAAACTCTTGTATGCAAACCCTATTGTTTCGGTAAATAACTATTAATGCCCATAATTAATATAATAATACTTCTTCCTTATTTGTTCGCTGCAAAGAAATATAATATCGTTAAAAACACAAACAATAAGTTAATGAATTTCTGTTAGTTATAATTATTTTTTGTGTTTTTTTTATAATAATATTTTTCTCATCAAATGTCTTTGATATGTTTTATAATAATAAATTTGTAG
>JAFGQZ010000100.1 GCA_016935435.1 Bacteroidales bacterium
AAACCAAGTCTGATTGTTAATTCTGAGGAATCAAGAAAAGTACTGCTTAAAAATAAAAACTATATTTTACTTCGCCGATTTAGTTCGAAAGATGATAAAAGTAGATTGGTTTGTTGTCCATTTTTCTCATCAAATTTTGAAACTGAAATGGTTGGATTTGAGAACCATCTAAACTATATACATCGTCCAAACGGAGATTTATCTGAAAATGAAATCTGGGGAATTTCGGCACTCTATAGTAGTAGTTTGTTTGATACATATTTCAGGACTTTTAATGGCAATACTCAGGTTGGAGCAACTGAATTGAAACAAATTAAAATGCCGCCTTTAGATGATATAATTTTAATTGGTAGTAAAATAAAAGAATTTAATAATCCCGAAAAGCAGGATATTGATACAATTGTTTATGAAGTTCTTTTAGATAAACCTTATGTCAAAAATACAAGAAGCACAGGTAATTTTGCGAGAGTTGGGGTTGCCTGATGCTCAACAAAATGAAATTTCTGGTTACACATTACTTGCATTATGCAACATCAAAGAAAATGATAAGTGGTCAAAAGCTTTCAGACAAAGTCATGGCGTTTCCAAAGGAATAATGAATTTTATTTCTGAGAACTATCAAAAGGAATATGCTCCAAATACCAGAGAAACTTTTAGGAGACAAGTTCTACACCAATTTGTACAAGCTGGAATTGCCGATTATAATCCTGATATTCCAGATTTACCAGTAAACAGTCCTCGTGCTCATTATGCAATTTCTGAGATTGCTCTTGAAACAGTAAAATCTTACAGAACAAGAAATTGGAAAAAAGCATTAGAAAATTTCACTTCTAAAATTGGAGTATTAAAGGATAAATACAGCAAAGACCGTGAAATGTCAAGAGTTCCGTTAAAACTTTCAGATGGTAGAGTTTTAATGTTATCTCCAGGAAAGCACAATGAAGTTCAGGCTGCTGTGGTTGAAGAGTTTGCTTCTCGATTTGCACAAGGTTCAATTTTGCTTTATGCAGGAGATACAGAGAATAAGGATTTACACATTGATAAGGAAACACTTGAAAAGATTGGAATCCCGATTACAGAACACAGCAAGTTACCTGACATTGTAATATATGATGAATCAAAGAATTGGTTGTATCTAATTGAGGCTGTTACGTCACATGGCCCGATGACTCCGAAACGAATTGTTGAGTTGGAAGAATTTATGAAAAATTGTAAAGCAGGAAAAATTTATGTTTCTGCATTTCCTGACTTTTCAGAATTTAAAAAACATACCACTGAGATTGCGTGGGATACTGAAGTTTGGATTATGGAATTTCCCGAACACATGATTCATTTTAATGGAGATAGATTTTTAGGGCCAAGGTAACCTCACACAAATTAAAATAATTTTTCACTGCATTAGGTTGTCTAAATGTATGTTTCTACTATATACTTCTATAATTGCAGGTATTTTTCTTACAGGTCTATGCCCGCACATGAAGTTCGGCATGGTAAGATGAACGCACCTGCGGGCCGCTTTCTACATAGCTGAACCCCATTTTTAAACCTTCTTCCCTTAACTTTGCAAATACATTTGGGCTTATATATTCATTAACCGGGTAATGCGCCGGCGAAGGCCTGAGGTATTGCCCCAAGGTAAAAACTTTTGCCCCGGCATTTCTGGCATCGTGCATGGTTTCGATAACCTCAACGTATGTTTCGCCCAGCCCCAGCATAATGCCGGTTTTTGCCACAAGCCCCGATTGTGCTATATAAGCAAGCAAAGCAAGGCTGTTTTCGTACCTGGCCATCGAACGAACTTCGGGGGTTAACCGTTTAACAGTTTCGAGGTTATGTGAAACTACCTCGGGTCTTTCACTAATTATTAAGTCCACCACATTGTTGCCACGGCGGAAATCGGGAATAAGCACTTCCAGTGTTGTTGCCGGGTTTAGTTCCTTAACCCTGCGGATACAGGCTGCCCAGAAACCAGCGCCGCCATCGTGAAGTTCGTCGCGGCAAACCGATGTAATTACAGCATGCTTTAATTGCAGTTCCTTTATGGTTTCGGCCAGGCGCAAAGGTTCTTCCGGATCCACCGGGTCGGGTTTTTGTGTGTAAACCTGGCAAAACTTACAGTTACGCGTACATTTATCACCAAGAATCATAAAGGTTGCAGTACCGGCATTCCAGCATTCGCCCTTGTTCGGACAGTTGCCGCTTACACAAATAGTATGTAGTTTCTGCTGATGAAGTATATTTTTCACCCGCGAGTAATTCTCCCCCTTTGGCAAAGGAACTTTCATCCAGCGTGGAAGGCGCGGTATTTGGGTATGCTCTTCGCTCATTTTATCATAAATTTTCGCAAAAATACAGATATATAACAACAAAAACCACGAAGCTGCCTTTTTGTTTGCTTACTGGCTGCCCCGTGGTATTGTAAATGCCATTCTTTCGCAACTTTACCTATTGCCTGTTCCCATAGATTGGTATATGGCTCAACTCGTAAATCGAATCTACCCTGGAATAATCGTACTGGTACAACCCGTCAATGCCTATCATTACCAGAACATTGCCCAATGGTATAACATCAAAGGCATGAATATCGGGGTAGTGGACAATTAAATTTTCTGCGATTTTATTTTTATCGGCAGAATTATAAATCTTCAAGCCTGCATTCCCGTCGCAGATAAACAGCAACGAACTGTCGATGCCCAACCCGTAAGGCTCTGTAAGCAAAACGGTATTAATTAATTTCGGCTCGAGAAGGTTCGATATGTCAATAACATTTAACTGGCTTTCAATAGCCCCGCAGAGGTTGCCACCGCGAAGGGTCACGTATGCATAACCGCCATCGGCAACTACAGGGTCGCAGGCCGAAGCATGGCGGAATTGAGAAATTTGAAATGGGTTCAGTGGGTTTTCAACACTGTAAATGTACATGCCCTGCATGCTTCCCAGGAATAGTTTGTCTTCGTATGGGAAAATGGTTTCAATGCCCCAGCCAACATAAATTTCCTTGATAAATACGGGGTTGGCTGTATTCTGTAAATCGAAAAGGTTTAACGACCATGTGCTAACCGTATAAAGGTAGCTGTCGTAAATGGTAAACCTGGCCATAGATCCCCCGGTGCCAGTTTCGCTTCCCCCTCCGGTTGCCATTGCCTTATCGGTGGCCCATGAATTTGTCCTGAAGCCTGTATCTTCCCACTGCAAAAACCTTGGAAACGATACCGACGACTCAACTTTTTCGGTTTTTTCGGTTACCGTGTAACCAACAACTACCCCTTCGAATTGGTTAACACTTTCAACAATGCCCTCTTCAACATCAGGAATAATATAAGGAAAAACATTTGTGTCCCTGTCAACTTCTTTAATGTTTTCAATATCGCTGATATCGATGGTAAGCAAATCGACATAACTGTCGGCATACAGCATATTTCCGCGAATAGCCATATCGACATTGCCAGGGATTTCGATAAATTTAATTACTTGCGGGTTTGCCGGGTCGGCATTGTCCACAACATGAATACCTTTTTGGTACTCATTTACATAAATAAAATTATCTTTAAAGTAAATTTTACCAGGCTTAACAATATCTTCGGCGGCAGCAACCTTAAACGAATTGCGGAGTTCGCCATAAGTCATGTACACCGGTGAGTTAATTTTATAAGTTTCCTCAATTTTGTCCTGGCAGGAAATTAACATCAGCACACCCAAAACAGCCGTAATTAATTTCGAAAATGTTTTCATAATTTGGATTTTTAAGTTTATTTCCAAGATGTGTTTGGCTCAGAAAAAGTTGCGCGACAGTAAAATTTTTTACAAACGCAACTAATTAAATGCCCGGTGCATCATTGCAGGAAAATGTTATATATGAAAGTAATTTTTTGCGCCATTTCGCTTTTTTTAACTGTCAATCTGGTTTTTTCCCAAAACACAACCGAGCTGGAACTTAAAAAAGTTGGGATATATAATTTTTTGTCTGTCGGAACCGTATTTGGATCTGCCCTTAATGAAAAACCAGCGCCATTCAGCCTTTTAAACGAGTTTAATATTCGAACCGGCAAACATTTTGCCATTGGCATGGTAACGGGGCTCGAAATGCTCAACGAAATGGTTGCCCCGGTTGGCGGCAATGTAAAATTGTTATTTACAACAGCTTCGGACAATATTTTTTTCACAGGCTTATCGGGGGGGTATTCTGTTCCTCTTGAAAAACCTGAAATAATTGATAATTATTACGAAGTTATTAATGCCTATGGCGGTGGCATGTTTAATGCCGAAACAGGAATAGTGTATCCGCTTAAAAAGGAACTATCGCTTTTTGTTGCTGCCGGCTATCGTTATAACGAGCTCAGGTATAAGCGCAAAGACTGGTCGTTTCAGTCGGTTAACCGCACCATGTATTACAACAGGGTTTCGCTTCGCATAGGCCTGGTTTTTCATTAATATTTTTTTGCCGGCATTTATTCCAAAGCATATTTGCAGGCTTCAGCCAATAAGCTGAATACTTTTCGAAAAACAGCTTCTTCTTCAAAACCATAAGACAACCGTAACTGGCAACCAGCGTTTGGCCCTTTACTGCATATTGTACCGGGTATATACACCAAACGCGGTTTTTTTTCCGGTAAACCATCAATTTCGGCATTGCCCGTGGTGCGCGAAAGAAACTTAAAAAACTTCGACCCCGGGCCTACAGGGATGTTTTTCAAAGTCAGGTAGAAATAAAATGCGGCATCGCCACCGGAATATCGCTCAATATAAGGCTTTAAATGCCCGTTGATGAGATTTTTAATGAAGGTGGCCTTTTTTTGGTAACCGGCATTAACAATATCGCGTTGCTGCTGTAAAAAATTATCGATTAACCAGCTTGCAATTTCCTGGTTAATGAGGGGCGCACTAAAGCCAATATCTGAAGTACGCTGCACGAGAAGCTTTGCCATTTGGTTGTCGGGGCAGATCATATAGCCGATCCGCAATGCCGGGGCAATTATTTTCGAGAGGGTGCCAATTTCAAAGGCAATGCCTTCGGTATCATACTTTAAACCCGATACCGGTTTCTCTAAGCCGGTGTTATGGATAATATCTTCGTAAGCCTTGTCAAATATTATCGGTATTTTTCTGCCGGCTTTCGTCGATAAACGTGCGGCAATTTCAATAATTTCGGCCCTTCGGGAGTTCGAAAGCAGTATGGTTGAGGGGTTATTGACAGTTACAATGTAGAAAAAACTCAGGTTACTGATATCGATATTTGCAAGTGCTTCAGCAATTTTCTCAGGCACAATGCCCTGGCTGTCTTCTTCAACAGGCAATATAGTAAACCCTTTATTCTGTAGGGTTTCGGTATATATATAATAAAAAGGGTCGGATGTAACAACAATGCCCGGTTGAATTAAATCGGAAAAGGCATCGAGCAGGCTGGTAGCACCGTTTGCCCCAATAATAATTTTACGCCCCCTGAAATCATCCTCTGACAGCCCTCCCAGCTTGTTGCTGCAATAATAGTTATAAACCGATTGCCTAAGATTTGGGGATCCTTCGGCGCTACCATAGTTCAAGGCATTGCGGTATTTTTGCGGATGGCACATGATATAATCGTATGCCTTGCGAATAGCCTCAACAGGAATGGTTTTGTCGTTTACATACCCAACTCCCAGGTTTATATCGGTATTCTCCCTGAAACCGGTAGCAAAACCAGCAGTAAGATCATTAACTGCCGATGGCTTTATCGACTTATGCCCTAGCGGCGAATATAAATAGTCCAAATTTGTTTTTTGCCTGCGAATTTAATGTGTTTGATTTGCTTTTATCAGAAAAATATAGGTTTTAATGGTTTTTTCGGTCAATTTTAAAGATTGGCCGGAAACACTCACGATTTTTTGCTTTAAATTACAGATATTTGCATTCTTATTTTAAAGAGATATGTTAAAAGGGGATAGTGGAAAAATAGCGGTAATATACAAAGATGTTCGTATTACCTATTCACAGCTTGAATCGAAAGTTTCGGCCTATTCTTCCCTGTTTGGGGGATTATCGGGCAAACGGGCAGCCATTTTTTCCGAAAACAGGCTGGAATGGATTTATGCATTTTATGCTATCTGGAACACGGGAAACATACCAGTTCCAATCGATTACCTTTCGGGTGCCGACGATGTTTCCTTTATTTTGGGCGACAGCATGCCATCAATTGTATTTTGCTCGGAAGAAAAACTGCCAGTAATTAAATCCGCCATAAGTACACTAGCGTACCAGCCCAAAGTATTGGTGTTTGAAAAAATTGAAGTTGTCGAAACTGAAATTTCTTCTGTTGCAATTGATGCCCCAGATAACAAAACTGCTGTTATTATATATACCAGTGGCACAACTGGCAGCCCCAAAGGGGTAATGCTTTCGTTTGATAATATTCGCGCAAACATTGAGGCTGTTACCACAAGGGTGAAAATATATAACGAAAACGACCGCACCCTGATATTACTGCCATTGCACCACATATTGCCCCTGCTTGGCACCATGGCCATACCCTTAAGTATTGGCGGCTCGGCAGCCATTTGCCCTTCGCTCAATGCCGACGATATTATACGTACCCTTCAAAAAAACCAGGTTTCGGTTATTGTAGGGGTACCCCGGCTATACAGCCTGATACGCAAAGGGGTAGTAGATAAAATAAACCAGAGCAAAGCTGCACGGGCATTGTTTGCCCTGGCAAAGAAAATACAATCGCCCCGCTTTTCGCGGATAATATTTAAAACTGTACACCAGAAATTCGGAGGGGCAGTTAAATACCTTGTCAGCGGCGGGGCTGCACTTGACCCTGAAGTTGGTCGCGATTTTAAAACCCTGGGCTTCGATGTGCTCGAAGGATATGGGATGACCGAAGCTGCACCCATGATCACATTTACAAGGCCGGGCAGGTTTGTTGCCGGCTCGCCCGGACAGCCGGTTCCCGGTGTTAAAGTTGAAATTCGCGATGGCGAAATTGTTGCATCCGGCAGGAACATAATGCAGGGATACTACAACCGCGAAGCAGAAACTGCCGATATTTTAAAAGATGGCTGGCTGTACACCGGCGATCTTGGCTATCTCGACAAACACAACAATCTGTTTATCACCGGGCGCAAAAAAGAAATTATAGTACTATCGAACGGAAAAAAGATAAACCCTGCTGAAATTGAACAAAAACTGGAAACCAGCTTTGAAGGCATCAAAGAATCGGGTGTATTTATTTATAACGATAAGCTTAGCGCACTTATAGTGCCCGACTTTGCAAAACTGCATGCACAGGGAATTGATAATATCGAAGAATTTATACGGAACGAAATTAAACATTATAACAGCCAGGCATCGTCGTCGAAACGTATCCTGAAACATTTTATCTTTAAAGAAGACCTGCCAAAAACCCGTCTGGGAAAATTGCAACGCTTCAAACTGCAGGAAATTTCTGAACAATCGCCCCAACCCGAAAAAGAACGCGAACAAATTTCAGAAGAATTTAATGAACTTAAAACCTTAATGGGGTTCCTTGAAGAGCAAACTGGTGTTGCTGTATATCCCGATGATCTTTTGGAAAACGATTTGGCGCTCGACTCACTTTCTAAAATAACCCTTTTGGTTTATATCGAAAACACATTCGGTGTAACCATTGAGGAACAACAACTTGGCACCTTCCGTACAATACTCGATTTAGGCCGCTATATTCGCGACAAAAAAACACGCCTTACCCCCGATATCATTAACTGGGCCAATATTTTAAAAGAAAAGGTAAATATACACCTTCCTAAAACCGGCTTTTCGTTTAACATTTTTAACTGGTCGTACCGGGCCATATTTAAATCACTTTTCAGGTTAAGGGCCGAAGGTGTTTCGAATATCCCCGACGGGCCATGTATAATTGCTGCCAACCACCAAAGTTTTCTCGATGGTTTTGTTGTTGCATCTTTAATAAGACGTACCGTAATGCGCAAAACCTATTTTTATGCCAAAGAAAAACACTGGCGCCACCGCTGGCAAAAATTTCTGGCTAAAAAGAACAATATTATCCTCATGGATGTAAACAAAGACCTAAAACTGTCGCTTCAAAAAATGGCTGCCATACTTACTCGCGGCAAAAACCTTATAATATTCCCCGAGGGCACACGTTCGTCGAACGGGCAACTGGGAGAGTTTAAGAAAACCTTTGCCATATTGGCACACGAAATGAACGTGCCGGTAGTGCCGGTGGTGATTTCCGGCTCGCACAGGGCTATGCCGGTAGGTTCATGGTTCCCGAGGCTTTTTCGTAAAGTATCGGTAAAATTTTTACAGCCGGTTTACCCGGTCAACCATACATACGACAGCCTTAAACAGCATGTTGAAAATGTTGTTGCTTCAAATCTTTTCCAAAAAGATTAGCATTAAAGGATAACGAATTATACTTTTTGTTACTTTCGCACTTTCTTTTTCGGCCTGGCAGCTGACCTGTTGCCAGCCATTTTTATTTATAATTCTGTATTTTAATATGCTACCTGCTTTACTATGCGGGTTTCTTTCGTTTATACTATTTAAAAAACATGGCAATGAAAGATGCGGTTTTCTATCCTAAATTATTAGCAGTTCTGCGCAAGAAAGGCTATTCAAAACAAGATTTACAGGGCGACCTGTTGGCTGGAATTATTGTAGGCATTGTGGCCCTGCCTTTGGCAATAGCTTTTGCAATTGCTTCGGGTGTATCGCCCGAAAAAGGTCTGATTACAGCAGTTGTAGCCGGTTTTATTATTTCTTTCCTGGGGGGGAGCCGGGTGCAAATTGGCGGCCCAACCGGGGCATTTATTGTTATTGTGGTCGGAATTATCGAAAAGTATGGGTTCGACGGACTGATAATTTCAACCATTCTGGCCGGGATTATACTAATTCTGTTTGGCCTTTTTCGCTTAGGGGCCGTACTTAAATTTATTCCTTATCCGCTTATTGTAGGCTTTACCAGTGGCATTGCACTTATTATTTTCTCATCGCAGGTAAAAGATATTTTCGGGCTCGAAATGCAAAATGTGCCCTCAGAGTTTATCCCCAAATGGGCAGCTTATTTTAATAACTTCGATAAAATAAACTACTTTGCCCTTGCCATTGGCCTATCAACAATATTAATTACCATCTATACAAAAAAAATATTAAAAAGAATTCCGGGTTCGATAATTGCTATTCTGGTAATGACAGCCCTTGTTAGTATTTTAAAACTGCCCGTTGCAACTATTGAAACTGTTTTTGGAGAAATTCCGGACAAAATTAGCCTGCAAATGCCTGCGTTCGATTGGTCGCAGCTTGTAAACTACCTTCAGCCTGCACTTACCATAGCCATGCTTGGCGCTATTGAATCGTTGCTGTCGGCCGTGGTTGCCGATGGAATGATTAGTAGCAACCACCGTTCAAACACCGAACTTATTGCCCAGGGCATTGCAAATGTTGTTACACCGTTCTTTGGCGGAATCCCGGCAACAGGCGCCATTGCCCGCACCGCTACCAACGTAAAAAACGGCGGGCGCACCCCGGTTGCCGGAATGGTTCATGCTATTGTGCTCTTGCTTATTATGCTTTTCCTGGGAAAATGGGCAAAACTTATACCCCTATCGTGCCTTGCTGGTATTTTGGTAGTAGTTGCATATAATATGAGCGAAATGCGTTCGTTTGTTTCTATACTCCGTGGCTCGCGCTACGATGTAATGGTGCTTATCACTACTTTCCTGTTGACCGTTTTGTTCGACCTTACTATTGCCATAGAGATTGGGCTGGTACTTGCTGCCCTGCTATTCATGGAACGTATGTCGAAAATGAGCAAGATATCGACCATACAGGAAAACGAAGACCTGGTAGAAAATTACCGCGACTTGCCCAAAGGAATAAATGTTTATGAAATTAACGGCCCATTTTTCTTTGCAGCAGCAAAAGCATACCGCGAAACCCTGGTAAACCTCGAATTTGGCACTAAAATTACTATCATTCGTATGCGCAATGTCCCTTTTATCGACTCAACCGGTATGCACAACTTTAAAGATGTTATCGGAGAACTGAAACAAAAACACATCAGGGTAATATTATCGGGGGTAAGAAAAGAAGTTTATGACGAACTTGAAAAGGCCAGGGTAGTTTTTATGGTTGGAAAGGCCAATGTGTTCGATAATTTTCCCGATGCCATGAAACATGCTTACAACATGTTGATTGAAATGGAACATCACAGAGCCCCGGCCACCTCCTGATATAAACAATGCCGGTTTGCAATTGCCTAGTGCCGGTTTATGTTTAATTCTATAAATGTGCCTCATGGATAGTTGCCTAAAACAGCAGCAAGTTTCCCTTTAACCAAAGGCAGAATAAAATGCTTAACCCACTCATTCCATTGCATGGGCCAGCATAATTTCCTGTGCGAGAAACTCGTAGTTATAAGCACACCTGCGGGCCTTACATGGTTGGTCAATGGCAAATTGCACAGCTTCTTCGCAACAAAAGCATTTTTTATAGTCCTTCAGGTTGAAAATGCTTTTCCCATGAACTATAGGGTAATCGTGCATTAGTTCGTGAATTATTGTAGAGGCCTTTTCAATTTTGGTTTGATCGAAAAAAGCCGGACAAATTACAATTCTGGTCAGAAACCAAAGGTTATATGCAGTAGCATCGCCATTTCGTATTTTAAACCGCAAGGTTTCTTGCAGAAGCTTATTTTTTAGCCACCCTACCTTGCGGCGAACCTTTTTCAACTCCTTATAACTTAAAAATGGCCCTCCTGGTAAATATTTCCCGTTCGACACCCCCAGGTATTTCCTGAAAATTTCAATATCGGGGCTATTGCCTGAGCACCAGGCTTGCAGCCGCTTAAACCTTTTTTCCCGGGCTGTGCCTTTTTGATCCCAGATATTCTCGATGGCTTCCCACATTGTGGCAGCCGCCCGCCGCGACAATTCTACAGCCTGGTAAATAGCCTGTCGGCTTTCACTTAAGGCATCTTTAGGTTTTACAATAATTTCGGGCATTTTTTAAAAAAATTTACAAAAAATCAGGCATAATTTGTTCATAAACGTTATTTCCCAAAAAGGGTTACCAATAAAATTGGATACTTAAAATATTTTTACACATTACTCAGGCATTTGCCAAATGCAAAATATTTTTATTTATTTGTACCAAACCAACAAAAACGATGGAAATCCAAGGCAAAATAATCCAGTTGCTGCCCGAACAAAGCGGGGCAGGAAAAAACGGACAATGGCGTAAGCGGGAATATGTTCTGGAAACACAAGATCAGTACCCCAGAAAAGTGTGTTTTAACATGTGGGGCGATAAAATCGACCAAAACCCGGTAAACATTGGCGATAACGTTAAAGTGCTTTTCGACCTCGAAAGCCGTGAGTTCAACGGAAAATGGTACACCGATGTTAAAGCATGGAAAATCGAAAACCAGAATGCAGCAGGTACAAGCCGCTCAGAAGCTTCGGCCGGCCCCGGGGTTGACCTTTCGGCCCCTGAGTTTAATGCGCCGCCTTTAACCGAAGACGATCTGCCTTTCTAAAGTATTGCATCAGACCCGATTTGGCAACATCAAACAAAAACAGGTTGAATGTAATGCCCGGTGAGCCTTTTGGCCTAAAAAGGGAAATTAGGGTAACCGGCGATGGTTCGCCAACAATTTATGTGCCGGCGCTAAACGAAAATTACCACAGTTCACACGGGGCCGTGCAAGAGTCGTTGCATGTATTTATAGAGGCAGGGTTAAAACAATTCTCATTGCCCCGGTTACGTATTTTTGAGGTGGGTTTTGGCACAGGTCTAAATTGTTTGCTTACTTGCATTTATGGCAGGGGCAGAAAAATACAATACCACACCATAGAGCCCTTTCCTGTTGATGCCGGCCTGCTTGAAAGTCTTTATTATCCGAACCTTTGCACCCCTGACATTTCCGTCATTTTTAATATTATGCATAAGGTTCAGTGGGAAGCCGAACAAGAAATAACGGAAGGGTTTGCACTGCTGAAAAGCCGGTGCAGCCTGAACGATTTTATCCCTTCTGATGTTTACAACCTGGTTTATTTCGATGCTTTTGCCCCCGAAGTACAGCCGGAACTATGGACAATGGAAGTTTTTGAGAAAATTTACAATATGCTCGCCTACAACGGGGTTCTGGTAACCTATTGTGCCAAAGGCGAAGTAAGGCGCAACCTGCAAGCATGTGGTTTTGTAACCGAACGCCTGCCAGGCCCGCCCGGAAAAAGGGAAATGCTTAGGGCACGTAAATTAGGGTCTGAAAACGATTTGTAAGCTTAAAATAGATAATCGATATGTGAAATATTTGTTAAAATAAAAAAAGCGGCGCAACCCATAAACCGGCAATTTGCATCAGTATAGTGTTAAAAACAAAACACTATGAAAAAAATAATTCTCGTCGGAATTAGCATTGCAGCTTTTAATTTGTCGTCTTTTTCTCAAACACTGAGGTATTTTGAATTTAAAACCGAATGCGGGCATGGAAACTGGCAGGATACATCTTTTATTGCAGCTACCTCAAACGAAGGGGTTATTGGCGATCTACTTCTGGAACTGAAAAAACCCTTTGAAGAACGAAAGTTTATAAACGGTACAATTAGCCGAGGACATGGCGGCCATAACCGAAATGCCGGCCACTGGTTTAAATGGCATTTTACACCTGGCGATTGGGAACTGGCAGAAATGGCCATTGAAGTTTGCGATGGTTGCCCGTATTCCGACCTTGATGCCGATACAGCTTACTGGATCGGCAACATTGGACGCTATTGCCCCTGGAGTGGCCGCCCGATAAGGGAAATTGAGGCATCTGGCCAGGCGCAAAATGCGTTGGAAAATGCCCGTGTTTTCCCAAATCCGGCCAAAAACTTACTCAATGTATCCCTTTTTTCATACGGCAAGGCTAATTACTTTATTTTCAACTTAATGGGAATTCAGCTTTTAAATGGCTATTTATCTGATATCCATACAAGTATAAATATTGAAGAACTTAATACCGGCCTTTATTTCCTGATTATAGACTTGTTCTCAGTCCGAAAAACATACCTGTTTTTGGTGGAATAAACAAATTCACGAAGTTTGTGTTTTTATTCCCTTAATACGATGAATACTACCCTGTAATCCTGTGGTATTGCCGGAACAAGGGCCCAGTTCATGTCGGAATGTATCATTTCGCAGGTGCCTTCGTAATGGCGGTGAATAGAATAAACATAAGTTTTATTAATTGTGTCGGCATGCAAAGAATATGCTTTTGTTACAGAACACCCGCTGCCCGAAGTATATTTCCCGATTAAAGAATACTTTCTAAAATCGATTTCAGGCAAAGTAGCCGTATCGCACATTACGCTCGACAACCAAAGCATACGGCAGGAGTCGCCCAATGCCTGGTACTGTTTGTCCGAACGTATAATTATGCCAGCCGTATCATTCACTATCAAGCCTCCAAAACATTTGCCAAAATATGAGGGTTCGAGGTAAACCGGTTCTACCGAAAGATCGGGCATGTGGGTACCAGTCACGTCTTTTTCGCATGAAAAGCATACAAAAAACATTGCGCTTACTAAGAGGTAAAGAAGTGTTTTCATAATTATATTATTTTAGTTTTTCTATCAGATGCACCCCATTATGAAAAAGTTGCCTTCAAAAAAAAAAAAAATTAACGCAACCTTTCCTGTGAGGTTTGCATCTAGTACAACAGTTTACTAATTAACGACAGATTTGAACAAAACAGGAAAGATTGTCGTAACTTTGAGAAACAACGTTCGGGACTTGAACAACCAGCTTGACAATATAATAAAGAGGTGCCAGCAATCGGACAGCCGCGCCCAAAAAGAGCTTTATGATCTTTTTGGAAAGAAAATGTATGGCGTGTGCTTGCGATATGGTGGAAACCATTCCGAAGCTCAAGACATACTACACGACGGCTTTCTGAAAATTTTCGGTAAAATTGGCCAGTTTGAATTTAAAGGTTCTTTTGAAGGTTGGATGCGTAGGATTTTTGTAAATACGGCGCTCGAAAGGTTTCGTAACCAATATAAGGTTATAAATATACAAGACGGATGGCGCGATATTAAAGAAGACAGTTATGAACACATTACCAGTAATATAACAGCCGAAGAGCTTGTGGCACTTATACAGGAACTTTCGCCAAAATACCGTGTTGTGTTTAACATGTATGCCATAGAAGGTTATTCACACAAAGAAATTGCAGAACTCCTCGGAATTAACGAGGGTACTTCAAAATCAAACCTGTCAAGGGCCCGCATGATTTTACAGGATAAAGTAAGACAACTATATAGTGCTTCTGTTAAAGTTGGAATGTAAAAAATGGAAGAACAGCGTGAAAATATGGATCAGTTTTTTCGCGACGAATTAAAAGACTATTCGCCCGAATTGCCTGTCGATATGTGGGGAAAAATAGCAATTAACATCCCACAAAAGCGAAAAAAATTAATACTCCCCTTATTCTGGAAAGTTGCAGCAGGCATAGCTATTGTTGTTTCTACCGCGACACTGGTATTAAAACTTTCATCGCCCGACAAAAATACAGGTTATGCATTGGCAGGATCCGATACGGCTAGCACTGTAAAAATAATTTCAAGCCAGCCACTACCTGTAAAAATAACACAACAGTCCACTTTAGAAATAGCAGTGCCCAAAAGCAACAGTAAAAACACACTTTCACAAAATTCTGTTGTGTCAGCAAAAAACAATAAAAAACCGGCTTTGCCAGATCCTCCGGATAATTTGCCCGAAACACAGCCTATACATACCGAAAGCCAGGTTGACAAACAACCCGCCTACCCGGTAAAATACGCCGAAGCGGTAAATGAAAATAACCTGGTTCCTGTTGTCGATACCATACAACAGCAACCCCTGCTTGCCGAACAACATAGCATACCATTGCCTTTTGACGAATATCAGGAAGAAAAAAGCAAGATACGCTGGCTGATTGGCGGACAGGCTGGCCCGCAATATTCTTACCGCACCATTGCCTCGGAATCGATAGATGCAGCAAAAATTGCAGCTGTTAACAACACCGAATCAAGTGTTATAGCCTATGCCGGAGGAATCAATATTGAAATGAGGCCCGGCCGGAAACTGTCGATTCAATCGGGTATTTATTACTCAAAAATAGGTGTTGAACAAGTAGCTCGGGCTACTGTTAGCGGCGCCTTTTTCGAAAATTACTCACGAGAAGAATTTTCAGCAACAATTGAAGCAACCAGCATAACATACCGGTTCCCTAACTCATCGGTTGAATTCGTACCCAAAACCAATACAGGCAGCACCGAAAAAAACTCAAACAACATCGATGCCTCACCAATTAGCCCCCTGTCGCCTTCGTGGGGCCCCAGCTATGTCGAAGAACCGCCAATGGAAGTGTCCGCAACCAGGTTTTTTGAATATATGGAACTGCCCCTGCTTGCAAGATATACACTTATCGACCGAAAAATAGGCTTGCAGTTTTTAGGTGGGCTGAGCACAAACATTTTACTAAGCAATGTTACATATATCGACGACCCAAATGCTGCCGTGCACACTGCAAAAAACGTTAACCCGGTTAGTTTTAGCAGCACCCTGGGCTTTGGGCTTTCTTACGAAATCAGTCCTCGTATAAACCTATCGCTCGAACCCCAGTTTAAATATTTTCTTTCAAAACAAACCAGCAATGAATACCTCAATATCCACCCATATTCACTTGGGGTGTTTACAGGGGTTAAATATCTTTTTTAATTTCATTCCCCTAAACGGGCTTTCACGATTTATTTTCCCTAATTTTGCCGTTTGTGCGCGTATATTTTCTGGAACAGGCAACATTAGCCCGAAAGCTGCTATTAGCCGGGTAAGCCAAATTTGCAGGCATGTATTGGTATATTTAACATTTGGGAGGTATTCATGAAATTAAAGGTAGCATTTTCTAAAGCCAGTTGGCAGTTAACTGTTGTATTGTCGTTTTTATTGTTGATAGCACTTTTTTTAAGTTCCGATTTTGGCCCTGCCGACACTTTAAAAATGCCAGACAACTTGTCGGCGGTGCCACCAGAACTGCCCGAAAAAATTGAATTTGCCAGAGAAGAAGTGCCCCTTGCTTTTTTTGATGTAAGGGAAAGCCTCGAACGCGAACTCATGGTAAATGTTTATTGGCATTCACAAACTATTTGGCTACTGCAAAAAGCTTACAGGTTTTTCCCTGTTATCGAACCTATATTAAAACAGAATAACATTCCCGACGATTTTAAATATCTGGCCGTTGCCGAAAGCGGACTTTCGAATGTTGTTTCGCCGGCAGGGGCAACAGGTTTCTGGCAAATAATGGAGGGTACAGGAAAAGACTACGGGCTGGAGATTAACCCGGAAGTTGATGAAAGGTACCATCTTGAAAAAGCAACTGAATTTGCATGTAAATATATAAACGAGTCGTTTTCTAAATACCAGAACTGGACACTTGCAGCCGCCTCATACAATGTAGGGCGAAAAGGGATCGACAGGCAAATTGAACGTCAAAATGAAAACGAATTCTACAATATGCTGTTTAACGATGAAACAGCAAGATATATCTTCAGGATACTTGCCTTTAAAATAATCTTCGAAAACCCCGGCGATTACGGCTTTCAAATACCACCTAACAAAAGGTACAAACCCATACCTTATCAATATTTCGAAACATCAGAAGAAATATCAAGCCTGGCCGAATTTGCAAAAGGGCACAACACGAATTATAAATTTCTGAAAATGCTAAACCCGTGGCTTCGCGATGACAAACTATTGAACAAAAGCCACAAAACCTACCTTATTAAAATACCCGATGAAAACGCCCGCCTGCAAAAATAACAGAAAAAAACCGTGATTATTTATGGATAACGACAATACAATTCATGTATTTGGGGCCCGGGTACATAATCTTAAAAACATCGATGTTTCTATCCCGCGCGACAGCCTTACCGTTATTACCGGGCTTAGCGGGAGCGGAAAATCGTCGTTGGCCTTCGATACAATCTATGCCGAAGGGCAAAGAAGGTATATCGAAACTTTATCGGCCTATGCACGCCAATTTCTTGGCAATATGGAAAGGCCCGATGTTGATAAAATTACCGGACTGAGCCCTGTTATAAGCATTGAGCAAAAAACTACCAATAAAAACCCACGTTCAACAGTGGGCACCACCACTGAAATATATGATTTTCTCAGGCTGTTGTTCGCAAGGGCTTCGTATGCATACTCTTATATTTCGGGCGAGAAAATGGTTAAATATACCGATGAACAAATTTTTGCACTCATCGTAAAACACTTCCATAACAAAAAAGTGTATTTCCTGGCCCCGGTGGTAAAAAACCGTAAAGGCCATTATAAAGAACTATTTGAGCAAATTCTTCGCAAAGGGTTCCTTCATGCCCGAATCGACGGAAAAATAACCGAAATAACCCACGGGCTGAGGCTCGACAGGTACAAAAACCATAGCATCGAAATTGTTATCGACAAATTAACAGTGCACGACAACGAAACCGAAAAAAAGCGTCTGCGAAAATCGCTCGACATAGCTATGGGGCATGGTAAAGGAACTATGATGGTCATAGAAAAAGGCCAGGCCGAAGAAAAGTATTACAGCCGTCAGTTAATGTGCCCTGTAACTGGCATATCGTATAACGAACCCGCCCCGCACAATTTTTCCTTTAACTCTCCACAAGGGGCTTGTCAGCGATGCAACGGACTAGGCACCATAAGCGAAATTGATATAAAAAAAATTATACCCGACTTAAAAAAAAGCATCCGCAAAGGAGCCATAGAGCCATTAGGCCCCTGGAAAAATTCGTTGATTTTCTGGCAACTCGAGTCAATAGCAAGAAAGTACAACTTTAGCCTCGACGACAGCATTGAAAAAATACCGGAAGAAGCCCTGCACATTATTTTATACGGATCCGAAGAATCCTTTAAGCTTGAAAACACCCCCCTCGGGGCATCATCGAATTATTTTCTGAGCTTCGAAGGTATAATTAACTATATTGCCAATTTGCAGGCTAACAACGAAAACAGCGAACAAGAACAAAGCTGGGCACTACAGTTTGTGAAAAAAGTAACCTGCCCCGAATGCCAGGGTCAGCGGTTAAAGAAAGAATCGCTTTATTTTAAGGTGCACGATAAAAACATCGCTGAGCTTGCTTCGATGGATATAAAAGAACTGGCTGCATGGCTCGACTCTGTCGAAGGCTTTCTCGATGACAGGCAAAAAAAAATAGCTGTAGAAATATTAAAAGAGCTTCGCACAAGGGTAAGGTTTTTGCTCGATGTAGGCTTAAACTACCTTTCCCTTAATATGCCCTCAAGAAGCCTTTCGGGGGGCGAGAGCCAGCGAATTAGGCTGGCCACCCAAATAGGTTCACAGCTCGTTAATGTATTATATATTTTAGACGAACCCAGTATCGGCCTGCACCAGCGCGACAATATCAAACTCATAAATGCCCTCAAGGCTTTGCGCAATGCCGGTAATTCTATTATTGTTGTCGAACACGATAAAGAAATGATGATGTCGGCCGATTACCTGCTCGATTTAGGGCCACACGCAGGAAGGCACGGGGGCGAGGTTGTTTTTTCCGGAAAACCCGAAAAAATATTGGCCTCGAAAAGCCTAACGGCAAAATACCTTACCGGCGAAGAACGTATTGATATACCCAGGCACAGGCGCGAGGGAAACGGTAATTTTATAATACTGAAAGGTGCAACTGGCCATAACCTCAAAAATGTCGATCTTAAACTGCCCCTGGGTAAATTTGTTTGTATTACAGGCGTATCGGGCAGTGGAAAATCGTCGTTAATCAACGAAACCCTCTACCCCATACTCAGCCGCCATTTTTACCGTTCAAAAGCAGAAGCCCTTCCGTATAAAAGCATTGATGGCCTGGAAAACATCGATAAGGTAATTGATGTCGATCAGGCCCCGATAGGACGTACCCCACGCTCAAACCCTGCAACATATACCGGTGTTTTTTCCGATATACGGAATTTATTTTCCCAAACCCGCGAAGCCAAGATAAGGGCATATAAACCCGGGCGCTTTTCATTTAACGTTAAGGGCGGCAGGTGCGAAACATGCCAGGGCGCCGGGGTACAAACCATCGAAATGAATTTTCTGCCAGATGTATATGTGGTTTGTAAAGACTGCGCAGGAAAACGCTACAACCGCGAAACCCTCGAAGTAAAATATAAAGGGCGTTCGATATCCGATGTTCTGGACATGACAATTAACCAGGCTGTTGAGTTTTTCGACAGTATTCCCTCAATAATAAAAAAAATAAAAACCATTCAAAAAGTAGGCTTGGGCTACATTACCCTCGGGCAACCATCGACAACCCTTTCAGGAGGCGAAAGCCAGCGGATTAAACTGGCTGCCGAACTGGCGAAAAAAGACACCGGGCGTACCCTGTACATTCTCGACGAACCAACAACAGGGCTTCATTTCGAAGATATAAGGGTATTGCTGGATGTGCTGAATAAACTGGCCGACAAAGGAAACACCGTAGTGGTTATCGAGCATAACCTCGATGTAATTAAAGTAGCCGACTATATTGTTGATTTGGGCAAGGAAGGCGGAATTGGAGGTGGCGAAATTTTGTGCGAAGGTACCCCGGAACAGGTATGTATGAACAACGAAAGTTTTACCGCCAGGTATTTAAAGGAAGAACTAATACCTGCCGGCCCGAATAATTATAATAAAAGCTGAATTTTACACCATTTTGACTGTAAAATTGCTGCCCCAAACCAGAGTTTGCTGTAAAAAGTTTATGTCAAAAAAAATATTATGAATTCGAGAAGATAGTTTTATATTCGCCGGTTGAAAAATTACTCATTATGGACAATTCAAAAAACGAAGAGAAAATACGGTTAGCGTTTAAGAGAAAAGACTGGAACGAAATTAAAACTTCCGATAGCTGGAAGATTTTCAAAATAATGTCGGAATTTGTAGAAGGTTTTGAAAAGCTTGGCCGAATTGGCCCCTGTGTTTCAATATTTGGTTCTGCCCGCACCGAGCCAGGTTCGAAATATTATAAACTTGCCGAAGAAATTGCATATCAGCTCACTCAACATGGATATGGCGTAATAACAGGCGGGGGCCCTGGCATAATGGAAGCTGGTAATCTTGGCGCTAAAAGGGGCAAAGGGCGTTCGGTAGGTATTAATATCGACCTGCCTTTTGAACAGGAACCCAACTATTTCATCGACAACGATAAGCTAATTACATTCGACCATTTTTTCGTGCGCAAGGTTATGTTTATGAAATATGCCCAGGGATTTATAGTGCTTCCTGGTGGATTTGGCACTTTCGATGAATTGTTCGAAGCACTTACCCTTATACAAACCGAGAAAATTGGCCGTTTCCCGATAATACTGGCAGGTAAAGATTACTGGCAGGGCCTTGTAGATTGGATTAAAAATGTTATGCTCGAACAAGAAAAAAATATCAGCTCAGAAGATTTAGACCTCTTTACCCTTGTAGATACCGCTGAAGAAGCTGTTGAACAAATTGACAGGTTCTATTCAAAATATCTTCTCAGCCCAAACTTCTAAGAGCTTCGGTCTGTTTTTTCAATTTAAAATACTTCTTGCAAAAAAAGTAATTAACAATTTTACATGTCTAATTTTCAGTATTTTAAACTATTTTTACATATCGATTTATAGAAGCACTATTTTTTGTGTATGACAGAAATTGTTACATTTAGTTTGCAATAACACAAAGGGCTGATGATTAGACTATTTGCACCGTTGGTAAATATTTTGCTGGCACTGGTACTTAAAATATCGCTGCAAGGCGATGTTTCTGTATTGGTCGAAGCCCCTTCGGAAGTGGTTGCAGGAAACGAATTCGAGGTTAAACTTACTATTAATAAAGGGGATCTTGAGTCGTTCTCGCGCCTGCTGCAAAACCTGCCAGCCGGTTTAACTGCCAGCCCGATAACCACATCAAATGCCGACTTTAATTTTGAGGATAAGCGTGCCCGTTTTATTTGGTTGCGCCTGCCCGAAAACCCAACCTTTACTGTTTCATATACCATTAAGGTCGATCCGAGGCTAAAGGGCACATTTAATATCAATGGCAAATTCTCGTACATAGCCGAAAACGAAAGGCGCTCGGTGGATGTTTCCAGCAACCCGGTAATTATTTTGCCTTCGCCCGACATCGATCCTTCGTTAATTGTTGATATTGCCGACTACGAACGAATGGTTGTGCCTTATGTTGCCCCCGCAACCGCCAGCCCCCAGATAGCCTGTGTGCGCCAACAGCCTCAGCTGCTGCCCGATGGAAGCGGGTATATTGTAAATTTGCTGGTGAGCAAAGAACGTAAAGAAAAATTTGCCAAAATCGAAGAAACTGTGCCAAACGGTTATAAAGCCGAAATAATCAAGGAAGGTGATGCCATTTTTACCTATAAAAACCATACAGCAAAATACTTATGGATGAACCTGCCGGCAACCTCCTTTTTTATTGTAAGCTATAAACTTTTACCGGAAAACGGTTCAAAGCCTTTGCCCCCATTAAAAGGCAAGTTTTCTTATCTCGAAGCCGATAAAACCATAAGTATCGACATTAGACAAACATCGCAAGACATTGCACAGGTAAAAACACACGATGATCTGAACAACCTTTTGGCAAACATTGCATCGGAACACCTTGTAGAAACGCCCATTGCAAAGGCCGATATTACCGAAAAAGAAATAAAAACCGATGTACCGGTGAAGGAAAAAATTATAAAACCCAGGGTTAACAATAAATTCCTGCTTGAACCAGAACATGGCATATATTACAGGGTACAACTTGCCGCAGGGCACGATCCGGTGAATGTGAAACGATATTTCAGAAAATATAAACTCGATAAAGAGGTAAGGGTCGAAATTCATGAAGGGTGGAACAAATACTCAATAGGTTCGTTTACCGAGTACAAAGAAGCCCGCGATTACCGCGTACATATATGGAACACAACTGTTATCGGCGATGCTTTTGTAGCAGCCTATAACGATGGCGTACGCATAACAGTGCAGGAAGCGCTTATGGTGGCAAATCAAAAGTGGTACCAATAGTAACTTTAATCCAACTGCCCGACGTATAAAGGAATATGCTACAAATCCGCTTAAAATATCTGCTCGTTGTTTTTGCCCTGTGCTTAACGGTAATACCGGTATTTAGCCAGGTCGATGACATTGAAAAACAACTTTATGGCGAAGTTGAAAACTGGAACCCGGTATATAAGCCGGTAATTGGTGTAGGCTATGGGGTCTTCAATTTCATGGGCGATGTTAAAAACCCCAGCCTTACCCCTTTCAATGGCACACCGGGCTATAAGGTTAATGTATCCACATTTCTCGATAACAACCACTATATCAGGGCAAATTTCTTCTTCCTTACCGGGAGCCTTTCCGGAAACGAACGTTCAACCACAAACTTAAACAGAAACCTAAATTTTAAATCCGATTTGCTGCTTTTTGGTATTAACCTTAACTACGATTTCGATAATTTATATAAAACCTACAGAAAAGTTCACCCCTTTATCAGCGTTGGCCTCGAAACTTTTACTTTTGAGTCGAAAACCGACAGTTTCGGCTATGAAAATGTACGCTACCATTATTGGCCCGATGGTTCTATCAGAAACCTGCCCGAAGGCTCCGCCGGTTCAGCCATTATAAAACGCGATTATACATACGAAACCGGCCTGAGGGAAAACGACTGGGGAGTTGGAAATTACCCTCAATATTCGTTTGGCGTGCCAATTGATGCCGGCATCGATTTTTGGATTTCAGACCGTGTCTTGTTCAGGGTTGGTGCAGCGTACCACTTTGTTTTTACCGACAATATCGATCATGTAAGCTCAAAAAATACCCGTGGTGTTATTGGCAACAAACAAATGGACAATTTTATGTATTCCTATGTGTCGCTCCACCTGGACTTGTTCTCAAGCGATAAAACCATTAAATGGGAAAAAATGTTTGCCGATGTTGAATGGGATCCCACCCTTATGGGCGATGAAGATGCCGATGGTTATTTCGATGGTTGGGACAATTGCCCGAATACGCCTTTCGGGGTTGAAACCGATACGCTGGGGTGCCCCATCGACAGCGACCTTGACAACATACCTGATTACCTCGATGATGAACCCAACTCGCGCTATGGGGCAATGGTTGACAACCAGGGCGTAGAACTTACCGATGACCAGGTTATTGCCCTGCTCGACCAAACAAATGCAGTAGCCCGAAAAGACATTGCTGCTTATATACGTACCCCCTCGTCGTATGCTGGTTATAAAAGAGCCTCCGGTAAAACTATCCCTCAAAAATTCCAGAAAATCGATTCCAATACCGATGGTAATATTTCGTTCGACGAAATGATGGGGGCAATTGACCGGTTTTTCGATTTTGAATCGGAACTCTCAACCGATGATATATACGAACTCAACGAATTTTTCTTTTTACAATAGCAACTTAAAGTTTCCTTAGCCTGCTGTCGTTGCGCATTGTGTCGCGCTTCTTAATATCTTCGCGCTTATCGAATTCTTTCTTTCCCCTGGCCAGGGCTATATCAACCTTTGCATAACCCGAAGCAGCAAAATACATTCGTGTGGCCACAATAGTATAACCACGCTCTTTTACCTTGCGTTCAAGCTTTTTAAGCTCTACCCGGTTTAGCAACAATTTACGTTCCTGTAAGGGATCGTGGTTCATATAACCGCGATTGGCATATTCCGAAATATGCATGTTACGTATCCACAACTCACCATCCTTAAAAGCACAAAAAGCATCAACAAGGCTAGCTTTGCCAAGCCTTAGGCTCTTAACTTCGGTGCCGGAAAGAATAATGCCGGCAGTAAACCGTTCGATAAACTCGTAATCGAACGACGCTTTTTTGTTACGGATTTCAATTTTATTAGCCATCTTCGCCTTTTGCTTCCAAAGAACTGCAAAGTAAATTTATTTTTGCGGAATAACAATGTTACTATGGGCAATACCGAAAATTATAACCTTATTGTAATACTGGGGCCTACCGCATCGGGCAAAACAAAGCTCGCTTCGACGCTGGCTGACGCCATTGGCGGTGAAATAATTAGCGCCGATTCGCGTCAGGTGTATAAGAAAATGGACATTGGCACCGGAAAAGATTACGATGATTATATTGTTAACGGCAAAGCAGTACCCTTTCACCTAACTGACATTCATGAACCGGGTTATAAATACAATGTTTATGAATTCCAGAAAGACTTCTTTAGGGTATTCCCGGAAATTAAACAGCGGGGAAATACCCCCATTTTATGTGGTGGAACAGGCATGTATATCGAAGCCGTAACAAAAGGGTACAAGCTTATTTCGGTACCCGTAAACCAGGCCTTGCGCGATAGTTTAAAAAATAAAGGGCTACATGAACTGGAACAGGTGCTATCGACATACAGAAAACTGCATAACAAAACCGATACCGACACCATAAAAAGGGCCATAAGGGCCATTGAAATAGAAGAATATTATTTAAACAACCCCCGGGACAAAAACGAACTTCCGCAAATTCTGCCCCTGTATATTGGTGTATCCATTGACAGGGAAACAAGGCGCGAAAAAATTACCCGACGTTTGCTCAAACGTCTAAGCGAAGGAATGATTGAAGAAGTTAAAAACCTTCTGTCGATGGGCATTGAGCCTGAAGACTTAATCTACTACGGGCTCGAATATAAGTACATTACTTTATATCTAACAGGCCGTTTAACGTACAACAGTATGGTTGAACAGTTAAATGTTGCCATACACCAGTTTGCCAAGCGGCAAATGACATGGTTCAGAAAAATGGAAAGGGAAGGTACTATAATTCATTGGATAGATGGAACAATTGAGCCGGGCATGTTTGTCAGGGAGGCCTTACAACTTTTCAGACAATAAAAAACCCGGTTTGCACCTAAGCTCTATCAAAAAAAACCAAACAACACAGGTACAAACCGGGAATAACCTACGCTGCGATATATTGAAAAATTTCGTTTATGATATCGCCATGCGTCCTATAGTATTTTTCTTTCAACCAATGGTGCAGTTGAAGAATTTCGTATGACTTGAGCCATTTGAAAGATTTAACAATTTCTTTTCTGAACAGCTCTTTGTCAAAAGCAAGTTGATCAAGTACAAATTTTTGGTGATCCAGCATGGTATTTCGGATTTTTTTGGTTCTGATCTAAATTAGACAAAAGGGGGGCATGGGACGAAACAATAGCAGGTGATATATATCACCGGGCACCAATGATTAATTTAATGTATAAATTTTTGGGCTGCAAAAAGCCTCACTATACAGGCTCCCATGTCAGATAATCAACCATAAGCGCAACATCAAGGCCTTCAATTTGGTAACTGTTAAGATATATAGCATCTTTATACATTGCATTTGTGAACCAGTTTATGTTGTTGCCCGATAGCTTCAATGCCATACGGTAACTGTCTATAGCCGCTGTTAAATTCCCCATAGACCAGTAACAATGGCCCAGGTTTAAATAATCGACCCTTTTCCCGTCGGTTTCGGCCACCTTAATAAAATAGCGCAAAGCCTGTTCGGTTTTTTTAAGGCTGAAACTGCACCAGGCAATAGGTCTTTGAACTTTTACAAGATCGGGTTTCAGGTATTCAACCTTAAAATAATATTTAAGTGCAGTTTCGTAGTCTTCCTTGTCGATATATAACTGGCCAAGAAAAGCCTGTACTTCAAGGTTATCGGGCTCCAGTGCCTCAATTCTTTTATAATACTCGACAGCCTTGTCGAACTGACCGGTATTTCGATAACAAAAACCAAGTTTTAACAATAACCAGTTGCGCCCGGCATCTAAAATCTCGGCTTTTTTATAAAACTCGATAGCCTTTTCATAATTGCCAAGTTTCTGGTAGCAAAACCCCGTTTTTTCAAGTAACTCAAAAGACTGTAGCTCATTTGTCAACCCAGTAAAAATATCTATGGCTTCTTTGAAGTAGTCTTTCTGAAAATAAAACTCAGCAATATGCCTCAATTTTTTTTCTGGCAATACCCTGGAAACAAAACCCGCATATATAGCCTCGTTGTTACGGCCAAAAATATCGATAAACGAACCCTTTCTCGGGTGCAACTTAAAGAACCGGTAAAGGTCTTGCATATACTGGGCAAAAATTACCTTATCGACAGCCGTGGAATTGTGTTTGTTATCTGATATTGAAACTTCTTTCATTTGCTGGAGCTCGGCATTGAAAAACTCCAGCATCATGGTTTTCTGCATATCGGGCATAAAGCCCAGGTTAAAAGCAAAGGAATATTTGTCGGAATTGCATAATACAGGGGCCTGCTCTATACCATCGAAAAAAGTGCCCCAGTCGAAATTGCCTTTTGCAACCCCTTTCACCGATTTTTGTATCTCGGGGTGTTCTTTATAGAATGGCAGGAACCAGTTCGAGAGCTTGTCGAAAAACCCAAAGCGTTTCAACATCGAAAAAGCGCCCATAAAAACATCGGAACCATCCATTTGCAGGTTCGAGAACTCTTCAAGTTTTTTGTAAACGTTTGGTGTATCGCCGAAGAATTTTTCCCAGTCGGGGTTCTTATCTTCTTGTGTTTTATCCGACAATAACTCATCGAGACGCAGTTTTTCCTCAATTTCGGGCCTGAGCTTCATTACCTCGGGTATTATTTCGTTTTGAACCTTTGCAGTTACCTTCTCGGTTTCATTTGCCCGTATCAACTGCAATACTATTTGTTCAACCTGTCGTTCAAAAATTTCCGGGGCCTCCAGTGCTTTTATCCGGTTAATAACCTCTTCATACAGCCCCAGCCGGGTATCATACATAATAAGAATAAGCACCAGACCCAACAAAGCCCTTTGTTTGACCTGGTTTTCAGAATTTGAATACACCGAAAACAAAATATCGGTTTTCAACTGATCGAAATGTCGAAGACCTGATAAGGTTATTGCACTTACTATAACAGACTTGTCGAACCAGGGTATTTGTGCAGACTGAAAAAAGCGGCCAGCCAGTAATTTCTCCTGGCTGCTGTAGTTATTGGTTAGCCAAAACAGGTTAAAAAAACCGGAAAGCAGCTCAGAGTAACTGTTTTCTTTGGCACTATTTTCCGAAGGGGTATTTGTTTCGGTAAGCAGGTCGTTAAATTCCTTTTCAATAGCCATCTCATCTATTAACGACAACTTTTCCTGTTCACTCAGCCCTGAGAAACTGTAATTGCCCCTGCGCTGCAAGATTAACCACTCATCGGACGATTCAATAATATGGGCCGAAATATCGTCGGTAAGTTCAATAAGCTGGCGCTTAATCGACGAAAATATTTTATTTCTTTCAGGGTCTTTTGCATAACCAAAAGAATATTTTAATACGCTTTTATAAGTTTGTTCAAGGTTTTCGAGCCCCGAAATTAAATTGCCCTGCCGCGATGAGTAGGCCAATTCCCCAAGCTCTTTAAAGGCAATGCCCAATTGATTTTTCAGTATTAAACTTACAATTTTCAGTTGCTTTGCCGCTATACTTTTTGGTTCAATCACTGACATTATGACAATATTTAAACATTAATAACCCATTATTTACCAGATATACTGATATAACTGTACACGGGCAATATGTCAAAATCTGTGCTAGAAAAAAAACTGTCAATGGTGCAGCGAATGGTTATCGAGCAACAACCACATTAAAAGCAGCCCAAGCATTACCGAAACAACCTGGGCAAAGGCCTTTCTCCACGATTGGGGCACGTTAAGTTCGGGTATCAAATCGGCCAGGGCAATATAAATAAATCCACCAGCTGCAAGCGGCAGCACATAAACCGAAAAAGTTTCGCCCAGGTATGGAAAAGCCAGGAACAGCACTCCCCCAATAAAAGCAAACGATGCCGATAAAAGATTAAACAACAATGCCTTTTTTTTGGTATAGCCTGCCTGCACAAGCACAGCAAAATCGCCAATTTCCTGGGGTATTTCATGGGCAACAATTGCAATTGTTGCAATAATCCCTGTGTGTATATCTATATTATATGCTGCAGCAATTAGAATGCCATCGAGAAAATTGTGCATGCCATCGGCAACCAGGTTTAAGGGGCCAAACGATTTTAGCGGTTTCCCTGCAGGGTGGTAATGGCGTTTAACATGAAAATACTTTTCGAGCACAAAAAAGGCCAGGATACTTGCCAGCACCAACAGCGGCGAAATATTGCTTTGGTGGTGCGAATGCAACGATTCGGGTATAAGGTGCAAAACAGCGCCGCCCAACAGGCTCCCGATGGCAAAGGCTATAAGAAGGCTTTGAATTCTTTCGAAAAAACTGGCTTTCATAGCCAAAAAAATAATACCGGTGAGCGAAACCAAACTTACAAGCAAAATGCTTGCAACAGAATAAAACCAAACCTGATCCATTGCGTATTTTTTTATGCTGCAAAAATAGAACAATTACTGTAGTATCATTATTTTATTGGGCAATAAAAAAACCATTGCCTGCAACACATAATTTTCGTATATTTAAAGTAAACCATAAAAAATAAAAAAATGGCAGCAGATAATAATAAAGCCGGATCATACCTGTCGTTCAAAATTGGTGATGAAGTTTTTGCCGTTCATGTAAATGATGTGCTGAATATTCTGGAAATGACAAAAATTACCAGTATCCCAAAAGCCCCCAAATATCTGAAAGGTGTTATAAACCTGCGCGGAATAGTTCTTCCCGTAGTTGATGCACGGCTGAAGTTTAATATGGAAGAAAAGGAATATACCACAAATACCTGCATTATTGTAATGGATTTAGAGTGGAACAACGAATTAGTGCATGTAGGGTTTATTGTTGATCAGGTGCTTGAGGTGCTTGATCTCGACAACAAGCAGATTGAGGCCGCCCCATCGCTGGGCACAAGTTATAAATCGGAATTTATTACCGGTATGGCAAGTGTTAACAACGAATTTGTTATGTTGCTGGATATGGGCAAGATTTTTTCGCTCGACGAAATGGGAATGCTACAGCAAGAAAATGCCGAAATAACCACTGATAAAGAATAAGCACCGCAGCCAGATTTCTTTTCTGGTACAAGCAAATGCTACTTTATTTGCAAACCTCTCTGTAGGGCACATCGTTGCCAATGTATGCATTCCACTCTTGTTGGGTAAGCTGCCTTTTTAAATAACTGCATATTTCATGGGCAATATTGGCAGCTTTAACAGGCCAGATATAAACCTGGCTGTCGGAGCTTCCCGCAGCAACTAAACTATTGGCATCGGGGGTAAACGACATAGCTTTAACCCATGCCTCCTGATCTTTAATTTCGAGGGGCATATCGTTCCAGTTTGCAGTGTTCCAGATACGAATAACGCCATCGAGGCCAGATGAGGCAAGCATGCGGTTATCGGGGCTGAAAACAAGTTCGAGTGTACGTGAACTATGCCCAGGAAGGGTTTTTAACAATCTGCCCGATGTACCGATTATCAGAATTTTTCCATTTCTATCGCCCAATGCAATTTTTTCGCCCTCAAAATCGTATGCGACACTCATAACAGGGGCGTTATGGGTAAATATCACCTGAGATTTTCGGGTATTAACATTCCACTCAACCACCCGGCCGTTGTTGAGGGCGCAAATAAGCGTCTGCCCCGACCGGGTAACGTCAATATCATTTATGCCCGCAACATCTTGTAAGATCAGGCTGCTTTCGTTAACAAGCAAATCCCAGTATTTAACCTTATTATCGGAACCCGCAGATACAAGAGCATTTCTGCCGGGTATAAAACACAGATGGTTAACACTTCCGTCGTGGGCATCGAATATTCGGGGCATTTGTGTAGGTTGCCGGGCATTAATAAGATGGATGGTACGATCTTCGGAGCCAACAGCAACCCAGTTGCCATCGGGGGTTAAAGAGATGCAGGTATTGGCATCGTCGTTAGCAATAAATTTTACAGGTTGCGGGTTTTCCCTTCCCATAGCCCACTTGTTTACAAGGCCCAGGTTATCTGCTGTATAAAGTAGATTTCTTGTAGGGTCGAAAACAAGGGCGCCTACTGTGCCTTTATGCCCCCGAAGAGAGGTGTTCTTTTGTGCTTTAAGCTTGTTCAACGATAAAAGCAAACTCCTGTAAATATCGGGATGGTTTGCCTGCCCTCCGTTTTCGTTGTTTAACATAAAAGCTTGGCAGGCAAGTAGCCCCGACAACTGGCTGTCGTCGCTTTGTATTGCCTTAAAAGCAACCGTTTGCGACAATATCATCAAACGTTTGCGGAGTTCGGCCAATTTATCAATTTCTGCTTGCGAAAGGCCCTCCTGTGCCAGTTTTGCTTTTTGCTCTGCAAGTGCTTTTTCTTGTTGTATTTGTTCGGCAGTAAGTTCCAACAACTCAGAACGTTTTGTTACCTCAGTAACTATTTGGTAAGCTTGTTGGGTTTGCTCTTCCTGCTGAACGAGTTTAAGGAAATTTGCCCTTTCAACCGAATCTTTTTGCCTGATGGCCAACAAACGCTCGTATTCTTTGCGAAGGGAAGCCCTTACAGCAGTATCTTTCTCTATTTCTGCCAACTTAGCATAGCTTTCGGCCAAATCGCGTTGCTTAATGGCCTCCTGGCTAAGCCAGTATGTATAGAACATGAGCCCGAAAAATGCAACAGCGAAAGCTCCCATGAGCATGGCTATGCGCCTTGTGCGGTACAATTCGCGTTTCTGTACCCTCACTTTGCTTTCTTCATCAAGCTGATGCTTTTTTTCACTGGTATTTAAATACACCATTGCCTTTTCGAACGCCGGGTTATAACGGTTTGCCCATGCCCTGTTAGGGTTTTGCGTCTTTTTCCAGTTAAGGGCAAGATGCAGTTCCGGGGGTTTCATTAAACCTATGCGGCCAATTTGGTATAAAGTCGATTGTTCTACTAACCGCAAGTACATTTGGGATGAGGCTGCTTCTTCGTCAACCCAGGCCTTAAGCTTGTCCCAGATACGCATTAGGCTTTCGTGCGAAATATCTATTACAGTATCGGGGGTAAGTGGCGTACCTGTAGCAGGTGTAAGGAAAGAGCGGCCCGGATCGCGGAAAACTTCAACAATTTGCATGATTTCTGCGGGCTGTGCCTGCGCCAGTTCAGCTAATTGGGCAATTGATGCCGGCCTTCGTATTCCTTTGCCCTCGCTGCCTTTTTCGGTAAGCGACTTAAAAATAACTTTAGCCAGGTATTTTTGTCGGTCGTCGAGCTGGTTAAATGCTTCGTTGGCATGTAACGATAAGGCATTATCAATTTTGCCTGCCGAAATGTAATCGCGGATACTTAATGGTGCGGTTGCGGTATTGTGTTTTTTCCAAAACTCAAAAGTACGCATCATTACATGCTGTAAAACAGGCAATTGATCGTGGTTGTTTTCAATACTGTTTAATAAGCCCTGCAACAGGCGGGGCTCAATATCGGCGCCTACAACCCTAAGCGGCCCGGTAATAACAAGTTCGAAACCGGCGCGTGTCATTTGTGGTACCAGGTAGTTGCTTTTGTTAATTAAATCAGTAAAATCCTGGTAATCCGAACATTCCCCAATAAAATCGGAGCGCATGGTAATTATTGTATAAACCCTGCCCCCCGAATTTTTTATGCAATTCACTAGAAGTTTAATAAAAGTTTCGGGCTTGTCGGCATGTTGCGTGTCCTTTCCTATGTTAGTTTTGTACCTGAACAATTCTTCGAATTGATCCACAACAATTAAAAGATTTTCATTTTCACTGCCAATAAGCTGCCCAGCTGCATCAACAAGGCCCGACGAATGCCTGCTGAGCAGTGAATAAAAATAATCGGCCCGGTTTTCTGCCAAATTACTGTCAGGCTGCGAAGTATTTGTTTCCGATAAAGCTTTTGCCAGGTTCCATACCGGTGAATTTCCGGGCCTGAAAACCACTATTTTCCATTTATCGCCTGCTCCATTTACAAAACCTCCATATAACAACGGAACAACGCCGCAATAAATAAGCGACGACTTTCCACTACCAGAAGCACCTGTTATTGCAGCAAACCTGTATTCCGAAAGATATTCTATAATTGTTTGGCTTTGTCCTTCGCGGCCAAAAAACAAATGCCCCTCGTTCAGGTTAAAAGGCCTGAGCCCCGGAAAAGGGTTATTAATTGATTTTTGGTTGTTTGTCATTGTGCCTTTTGTTCGGTTATTGTGCTGAAAAAAGCTTTTAATCTGGTATTGTCGTTAACCCCGGCAAACTCGGCAATGTCAGGCCAGGGCATAGCATGCAAAACACTTTTTTCTAAAGTGCCAACTACCAAAAACTGGTTAAATGGCCGCTTGCGCCCCATACCTATGGCCTTAACGGCATCGCCAATTTTGCTCCTAATCCATTCAAATTCTGCGTTACCGGTAAAAACCAAAATATTGTCGATGTTCTGCAACAATCCGAGGTGGCTTTGGTATGGAACAACTTTGCCCGATTCAATATTTTTTGTTAAGGAAACATTGAAGCTGCCTGCCAGCATTTCCAGAAATGATATATCGGCACCTGCAGGGGCAACCAGGTATGCCTGCCGTTGTAAGTAAGCTGTTGATTGTTTGCGGGCAGTAAACAAAGTTGCACTTAAAATGTCCTTAAACTCTTCAGGTGTAGCTTCGATAATTTGAGACTGATATGTTGATTCGTCGCGCCTTACCCGGTTTAAAAATAGTTCCTGCTTCGGGTCACGTAATTTAAGTCCGGCAGGTATCCAAATGTACTGACGTTTCTCGGGGTTTTTGTCGAGAAATTGCCTGATAGCAATATTTTCAGCTTCGGAAACCGAATTCCTTCCATCGGAAGTAAGAAGGCCAAATTGCCCGCCAAATATCTGAACGATAGTATCGCATTGTTTAAGGTTTTCCGTAACAGTTTCGACCAGGATATCTTTATCTCTGGGGAGTTCGGTTAAAGGCAACGCCCTATAGCCGTGGTGCTGGAATTCTCTTTTTATATCTTCGCGGTAAAAATCATGTTCATCGCTACTACCGCTTAAATACACGAAATTTTTTATCTTCTCGGTACTGGCAGATATCAGGTAATCGTTTAAGTCGTATAGCAAATCGAGTATTTTCGCCCACGATTTCCGGCTATCGCCCTCAAAACCAAAAACCGACAATGTTCTTTTTATCCCCTGGTATTCAAAAAAATTGTACCCCCTCAGAGGTTTAAGGCTGGCCGGCTGGGCAATACTTTCGTTAGGGGCAAGCAATACCTTATAAATCCGGTTGTAGTTGGTTTCGCCTGTTTCACCCGAACCCAACAATGAGCAAATAGCATTAAGTTCGGCCTGGAAGGCCTTGTCGGTTATAGGCAATGCAGGCATTATTGCCACAAAAATATCGGTTTGTGAAAGTTGCCATTGTGTATTTACCGAAACAAACCCTGAACCTTTAACCACAACCTGAAATTGCCACTGGAGAATATTTCGGGCTGAAAAAGCCAGGTTGTCGGCAAAACGCGAAATCCATGGATTATTGGTCTCGCTTTCGGGGAAAACAATATAAATTTTTAATTTATTGCTCATCTCGTTCAATGGTTTGCAAATTATATATTGCAGATAGCACAAAACCAGCCAAATCGGCATTGTCGTTTATCAGTTCGCTAACATGCTGCCGACTGAATGCATATAGTTCAACATCGGAGTCGAATTTAAATTCTTTTATGCCCATAGTATGCAAAAGAGGCAAATATGCCATTTGGTTTGAGCTTTTATAAGCTTTGTAACCATCAGAAAATGTGTTTGTGCCAATGTAAATTAACGAAATTTTGTTCAATAATTCAGCAGTTTGCAATGCTTGTCCGGCTTTTAACGGCATAACAACCATTGATGCTGCCATTTCGCACAAAACTTTTTCCGAAAGTATTTTTTCAAACGGGGGGCATTCAATAAGCCGGTAAAAACGAACAAACAATAAGTCGTTAAACTCTGGTATGGAAACACCACTAAGAGCATCAAAATTGCCACGTTTGGCCAAAACATACCTTGCTGTTTCGTTGAGCAACTTTTCGGGATGATTTGCACTAAAAACCAGTTCATCATCGAAACCTTTCAATTTCAAATGGTCGATTAAAATAAGCGAACATGCCCGGGGATATATTGTAAGTGCATTAAAATCGAAGGTAATTGTGTCTGCCAAAATTTCGTAAACAGAGAGTTTTGACTGTGGAAAGTAATAATCGAGCCTTTTTAATTTTTCTTTAATTGAAATATCTTCAAGCAATGGAAATATAATTGGTTTTAGATCACTGTCGAAATAAGTGTCGGCCATTTCAACAGCATGGTTAATTTCCTGCCTGTTCCCCCACAAAAATAGTTTCTCAAAAGAGCCTATTATATTGGGGTTGTAAATAATCGAGAGCAACCTAAAAAGCTGATGGTAGTTAATACGGTTTTCCCTTTGGTATGCATCGTACAATAAACCAAATTTCGGTTTGCCCTGTAAAGTGTGAATTATATTTAAATTATGTGTAATAGTGCCTACTAACCTAACAATATGGCTTATAATCTTCAATTTGTTATCGGCCCCGGCCTGATACCGGTTCTCTGCCAATGCTTGTATGCTGTTGATAAGTATATGGCTGTTAATTTCGCCAAGTCTCGAAAGCAAAAGATCTACCGCCCTGGGGGTGCCTATTTTGCCATAAAGCTTGAGAATCCTCTCCATTACAATATCATCGGTGCCAGATAGCAACGACTCGTGCTCAAGGTTTGCCAGCGCTTTTTCTTTAGCAAGGGCAATTGCCCCGAAAGCATGCAAACTAAACCGGCCGGGGTACAGATAATCGATAAGCGTATAACAGTAGTTGCCCGAACCTGAATATGCCAATGCTTTAATTGCAGCATTTTGCACAGCAGGCTCAAAATCTTTGAGCAGGGTAAGCAAAACAATTTCTTTATCTTTATAATCCGAGAATGCCAGGGCAAGGGCCAAATCAACCCGTTCGTCAATGCTGCCCGAGTTAACCCGTTCGTGCACAATATTGTCGGATATTTTCAGGCTTATAATATTATCAAGTTTCTGTATGGCTTTCTCAACCTCAACTTTTTCTTCACCCCTTACAATTGGCAGCTTTGTCTTCAGTTCGCTGAGCAGGTTAACCACCCTTTCGCCGGCAATGTATTCAATAGCAATTTTTCTTACACTCCATTCCCTGTGCGACAAAAGACGCTTTAAGTCGCTTTCGAATTCGTATGGCCTGGTTTGTGCCGAAATTTTTTGGGCTTCGATTATTTTCGCTGTACCGGGCAATGAATATACTTTCTGTAGCAAGCCATTGAATGTATAGGTATTTTCATTGTCGGTATTGTGCATACGTAATTTCGAAAGCTCATCATGTAAGGCTTGTTTATATTTCTTTATCAGTTTAACCGATACAAACAGAAATAAAATACATAGTATTCCGGCAAAAATTAAAACAATACTGACACTAAAAAAACGAAGAAACGATAAACCCAGAAAAACAAAACCGGCAGTTGTAAGGCCAGCCATAACCATCGATCCTTCAACACGCGGATAGGCCACCTGACGGTACCGCATATCAAGCGAATAATACAAAGTGCGCAACGATGGTGCCTGTATGGTATAGTTCACCGTGAAATACCCGACTTTGCTAATTGTTACCAAAAGAAAAAAAACTGTAAAATGCTCGCCCGACAACTTACCCCCTATCAGGGAGGAAGCCAAAAAAGTTAATAGAACCGACAAACCCAGTAATGGTGCCACTACAATCAGGCTATAAGGCGAATCGTAGCTGTACAGAATCCGTTTTATCAGAAACTTGTCGATACCGTAAACAAATACCACCGAAACTGCAATATATAAACCATAAAACTTCGACATTCCGAAAATATTGCGAAATTCAAACCATGCAAGGTTTATGAATGCAAAATGTATTGAAAACCCAATAATTGCAGATAGAAAAGAAAAAAGGAAAAGATACCGCGTATATTGGGAAGAAAAGAAAAGGAAAAAGTTGTGCCTTACAGGAATGTACTTTTCTTTGGGTTTTGCAAATAAAATATTTCTATTGTAAACCAAATTTAACAAAGGAACCGACAGCCATAGCAAAACAAGGCAAATTAATGCGCATAACATTAGTTGGCGGAAGGTTAAAAAATAAAGGCCCACAGTTATACCTGCCCCGCTAATGGCCATACCTGCCATAAACATAACCAGGGCAACAGGTAATATTTGCCTTGCATAAACCGGCAACAACAACTTTCGGGGGTACCGCCAAACCGTGATCAATAAAAGGGTATTTACAGGGAACAAAACCACCATGCCATAATAGTAGTTCCACTGCCCTGCGCCTGAAAGATAAAGTATGTAAAATATGCCGCAAAAAGCTGTTATAGCTGTTATACTGATAAAAGTAAGCGATTTGGCCCCGGTTCTTTTGTACACCAGGGTAAAGAAATAAATAATTGACATGCCGGCAATGCCACCGGCGATGTATGCTGTTGCCAGGTACTTATAACCGAAAAAAGCAAAAAAAAGCGAATGAACCTGAATATCAAAGGCACTGATAAACATGCCGGCAAATAGCGAAAAAATACCGTATGTATATAAAAAAGCGCGGTGGTTCATTGTTTTTGTGCCTTGTTTGCCGGATTAACCCGGATAGTGCCTACATTAAGCACATAAAAATATTAAAATATCGCACGATTTCAAGTTATTACACATTATTCTTTTTTTTGAGCAGCTCTATAATTTTATCGACTGTAATGTCTTTTCCATCGATAACATATTTTGCCCTTAAATAATGATGTTCGCACCTATACCTGAGATCCGCAATGTACTCGCGAAGCTCCTGGTCTGTTTTGTTTTTCACAATAGGCCTGTCCTTTACGGCATGTTTCAGGCGGCTTACCAGGGTATCGTTGTCAAGTTGTATATATAGAACATCGCCATATTTTTCCATAAGGCCCATATTGTTGCAATGACAAGGGGCGCCTCCGCCTGTTGATACAATTATATTATCGCGTTTAACGATTTCCCTGAGAGCTTCCCATTCCAACAACCTAAAGCCGGCGTCGCCAATTGAGTTGTATAACTCCGGCACAGACTTACTTTCCCTGGCTTCAATTTCATGATCGAGATCGACAAATTCTAGGTTAAGCCTGTTGGCCAGTTTTTTGCCTATAGTAGTTTTGCCACTGCTCTTGTAGCCGATAATAAATAACCGCATCGCACTAAAAATCTCTGTGAATATAATTTCTGAAAAAAACTTTGCAAAGTTACTAAAGATTGAACAAGACACCACAATGTTTTGATTAGCGGAGCTCTTTTCAACATAAACAATGGCCCTGTTGAAACAATATAAAAATGTTCGATTAAACAAATAAAAACTCCCCGAAAAAATTTCCCGGGGAGCAATAAGTATTTAACCTGTTTAATTAGCTTCGCTGAGCTAAAGGTTTATAAATATCTTTTATTAACCTTGCTGTTATTGGTTATTTGGCTTCATAGCCTGGTATCCAATGTGTTGCATGTAATTATCGAGAATTATTAGTGCCGTATAAGCCTCTACAACAGGCCACATTCTGGCCACAATTGTGGGGTCGCGGCGTGTAACTGCGGCAAGATCTTCGTTTTGCAGGCTAACTTTATCGATTGTTTGCTGAGGTTTTGCAATGGTAGGTGTTGGCTTAACAGCAACGCGGGCAATAATATCCTGTCCGGTAGTAAGCCCTCCGGTAATTCCTCCGGCATTATTTGAGGTAAAAACTACTTTGCCGTTTTCGATACGCATCTGGTCGTTACATTGCGAGCCTGTCATGTTTGCCGACTGAATTCCGCAACCAACTTCCACAGCTTTAACAGTGCCAATACTCATCAGCTTGCCAAGTTCCCCGTCGAGTTTATTGAACACCGGCTCCCCAACCCCGGCAGGAACGCCTGTAACAATAACCTCAACAATCCCGCCCGATGAATCGCCTTCCTGCATTATCCGAACAATTTCATCGTGCATTGCATCGGCTGCGTCAGCATCCGGACAGAACAATTTTGGGTTAATGCCGTATTTTGCTTTTATTTCATCCTCGTTGTATTTTGGCTTTTTGATATCGGGAATCCGGGTTTCGAGTTCAGCCAGGATAGCTGCTTTTTCGAAAAAGCGCATGCTGGTTTTCATTTTACCGGAGGCAAACAGTTCGAGGTATATCGGATCGTAAAGTTTGCGCACTTCGCGGTATGCAGCGGCTTTCTTCTTAATTTCAGAAACCGGCATGTCTTTCATTTTAATACCGGCAGCCTCTTTAACATACGAAACTACTTCTATTCCATGATCTTTAAGGATTTTTTTTGCAATACAACCGGCGGCAACAATCGACGAGGTATATCGGCCACTGAAAAAACCGGCGCCAATAGCATCGTCGAACGAGCCATATTTCATATAAGAAGCATACGAAGCATGGCCTGGCCTGGGGGTACGGTTTGTGCGCTGGTACTGGTCGATATGCTCAAAATGCCTGTCAACATTGGGTATCAGAACAACCATAGGGGTCCCGTTGGTATAACCGGCATTCGAAAAGCCGGGCATTGTGTCGGCGGCATTAACCCCGCTGTAAATAATGGGCACATCGGCCTCGCGGCGCGGAGAAGTAAGTTCTCCCTGGCCAGGCTTGCGCAACATAAGTTCGGTATAAATTTCTTCTTCGGTGAAATAATATCCCGGCGGCACGCCCTGAATATTTATCGAAAGGCCTTCCTGGTAAGAACCACCTGCTACCGTAGTTTTAAATAAAACTCCATGAGTACATCCAAGCATAATAATATGGTTTAATTGTTATTTTTCGGTTATTTTAATATTCGCCCCAAGAGCGTTAAAGTCGTCGATAAAAGTAGGATAAGTAACACTAACCGATTCAGCCGTGTCGATTTCGGTAACCCCATCGGCAGCCATACCGGCAATAGCCAGCGACATAACCATACGGTGGTCGTCGTAACCGTGTACCCGGGTTCCGTTAAGCTCCGATTGATGAACTATAAGCCCGTCGGGCAGCTCTTCTATATTTGCACCCATTTTTCGGAGTTCACGGGCAACAGCGCTAATGCGATCGCACTCTTTCAGCCTGGCCTGTGCCACATTCAGGAGCTTTGTCGTGCCTGTGGCAAAACAGCCTGCCACTGCCATAGCCGGTAATGCATCGGGGGTATCGTTCATGTTAATCTCAATACCCGTTAACTTGCCTCCCTTCACCACAACCCCATCGGCTTGCTGGTCGATTTTCATGCCCATTTGCCGAAGATAACTAAACACCTGTTTATCGCCCTGTTGATCGTTAAAATCGAGCCCGAGTATTTTTATTTCCGAACCTGTTACTGCGGCAGCAACCAATGCAAATGTTGCCGAAGAGAAATCGGCAGCTATACGCTCATCAAAGGGTTTATAGGCTTGGCCCCCTTTCACTTTAAACCATTCCAGCCCCTTATTTTCGTATTTGATGCCCTGCTTGTCGAGCCAGTTGAGTGTAATTTGCACATAAGGTTTTTCGTGCAGGTTTACAACCTGAATTTCTATATCGTTTTTGGCCAGGGGGGCAGCAAAAAGCAGGGCTGTAACAAATTGTGAACTAAGCCCGTCAACAATGGTTTTGCTGCCAGCTATCGGGCCTGTAATGGTAAACGGGCATTTCTGGTTTGAAGAACCTGCTTTTGCACCAAGCGCTTCCAGTGCATTGAACAAGTTGGTCATCAAACGTTTGCGTATAGAACTATCGCCATCGAATGTAACCGGCACATTATAAAGGCTTGCAAGGGCAGTAAATATGCGTAGGGTCGTACCTGAATTTGCAACATCAATAAAAGCGCCTTCTGGTAAGCATTTTTTACCTATGCCGGTAATAATTATGTTGTTCCCCGAAGTTTGCACTTCTGCCCCAAAAGCCCTGGCAGCTGACAACGAAGCACGAGTGTCGGCAGAATCGAGGGCTTCGCGCAGCACCGAAGTGCCTTCTGCCATAGTGGCGATGGCTACTGCCCGTATGGTGTGCGATTTCGATCCGGGAATGTTTATTTCACCTTTTAAACCTGCTTTTGTTGAATGTATTTTCACCCGATTTTTATTTTTATACAGGCAGCAAAAATAACAAAATTGCCGAAACCACAAGTATAATTCCGAAGTGTGTAATTTTTATGCCCATAAACCAAACACATGTAAACTGCCATAACCAGCGCTATGTAAAATGCAAACCGGCACAAATTTTATCTGATATCATTGTTGTGTTTCAACCAAAAACCTCCAATTTGTTATTTCTGCCTGTTAGGTTTGCCATTTGTGCTAATATAGCAGGACTAATTTACTTTCTTATATTTACAAAAAAGTAAAATAATGAAAACAGCTCTTGTTTTTGGGGCAACAGGCCTGGTGGGCTCTTATCTGGTAAAGGAATTATCGGAACGGCATGAGTACAGCCAAATAAGTGTATTTGTCCGAACTGCTTTAGGGTTCAACATTCCAAAGGTGACAAGCCATGTTATCGATTTTGACAATATTCGGGCAAGTATTGGTTTATTTAATGGCGACGATGCGTTTATCTGCCTGGGCACAACCTTGAAAAAAGCCGGCTCGGTAGCAAGGGTGGAAGCTATTGACCGTGATTTGCCGGTTGAAATTGCCGGGCTTTGTTTGCAGAATGGGGTTAAGAACTTGTCGGTGGTGTCGTCTATTGGGGCAAACAGTTCTTCGAGAAACTACTACCTGCGCATTAAAGGCGAAATGGAAGATAAAATTCTGTCGATGGGCTTTTCAAACACATCTGTTGTTCGTCCTTCGGTACTTCTCGGGAAACGCAACGACCCCCGCATTGCAGAAGCTGCGGGCAGGGTTTTTATGCAGGCTTTTGGCTTCCTGTTTTTGGGCAGGCTTAAAAAGTTCAGGGCCATACATGCCCGAACTGTTGCGCGTGCAATGGTTGAAATTTCTAATAAAAACCTGAGAGATAAAATTTACGAATCGGATCAATTGCAATTGCTGGGGAATTAAGAATTATAAGCAGCTTTTGCCAAGTAAGGCTGTCTTCCACCCAAAACTAATTTTAATAGTTGTAGGTTTGGCTAATTTTGGCTGAAAAGCTTATTTTCGTAAAAAAACTTGTATGCCCTGGACAAATTTCCACAGCCACTCCCTTTTTTGCGATGGTGCCGATGATCCGGAAAAATACATACTGGCAGCCATTAACGAAAAAATCATTGCCTATGGGTTTTCGTCGCATGCCCCTGTTAACTTTAAAACCGATTGGTGCATTCCCGACAACAGATTATCGGAATATATTGAGAAGGTAAAGTACATTAAAAAAAAATACCATTCTGAAATACAAACATACCTGGGGCTGGAAATTGATTACATTCCCGGGGTTTCGGGCAGAAACAAACACCTGAACTATATGCTGGATTTGGACTATTTTATCGGTTCGGTGCATTTTTGCGGATATTTCCCCGACGGTACGCCCTGGAACATTGATCATACCCCTGAACTGTTTCTCAAAGGTTTAAAAGAAATTTATAAAAACAATTTCCGAAAAGCCACCGAGGTATTTTACGAAAATACCCGCCTAATGGTAACTGAAGATAAGCCCGATGTAATAGGGCACCTTGATAAGATTAAAATGTTCAATAACCAGGGCTTTTGCTTTGACGAAAATGAAAAATACTATCGCGAACAGGTAGCTTTGACGCTTCAAACCATTAAAAACACCGGATCGATTGTGGAAATAAATACCCGTGGCTATTATCGCTATGGGCAGTTAGATTTGTACCCCAGTCAATGGGCCCTTGAAATGATTGCGAAAATGGATATTCCGGTAATGCTAAATTCCGACTGTCATAAAGCCGATGAAATTACAGCAGGTTTTATTTATGCTGTTGAAATTCTTAAGAAAGCGGGCATACAAAAACTCTGGTCGTTATTGGACGAAAAATGGCAGGGTTTTGATTTTGACCGGACAGGAATTTTGCCAAACTGATTTTTTACCAGGCCGTTTCGTTACACAGTTTTATATGGCTGCCCAAAAAATCGGGAGCAACATAACCTGCCAATTTGCTATCTATAACGCATCCACTTAATTATTTCTTTATAACCGGTTTTTTTGCCATACATAAGAATTCCTGTACGGTAGATTTTACCGGCAAACCATGTCATAAAAATAAAAGTGGCTATTAAAAGTGCGGTAGAAAGAACAAGCTGGTGCCAGGGAATTTCAAACCCAATCCGCGCCATCATAACAATTGGCGATGTAAACGGTATAATTGAGAACCAGAAAGCAAGCTGGCCTTCGGGGTTAGTTATAGCGTTCATCATAACAATAATGGATACAATTAAGGGAATGGTAACCGGCAACATAAACTGCTGGGTATCGGTTTCGCTATCGACAGCTGCCCCAATTGCAGCAAACATGGCTGCATACAACAGGTAGCCCCCGATAAAATAAAACAGGAATGCCCCTATAACCACAAAAAAATCGATCTCATAGATATCTTTCATAAAAGCCGAAACATCAATTTCTTCAATTGGGGGCGCAGTATTTTGTGCAGGCAAGCTTTTCGATTGAAATAATTCTGTGGGTTGCTGTTGGGTTTGTAAGGATGCCATTTTCCTGTTTACCATAAAGGCTTCGGCACCAAAGAAAATAAACAACGATAATACAACCCAAATTAAAAACTGGGTAAGGCCAACCATGCCAATGCCTATAATTTTCCCCATCATAAGCTGAAATGGCTTTACCGAAGTAATTATCACTTCGAGTATCCGGTTCGATTTTTCTTCAACAACGCCGCGCATAACCTGAGCACCAAAGAAAAAAATAAAAATGTACACCAGAAATCCGCTGAAATAGCCTACGCCCCGCTTAATATTGATATTTCCCTGGCCTTTTGCCCCCTCGCTGTCGATTTTGGTTGTAACAACATATACTTTTGTGTTGAGCGATTTAAGAATATCGGCTGTTACATTATATGCAACAAGCTTACGGTTATAAATATATGTTTCGAGTGCCGAGCGAATTTGTGCTTCAACGCCATAACTGAGTTGTTTTTTTGAAAGAACTTCTACCGAAACCTTATCGCCCGACAATAGCACATTGTGCCTGACTATTAATGCTGCATAATATCCGGTATTCCGCACAATGCCCTCGGCCTGTGAATAGGTTGTTGAACCAAGAAAGGTGAATTTAAGTTGCTTGCTGTTTTCGAAAACCCCTTTTAAAATCATCAACGAATCGGGAACGGGCTTTCCAATATTGTCGATTTCGATAACAGCTATTTCCTTAAGGTCGTTATCTTCGACCTGTGCAATCCAGGCCGGGGCAATCATAAGGGCTGCAAAGAGCACAGGCCCCAGTATGGTCATAACTATAAAAGCCTTTTTGCGTACCCTGGTTGTATATTCGCGGGCAATAATATATTTTAGTTTCCCCATTTCCTTTTAATTTATTGAATTTCTCACTGCTGCAATAAAAACTTCGTTCATCGAAGGCAGTATTTCACGAAACGAATGTATATCCACCACGCTAATTAATAGTTTTAACAAATCGTTGCCTGCTTGTCGGTTCCCCATGCCAATAATGGCGTAGCTGTGGCCATTATCTTTTATGCCCGATGCCTCCAGTAAATAATTACCGGCAAGCGCACCGGATAACGCCCCAACGTTGCCAGAATAAACAATCTCGAACTTATTCGACTTATATTTTGCCCTTATATCATCGACTTTTCCTTCAAGCACGGCTTTTGATTTGTTAATAAGGGTAATATAGTCGCAAAGCTCCTCAACCGAGGCCATATCGTGTGTTGAGAGAATTATGGTACGCCCGAGTGCCTTTTGTTTGAGCACTTCCTGCTTTAAAAGTCCTGCATTTACCGGATCGAACCCACTGAAAGGTTCGTCGAGAATAAGCAATTCAGGTTCGTGGAGCATTGAAACAATAAATTGAACCTTTTGTGCCATTCCTTTCGACAGTTCTTCAATTTTTTTGTCCCACCAGTTATTCATTTCAAGTTTCTCGAACCATACACGGAGCCTGCTAATTGCATCGGCTTTCGAAAGCCCCTTGAGCCGAGCAAGGTAAAGGGCCTGTTCGCCTACTTTCATTTTTTTATATAGGCCCCGCTCCTCCGGTAAATAACCAATGCGGGAAATATCAGTTTCGTTCATGGGCCTATCATCGAAAAATACTTCACCGCTATCGGGGGCAGTAATCCGGTTAATAATTCGTATTAACGAGGTTTTTCCGGCACCGTTTGGCCCCAGGAGCCCATATATGCTTCCTTTAGGCACATGAATTGAAACATTGTCGAGGGCCAGGTGGGTTGAAAACTTTTTGGTTATGTTACGGGCTTCAAAAAATGTCATTCTATTATTATTCGACTGTGAGTACTGTAAATTTTGCTTAATTAAGTCTAAAAATAAGTTGTTTAATAATCATTCTTGATTATGAGTTAATGATTATTTGTCAATAGTGGTTTCTTTTTTACCAGCAATTGCATAAACCGATTTCATCCTATCGCCTATTAAGCTAATGGTTTTTACCTCAAACCCGGCCTTTTCGAGCAGGTCATTTACATTTGCCACTGTAAGCTTCCTTGAGTCCTTTGGTGGTTTTCCATAGGTTTTTACATAGCGGTAAAGCATTCCTAACTTATTAAATATACCCATACCGTGTAAGGTAAAGCTTAAAATTATCAGGCTGCCTCCGGGTTTTAATACCCTTTTACACTCTTCGAGTGCTTTTTCGGGGGTTGGAACAATATGCAGCAGGTTTGCCATAAAAACAGTATCAAAGCTGTTATCGCTAAAGGAGAGCCCCAGGCAATTTTCTTTTTTTACCTCAATGTTTGTATGGTTTATGAACCGCTGGCCTGTAACCTGCAACATTTCTTCCGACCAGTCGGTTGCAACAACTTTTTCGGAATTCGAGGCTATGGTTTGGGTAAATACACCATCGCCACAACCCAGTTCGAGTGTTTTTCCTAGGTTTTTGTTTTCCGATAAGTGCTTCTTCAGGCACCCTATTTCTTTATGGCCGGCAACATAATTATTTCGCTCCTCAAAGTCGGCAGCAAACCTCGACCAGAAAACCTCTTTTTGTTTTTCAGCTAAATTCATTGAACTTTTAAGATAAAATTAAAATGGCTCAGTTTGTTTTGAAACTATATTTTACCGACTTAAGCTGCTCATTGGCTTCCACGATTTTGCTTTTGAGGCTGTTTTTATAACCAGCCAACCGATCCTGAAGCTCACTATCGGCAGTGGCAACTATTTGGGCTGCCAATATAGCAGCATTCTGCGCCCCGTTAATGCCCACTGTTGCCACCGGTATTCCCGGGGGCATCTGAACTATCGCCAATAAAGCATCGAGCCCTTCGAGGCTGGCTTTTATGGGAACGCCAATAACCGGAATTCTTACCATAGAGGCAATTACACCCGGCAGATGGGCTGCCATACCGGCAGCTGCAATTATAACCTGTATGCCTCGCGATTCGGCATTCCTGGCAAACCCTTCAACTTCAGAAGGGGTCCTGTGTGCCGACAAAGCATTAATTTCAAAAGGAATTTTCATGTCGTTTAAAAACTCCGCAGCCTTCTCCATAACAGGTAAATCGGAGGTACTCCCCATAATTATGCTAACTTTTGGGTGCATCATTTTATTTCAGGTTTAGTTACAATTAATTTATAAAGTCCAAAGATCAGTAAAAAAGTTTAAATGATAATACGTATTTCCCCTACAGGCAAAATCAAACATTATTTTTAATTTCGCAATTGAAACTATTGGGTTGCATGAACACTGTCCAGATTCTCGATAAAAAATTCAAACTGAGCATTCCTTCGGCAGATATCAACCTTAAAACCAGGGAAATGGCAGACTTAATCAATGCCAACCTGAAAGGAAAAGATATTGTGTTTGTTGTAGTGCTCAATGGTGCATTTATGTTTGCGGGCGATTTGTTAAGGTATGTTCATTTGCCAAACCACATAACATTTATAAAACTTGCCTCGTATGCCGGCACTTCAACAAGCGGTACCGTTAAACAATTAATCGGGCTAAATGAAGATATTGAGAACAAAACTGTGGTAATTGTCGAAGATATTATTGATACCGGCCACACCCTTGATGCCATTTTTGGGCTGCTACAAGGTTTTTCTCCGGCTGAAATAAAAATAGCAACGCTATTGCATAAGCCAGGTTGTTATAGATTTAATTATAAAATTGACTATCTTGGCTTTAGCATACCAAACAATTTTGTGGTAGGGTATGGGCTCGATTACAATTGCTACGGGAGAAACCTGAACGATATTTATGTTTTGGAAGAAAATTTGTAAAAACAACAATACTCATGCTAAACATTGTTCTTTTTGGCCCTCCGGGCGCAGGCAAAGGCACACAGGCTGCCAGGCTAATTGATAAGTACGAATTGGTACACCTTTCTACCGGCGACATTCTGCGTGCAGAAATAAAGGCTGAAAGCCAGCTTGGCAAAGAAGCAAAAAATTTTATGGAAAAAGGCGAACTGGTGCCCGATTCGGTGGTTATTGGAATGATTGAAACAAAAATCGATTCAAACCTTTCGGCAAAAGGGTTTATTTTTGATGGCTTCCCTCGTACAACGGCGCAGGCTTTGGCTCTCGATACCATGTTAACGAAAAAACATCTTTCGATTACCCTTATGCTTGCCCTTGAAGTAGATGACGATGAACTCATAAAAAGGTTATTGCTGAGAGGCAAAGATTCTGGCCGGGCCGACGACCAGGATCAGAAAATTATTGAAAACCGCATACATGTTTACAATAAAGAAACAGCCCCGGTAATTGATTTTTACGATAACCAGAATAAATTCAAAGCTGTAACCGGTGTCGGAAGTATCGATGAAATTTTCGGAAGGCTTTGCAATGCTATTGATGCCGTAAAATAAACTCCACCAAAATAAAAATATCTTGTTAACTTAATGATTTTGAATTCAATATTAATATTTGTCTGTTAATTTTGCCTTTTTTCCAACATTCCAATAATCCATTGTATCTTTGGCGGTTTATTGTTCAATTTTCCTAAAACGGTTTTTAAGGGGAAAGCAAATAGTTTATCATGGCCGATTCAAATTTTGTCGATTACATAAAAATATATTGCCGTTCGGGCAAAGGCGGGGCAGGCTCGGTACATTTCCGCAGAGAAAAGTTTGTGCCCAAAGGCGGGCCCGATGGCGGCGATGGCGGCAGGGGCGGCCATATAATCCTCCGGGGGAACAGTCAGCTTTGGACATTGTTGCATTTAAGGTACCAGAAGCATATTTTCGCCGGCAACGGGGTTTCGGGCGCCGGAGCCCTTAAAACAGGTTCCGATGGCGCCGATGTTGTTGTTGAGGTGCCATTAGGCACAGTTGTGAAAGATGCCGAAACAGGTGAGTTTATTTTTGAAATTACCCGGCACAACGAAGAAAAAATATTGTTAAAAGGCGGACGGGGCGGACAAGGCAACAACCATTTTAAATCGGCAACCAACCAAACGCCACGCTACGCACAGCCGGGAGAACCCGAACAAGAAGGCTGGTTTAACTTCGAGTTGAAAGTTTTAGCCGATGTCGGGCTTGTTGGTTTTCCGAATGCCGGAAAGTCAACACTGCTTTCGGTTGTTTCTGCCGCTAAACCCGAAATTGCCAATTATCCGTTTACAACCCTTGTACCAAACCTGGGCATAGTTTCGTACCGTAACAATCAATCGTTTGTAATGGCCGACATTCCGGGAATTATTGAAGGCGCTGCCGAGGGCAAGGGCTTAGGGTTAAGGTTTTTGCGCCATATTGAGCGAAACTCTACCCTTTTGTTTATGGTGCCAGCCGATGCTGAAAACATAGCCTCACAATACAGAATATTGCTTAAAGAACTTGAAAAATACAACCCCGAGCTGCTCGATAAAAAACGAATTCTGGCAATAACGAAATGCGATATGCTCGATGATGAGCTTATTCATGAAATTGAAAAAGATTTGCCTGCCCTGCCTTATGTTTTTATATCGTCGGTTACCGGCTATAATATTCAACAGTTAAAAGATCTGATCTGGAAGCAGCTCAACAGCTAACCTGCCCTATTCATGAATTTTGCCAATAATGAGAGTTATAGCAACGCCAGTTCGGGCGATGGGGGAAATAAACCGATTTTCACAATCATTGGTTTTTGCCTGAAAAATAAGTTTGGTGCCCTGGACTAAACCAGCCTTGTAAATTTCCTGGGAACCTGTGTCTCGAAACGCATCTGCTCACCGGTAACCGGGTGCGAAAAACCCAAAATCCAGGCATGTAGGGCCACCCTGCCTATCGGGTCGCAAACCGAGCCATATTTTTTGTCGCCTGCTACCGGGTGGCCGATATCTTTCATGTGCACGCGAATTTGGTTTTTACGGCCGGTTTCCAAATCGACTTTTAACATGGAGAATTTCTCGTTGGCCTTAATTACCTTATAGCGGGTTATGGCTTTTTTGCCATGTTCGGGGTTCTGGCTTGAATAAACAATAAGCGCTTTGCTTTCTGTGAGGTACGAAGTTATAATATCTTCGGTTTTGGTTACTTTTCCTTCGACAATGGCCAGGTATGAGCGCTCGGTAATTGTTGCCAGCCAGTTTTCCTGCATTGCCATCTGAATTTTTTCGCTTTTGGCAAATACCAGTAAGCCAGAGGTTTCGCGGTCGAGCCGGTGCACTATAAATATTTTATTCGAGGGGTTTTGTTTTTTAACATGGAAACTTAACATGTTGTAGGCTGTGGGCGTGTTTTTGTTTGGCACGGCTACCGATAATACCCCGGCATGCTTATCAACTACAATTATGTGGTCATCTTCATATACTATACTTATGCCGCGGAAATGCAGCTCGTCTTGTGCCCGCGATGTGCCAATTTCTACAGCCTGCCCGGGTGCAACAATAAAATTATATTGCGAATGGGGTTTTCCGTCAACCAGCACTTGTCTGTTCCTAAGCAACGATTTAATGTTATCGCGGCTTTTATACGGCATCGACAAGACAAGAAATTTCATTAACTCTACGGGTTCGGTTGCAACAAACCGGGGCAATGGTTTTTGGTTCTGCTTATAATCTTTTTTTTTATCGGTTTCTCTTTTCGCCATGTTGTTTGCCCTTTTTGTGCTTTCCATAAATAATTTTTCGCGATACAAAGATGCAGATTTATAACGGAACGTGAACATTTGTTTGTTAAAATTTAACAAGGAATGGTTTGCCTGCAATCAAGATTTCTGTTAATTTGCAAATATCAAAGGTTAAGATATTTATCGGCACAGGCAGGGATTTCATCTTTCCAATGGGTTACAAATATGAGGGTTTTCCCGGCCTGCGCACAAAAAGCGTTTAAAAAGCCTTCGCATAATGTTTTATTCAGGTTGTCGAGCTGGTTATATGGCTCATCGAGAATAAGCAGTTCGGGGTTTTTAACCAGGGCCCTTGCAAAAAGTACCATTTTTTGTTCGCCCGAAGAAACCTCGGAAAAAATCCTGTTTTTTATTGAGCCGATCAACAGGCATTCCATAATATAGGCAGCAATCTGCCGTTCTTCGCCATGTGTAGTGCGATAAAGGCCTACGCTGTCGAACAAACCCGACTCAACAACTTCTAAACAACTTGTTTTCTTACGGTAATATAAATGCATTTCCGATGAGGTGAACCCTATTCGCTGCTTAATTTCCCAAATACTTTCGCCACTGCCCCGCCTGCTCCCGAACAAAGTAAGCCCTTCGGCATAAGAACGGGGGTTGTCGGCATAAATATAACTTAATAGTGTAGATTTTCCGGAACCATTAGGCCCCAGCAATGCCCATTTCTCGCCCTTTTTAACAGTCCAGTCAAGGTTTCTGCAAACATTGCGGCCCCCGTAAGCTATGGTTATTTTTTCCATTTTAACGGCAATATCGTAAGAAATATCTGGCAATAATGGCAGCCGGCACCAGTCAACAGAAACATGTGTAGTTTGGTTGTTTGCAGTTTGCTGATTGAGAAATGCGCCCACTGTATTCGCGGAGGTTAATTCACAATTTTTCATCTCCAGCACATGGGTTGTGCAGCCAGGCATTTTGCTCCCCTCGGGCACAAGAAAGAGCATTTGGATACCGCTGGCGGCAATATGGGGAAATATCTCGTCAAGATTTTGCCGCGATTCGACATCGAGTCCGATAAACGGGTTGTCGAAAATAAGCATGGCAGGTTCATCGAATAAAATGCGGGCTATCAGAAACCTGCGAAGTTCGCCACTCGACAATTCCACCAACCTACGATCGGCAAGTTTTTCAATATCCAGAAGCTTTAAAATTCCGGCAAGTTCACAATTGCCCTTCCATGATTGCGTGAAAAGTGAAGAAACAAACGGGGCCACATCGTCATCGGGGTTGTTGAACCTCAACTGATAGTATGAATTACGGTAATCGGCAAGGGAAAAAACTGAATCGAACCGTATGGTTTTTATTTTATTTCCGGGTTTATCTGATTCAAAATTAAAAAAATGGTAACCAATTGAGCCCCGAATTATAAGGAACCTGCCACAGATAATATCGGCCAGCAACGATTTTCCGCTACCGTTCGGACCGGTTACCGACCATATTTCGCCCTGGTTTATCTGCCAATTGATGGATTCTGTAAATGGCGAATTGTGAATTTCTGCTTTTACATTTGTAAGAGTAACAAAGGGTGGCATGTTGCTGTTTTTTTGGAAAACAAAAATACAGATTATATAACTTTTAAAATCAGGCGTATTAATTTCTTCTCCGGCCAGCCCAAAACAGAAAACCAGTATTTCCAAAGAAAATAGCAAGCTTTAAAGTATAGTCCCGAAAGCCGCAGTTTAAGGCCTTCGGTTCCCGAAAAACCAAAAGAATAAAACCCAAACTCTTTTAAAATAACCGAAAGGGCAAAAACTTCGGACTGTTTAAGTATGGCCTTCCATTTATTTAGCGACCCGGCATACGGGGGGCTATCGATATTGGTATGTATATTTTTGTATTCAAAAGTCAACCAGCGGCTTAACTCAGTTTTTCTGTGCATATTTAAAACCCAATTGCTATACCCGAAAAACCGGCAGAGTTTTTCTAAGGTTATTTCAGTTTCAGTAACAAGATTTTCGTATGTTACTGATATTGATTTTTTCCAGGGAGATATTTTTTCAAGCCCATCAATATATGAATTCCATGATCTGGCAAATACAAAAATGTTCCTGCACATGGCTTTGCCGGTTGCAGGAGAAACAGTAGTTTTCTGCGAAGCAAATATTGCCCGGGGATCGCGCAACAGGTTAATAAAATAAAACTCATTCCCGGCAAGGCTGGTTTCTGAAAGCTTGTATAAATAGTTTTGCTTAAAAACAATGCAGGAAGACGATGGGTAATGGGTTTCCCTGAACCGATCGAGTATTGCCAGAAAATTTTGAAGATTGCTCCGGTTAATCCTCAGAAGGTTTTCAGACGATATATCCCACAGTCTGAATTTCGTGTCGCCCGATAGTGTTTTCTTATACTTTATAATGTTTTGAGGCCCTATAAATTGTTCGGGGCGTTTCAGGAAGAGCTTATAAAGTATGTCAGCCTCGGGGCAAACACAAATATCTGGCGAACGGCTGAGCATATTGGCCAGCAAAGTTGAACCTGAACGGTTTAAATATGACAGAAAAATATATTTCAAACCATTTTGCTATTTAAAAAACTATATAAATCTTCGGTACTGCTAACAGGCAAAATTTCTTCAACAGTCATATTATTGTTGTTTTGAATGTTCCCTGTAGCAAAAGTGGCGTAAATTTTATTAAGAATATCATGCGCATCGAGCGGGTTAAAATATACAGCATTATTGCCGCAAATACTCCTTGAAAATTGCCTGTCGGAAACCAACAGACGTTTCCCCAAACAGAGGGCTTCAATATAGTTCAGGCTGTACGACTCGTTTAACGATGGCAAAATTAACCCGTCAAGTTGCGATAATATGGCTTTTATTTGAGTTGGCCTTATTTTGCCCAGGTTTACTGCATAGCCCGATGCAATCAGTGGCTTTAATTTTTTTTTCAGGCTGCGGGTTAACCATTTCTTTTCCGGCGCAAGGGTAAATAAAATCTGTAACTGAAATTTTTTTTTCTGTGCTAAATTCAGCACAGCAATTAATATTTCGAGGTTTTTGTGCCCATAAACATACGATATACACCCTAACCTTACTCCATGTTGGATATTTGTGCCAATGCCAGGAACAGTTGCCCCGGCATGTAACAGGTGTTCCGGGAAAAGGGGCGGAAGTACATGTATTGGCGGTAGGTTTAGGTAATTCTGAATAAACTTTTGTTTTTCATAATCGGTTTGCACTACCAGAAAATCAACATAACTAAGCCTGGCAATAAATATTTTTTTTCTTATTGAATGCGCCAGCAACTCTTTAAGTGTAAGGCCGAAACCTTTTATTTCTTTTTCCGATACAAAAGCATTATCGTTAAACATTATTTGGGTGGCTTCACAAACAGCGGGCAAATTCCCAAGAGAAACAACCATATCTGGCGATAGCTTGTTAATGGTGTTTTTCAGCCAGAAATAATCAAGTATCCAACGGGAATAAGCTTTTAAAAGTAAGGAAGGGACATAAAGTTTTGAGGCCTCAACAATGAGTTTTCTGTAAACATTTATTGGTGGGCAGATTAATGTAATTTGCCAATCGATGTTTTTGCATATAGCCTTTATAATATCGGTTGCCACAAGCAGCCCCCCTCCTGTTGCAGCAGTGGAAGCATTAATTAGAATATGTTTTTTATTAGCCACCGTATAGTTTTTCCGATATTTGAGCCGCAATATTGCCAAAAGTATAGTTTTTTTCAATAGTTGCCGCGGCATTATGTGCAAGTTGCAAGCAATATGCGGGGTTATTTGCCAAGTAATTAATTCTTTCTGTAAGCTCGCTTTCGGTTTTATAAACCTCTACATTAAACCCCTGCACAAAAACACCCGATAAACCTGCGAGCTCCCTGACTAATACCGGCATACCGGCAGCCATTGCTTCCAGTACACTATTTGGTGTGCCCTCCGAAAAAGCTCCATGTATGAAAATATCTGCAAGTTTATAGTATTGGTCAATGTTTTCGGTATGACCGGCAAATTCAATTTTATTTCCCAGCAACTCAATTCCTTTATTATAAAGTTCATCCATTTCAGCCCGTTCGCCTTTTGTGCCATTGTGCCATTTATCGGGGATGTATTGCCCGGCTACAATATATTTAAAATCGATGTCAAGCCGTGACAAAGCATTAAAAATATGCCTGTAGCCTTTTCTTTCTATTAGCATACCGCACGATAAAAACACAAGTTTGCGGGTTTTTCTAACAGGCTGCATATCCCTCAGGCCTTTATTGTACATGGCGTTGTCGATTCCCTGCACTGTAACCAGCATGGGCACCCGGTTGCCAAATACGGCTTTCCATTTCGATTCGAATGCCTGGTTAATTGCAAAATACAAATTTGCCTGGCGTAAAATAAGCCTTGTAAGAGGCCAGAAAAAGCCCGATTTTTCCTTTATGGCAAAAATATCATCGTCGCCCAGCAGGGTTGACCGAAAAACAACTTTCCGACGTAAAAGCCTGCCAAAAACAATAATAATTTGCCAAGCCGGCATATAGTTACCGTAAAGAATTATAATATGGTTTAAGGCTATAAACTGCAAATATTTTATTAATAACCAGGGAAAGCTTATAGCTTTATGCAAGATAGTTTTATTGAAATACGCTGCCCGGTGTATTCTCACCCCATTGGAGAATTCCTCAGCTTTAAGTTTTTTATTGTAATTTAAGCAACATATTGTTGCCCCGGCACATCTGGCAGAAAGGTACCTGGCAAAATAAAAAGCATTGCGCCCCCCGCCAGCTGACGATGGGACAGTTTCGGGCACAAAAAAACATATCCGCTTGTTCTTCAGATGTTCCAACGGTGTTACAATTCAATTCTTTCAAATTTATAGCCCTTCGATGAAAAATGTTCAATAAACCGGGGCAAAACATAAAGCATGTTCCCGGAGGCCTTTATCGAATCGTGGAATACCACTATTGAACCATTTTTAGTACTTCGTATGACATTTCTCAGGCACATTCGTTTTGGGATGCGCTGGTTATAATCGTGTGTGAGCACATCCCACATAACCAACCGGTAATCTTTTCCGATATATTTAGCCTGTGCAGAAGTAATTCGCCCGTAAGGGGGCCTGAAGAGGGCTGACTCTATGTGCTGGCGGGCAAGAAATGTATCCTGGATATAGGTTTTCAGGGAAGTTTTCCACCCTTTAAGGTGACTGTAAGTATGGTTGCCAATTGCATGGCCCCGCGATGTTATTTGTGCAAGCAAACCGGGGTGCCTGTCGGCATTACGCCCCAGACAAAAAAAGGTTGCCCTGGCCTCATACCGGCCAAGTATATCCAGCACTTGTTCGGTAATCCCCGGAGTGGGGCCGTCGTCAAATGTCAGGTAAATAGTTTTTTTATTCCTGTCGCCATGCCACATGAAGTTTTTAAGAAACCTCATTACAAACCGTGGTGTCCCCCAATATATCATTGTTTCTTTATTGATAAAGCAGGAACTATTTGTTGTAGTTCCTGTGCAAATTTTATTCCGGTTTCCTGCTCCCCGTTTTCGTAGAGCAAACGTGCCAGTTCGTTCAAAACATGCAATGCAAGGCGCTTTTCGTAATCGAGGTAAAAAGCAAACCTGCCTTTTAGTTTTTTATAATATTCAAGTTCGCGCATATTATTGGCATAAATTTTATCGATAACCCTTCGGGCCAAATCGGGTTTACCAGCCTCATAATATGCTTCGGCCATAGCTATCGACAGAATATCGAATGGAACAATCTTGTTGTTAAAAAGTTTTTCGCTCCTTTGTAGGACTTCCAGGGCTTTTTCGGGCTGGTTGTTGCGCAGGAGCGCTTTTGCAGTAACATTAAAATTGTTGCGCAGGTTTTGTAACATGCCTGTTACATTCTCATCGTAGAACAAGGTCGAATCGCCAATATTTCCATAAACAAACTTATTCATCAGTCTGTCGTAGGCTAGAACAGGGTTTATTCCCCCAAAATAAAAAATACTGTCTTTCATCAAAGCCGGTACAATGCGATAAGTCATCCCGGCCATTTCAAAATAGTCTTGCAAGCCGATATAATTGTCGGAAGAAACAGAAATGGCAAAGTAAACAGGCCTTTCCCAATTATTAGTAGCAAGCAGGTCGAGCACTGCCACGTGGTTTTTGGTTACCAGGTTCCTGCCAATGGTAAATTCTATTCTGGGCACATATTTATCGGCATTTATCTCGTTTATTGTGCCATTTGAATGAACCAGGGCAGAATCGGCCTCAAGTACAAACCTTTTTTGCGGTATGTAATCGATTTTTTCGGCAATGCCCGGAATGGTTTTAAACTCGTCTTCGTCGTGCCCGACAAAATTAATCGCCTCTTGAACCGAAACTGGTCTTTTTAACCTTTCGATAAGATATACCACATCGCGCTTGCCCTGCCTGTATTTTTGCTGTGGCAGTGTAAACAGCAAAGGTTCTGAACTATAGGCCTTTTGTCGCATCTGTTCAATGTACCAGTCGGCACCCAGGTAACTTAAGTTAACAACCCTCACATCGGTACGGATACCCTCTACTTCCTGTGCATACCAAAGGGGAAAAGTATCGTTGTCGCCATTGGTAAACAAAATTGCATTCTTTTCGCAGGAATTAAGGTAGTTTGAAGCCATATCGCGTGCAAAATACCTTCCTGAACGGTTATGGTCGTCCCAGTTTTGGAAAGCCAGCAATAAGGGCGATGCCATGCATATTAAAAGCACCAATGCAGCCTTTAGCAATTCTTTTTTTATCGCCCTTCCGGCATAAAACATGAGAAGTGAAAGTGCAACAATGGCCCCGGCAACATACAGGGCAAATGGCAGAAAATACAGGCCTTTGCCGGGCACAATATCGAACAGGGCAATTACGCCAACAACAATAAGCGTATTTATTATAAATTTTCGGCTTAGCACGCCCTTAATTGATACAGACTTAGCAAATAAAGCATTCGCTGCAAGTCCTATCCAAATTGAAAAAGCATAAAAAGAGCCTGCATAGGCATAGTCTCTTTCCCTTGGCTGCATGGGGTTTTGGTTAAGATAAGCCACAATTGCCAGCCCTGTAAAAATAAAAAGAGACATAACCACCCAAAAATATTTTTTATTATTTGAATACTGGAAAAGCATACCAATGAGCCCAAGAATAAGCGGCACAGCATAATATGTGTTGCGGGCCTTATTTTCCGATAAGGCACGTGGCAGGTCTTTCTGCGGGCCAAGCCTGAACTCATCAATTTTGTTTATACCTGTAAGCCAGTTGCCTTTATTTATTTCTTCTTTAAAATGTGACTGGAAATCGTTTTGCCTTCCAGAGAAATTCCACATAAAATAGCGGAAATACATGTGGCCAAACTGGTACCTAAGCATAAACTTCAGGTTTGCGCCAAACGAGGGCTTGTTTTTTGGCCTTCCCCTGTTGTACACAATACGGTTATATTCGTCGGTAACATAATTTCCTGTGTTGTCTGTCTGTGCATAAAAAACCTGTTTCTCATCAATATCGGCCCATTGCAGGTAAGCATCGATATGGTTATCGCTATTGCTCCACATACGTGGTAAAAGTGTTTGAAACCTTTTATCGTAATTAACCTTTCTTTTATTGGCAACCACTTGGTACTTCCCGTTTACCGGCGCATAAACAGGCTTTTCGCTATCGGAATAATCGGCCGGGGCATTAAAATGCTGCCCAAAAATCAAAGGCCTTTCGCCATACTGTTCGCGGTTAAGGTAATATAAAAGGTTATACATATTTTCGGGATTGTTTTGATCCATGGGAGGATTTGCGTTCGAACGTATAACAATGGCCGCATACGACGAATATCCTAAAATAATTACCGCAACTGAAACAATTATTGTATTAAGCAATACTTTTCCCTTTCGGTGTGTTTGCGCAATACCTATAGAAATGCAGGTAATTAATACAATAATAAAAATAA
>JAFGQZ010000101.1 GCA_016935435.1 Bacteroidales bacterium
ATACAAAAATCTGATTGAAATCATTATCGGATTATCTATTTAGATGTACTTTAATGCCATAGTCTATATTGTCGGACAAAAATTTTAAGACATGGATGTTACAAAAATATTACAAAGCCTTGAACAGCGAAACCCTGGAGAAACAGAGTATTTACAGGCGGTACACGAAGTGTTGGTTTCAATAGCCGGTGTATATAACCAAAACCCGCATTTTAAGTCGGCCAATATCATCGAACGAATCATAGAGCCCGACCGTGTACTCACATTTAAAGTGCCATGGGTTGACGATGAGGGCAACGTACATGTGAACCGGGGGTTTCGCATACAGTTTAACAATGCAATTGGCCCCTATAAGGGAGGGTTAAGGTTTCACCCCAGTGTAAACCTGAGCATCTTGAAATTCCTGGGTTTTGAGCAAATTTTTAAAAATGCCCTTACAACTTTGCCAATGGGAGGGGCGAAAGGTGGCTCCGATTTTCAGCCAAAAGGAAAATCGAACAACGAGATTATGCGTTTCTGCCAATCGTTTATGTTGGAGCTGTGGCGCATTATAGGCCCCGAAACCGATGTTCCGGCCGGCGATATTGGCGTTGGGGGGCGCGAAATAGGCTTTTTGTTTGGTGCCTACAAAAAGCTTACCAACGAACATGTTGGTGTTTTAACAGGCAAGGGCATAAACTGGGGGGGCAGTCTTATCAGGCCTGAAGCTACAGGTTTTGGGGCAGTTTATTTTGCACAGGAAATGCTTCAAACAAAAAAACTGTCACTGGCAGGAAAAACTGTGGCTGTATCGGGTTTTGGAAATGTGGCCTGGGGCGCTGTTACAAAACTTAACGAGTTGGGGGCAAAAGTGGTTACCCTTTCGGGCCCCGATGGTTACATTTTCGACGAAAAGGGAATAAGCGGAGATAAAATTGCTTACATGCTCGAACTCCGTGCCAGCAACAACGATATCATTGCCCCTTTCGCCGATGAGTTCGACAGCGCTGTGTTTGTTTCCGGAAAGCGCCCCTGGGAAATAAAATGCGATTTGGCAATGCCCTGTGCCACCCAAAACGAGCTTGACAAAAACGATGCACTTCAACTGATAAATAACGGATGTATTTGCATTTGCGAAGGGGCAAACATGCCTTGTACCCCCGAAGCTATTGAATTGTTCCAGGGCAATAAGCTCTTATATGCACCCGGTAAAGCTGCCAATGCCGGCGGGGTGGCAACTTCGGGGCTCGAAATGACACAGAACTCCATGAAGCTTGGTTGGCCCCGTGATGAGGTTGACCAACGTTTACACCTTATTATGCAGGCTATACACGAAACATGCCGAAAATACGGCACCCAGCCCGACGGATATGTCGATTATGTAAAAGGGGCAAATATTGCCGGTTTCTTAAAAGTGGCAAATGCAATGATCGATCAGGGGGTTATTTGAGGATAAAGTTCAAAGTTTAAAATTTGAGGTTTTAAGTAAACGGTAAACAGTGAAAAGTAAAGGCAGGATTTTTTATATTCTGAATAGTTAATCATATTCCTCTATTTTGCATTTATCTTCTGCCGGGCAAAAGACTATTTACTAGCCTCAAACTTAAACCAAGGCAAAATCATAATTTTTAAAATTTATAATATAGCGGTATTAATTAAAGGGGCAGGTTTGTGTTGTTGTTTGATTATAATAGGTTTAAGGTAAAGAAAACAGGCATAAATACAGCTTTTGTTTTACAGTTAAATATTTACTTAAGAACCTTAGAAATATACCCATAATTGTACATCAATTAATATTTTTGTTTATCTTGCCAGTATTCAAAACAAACCTTTTGCCCTTAAATGACCAGTGAGTTGTCATACGATGAATTGGCCCGTCGGAACAACGAATTGCAAGCCCAGGTTGCTTCACTCAGAAATGAAGTTGAGTTGTTGCGCAAATCGTTTTTGCCGCCTGAAACATATTATAAAGACAGGTTTTACAAAATAAACGAAAATGTAAACGATGTTGTTTACCGGTTCAATGTAACCGAAAGAAGGTATGAATACCTCAGTGAACAAACATCGGGCCTCTTTGGTTATACCACCCATGAAATTATAAACAACAACAAACTTCTAAGGCATATTATACATCCCGATTCCATGCCTGTTTTTTTTGCCCAATGGCGCAATGTGTTCAGGGGCACTGTGCCGGATTTTACCGAAGTAAAAATTATTCGCAAAGACGGGAAAGTTCGGTGGGTATTGCAAAAAAACATTGCAATACGCGACAAAAACAATAAAATAATAGCAATAGAAGGCATAGTTACCGATGTTACCGATAGAAAAAGCGCACAGGAAAAACTAATCGAAAGCGAAGCGCAAAAAAAAGCCATACTTAACAACCTGCCCCATCTGGCATGGCTTAAAAGCTGCGAAGGAAAATACCTTTCGGTAAACGAATCGTTTGCATCGAGGTTTAATAAAACTGTTGATGAACTTTTAGGAAAAACCGATTACGATATATTTGACGAACTTAGTGCAAAACGATACTTAGAAGAAGACAATATTGTTTTCCAAAGTAAAAGACAATTATATATTGAAGAAAGGGAGAACGATAAAACCTGGGAAAAGTTTAAAGCCCCGATTTTTAACGAGCAGGGCGAGGTTATTGGAATAACAGGCATTTCGCTCGATATTAGCCGCCGCAAGAAAAACGAAGAAGCCATTAAGGAATACAGCGAAAAACTGGCCGTGCAGAATGTTAAGTTAAAGCTGATAAACGACGAACTTACAGAAGCAAAAGAAAAGGCCGAAGAGGCCGATCGCCTGAAATCGGCTTTTTTGGCAAACATGAGCCACGAAATACGAACGCCCATGAATGCTATTTTGGGCTTTGCTACCCTTCTGCGCGACAGGAAACTTCCCGAGAGCAAACAGGTTGAGTTTATTAACCTCATCAATGCAAATTGCCGTCAACTCCTGAATATTATTTCCGATTTAATTGACATTTCGAAAATCGAAGCCAACCAAATTACAATTTTCAATAAAAACTTTAATGTCAACAAAGTGTTAGGGGCACTCAGGCAGAATGTTGAAAACCAAATTGCTTCGCTAAGCAAGCCAATCGACGTGTACCTGAAGATGCCCCTTCCGGAGGCCGAAGCAAATATCTTTACCGATAAAGTAAGGCTGGAACAAATTCTGTCAAACCTTATTAGCAATGCCTTAAAATTCACCGATAAAGGGTATATAGAGTTAGGCTATAAAATCGACTGGGACAATAACGACATAGTTTTTTATGTTAAAGATACCGGCATTGGCCTTACAAGTAAAGAACAAAAGGTAATTTTTGAACAGTTCAGGCAGGTAAGCACTTCGTACAATAAACTATACGGCGGTACTGGCCTGGGCTTGTCGATATCTAAAGGGCTTATTGAAAAATTGGGTGGGAAAATATGGGTAGAGTCAGAAGTTGAAAGGGGCTCGACATTCTATTTCAGCATTCCGTATAATGTTGGGCAAAAATTGCAACCCGACAGAATACCTTTTGTTACAGTTTACAATTGGAAAGGAAAAACCATTCTTATTGCCGAAGATGAAAAAACAAATTATTATTTGCTCGAAAATATAATAAAACCTGCAAATGCCGATATTATATGGGTGAATAATGGTTACGATGCTATTTCGGCCTGTAAAGATAACCCTTGCATCGACCTGGTTTTAATGGACATTAAAATGCCCGACATGAACGGGCTTGAAGCCACGAAACAAATAAAGGCCATAAGGCCCGGTTTGCCTGTTATTGCACAAACGGCCTATGCCATGCCAAACGATGAAGACAATTGTATAGATGCAGGTTGCGACGATTATATTGCCAAACCGCTTGGTATCGACGAAATATTGAATAAAATAAACATACACTTAAACAGGAAGCAAACTTCAGGGAACAATTTAAAAGTGGTAAAAAAACAGCTCTGATTTTACTCCTCGACTTCGAGTTTAAACCCTGTATTGTGAATGTTGCTTATGTTAACCCCACTTTCTGTTTTAAGCAGCTTACGTAGTTTTGTTATATAAACATCCATGCTCCGGCCCATAAAGTAATCGTCGTCGCCCCAAATTGCCTTTAGGGCAACTTCGCGCCGCAAGGTTTTGTTTTTATACTCACATAACATGCGCAAGACTTCAGCTTCGCGCCTGGTAAGAGGTTGTTTGCCAAGCTTAGGCGATAGTAATGTTTGTTCGGAAAAATTGAAAGTATAGGGGCCAAACTCATAAATTTCCGATGTATATGCAGGGTTGCTGCCGGTTCGCCTTAATATAGCCTCAATGCGAAGTTTAAGTTCTTCGGTGCTGAATGGTTTTGTGATATAATCGTCGGCACCCAGCCTGAAGCCTCTTATGCGGTCTTCCTTCATGGAGCGTGCAGTTAAAAAAATAACAGGCAGCATTTTGTCTTTTTTACGTATGGTTTCGGCAACCGAAAAACCATCGACCTGTGGCATCATAATATCCAATATTACTATATCGAACTTACTTTTATTATAAAGGTCAATACCCTGTTTCCCGTTGGTTGCCAAAGAAACATTGAAACCTGCAATTTCCAGGAAGTCTTTGGTAACAAAGCCCAGGTTCTCATCGTCTTCTACCAGTAAAATATGTTGTTTCACCACATTTAATTTTATTGTTAGACATAAGTGTTATAAAAAGTTTGCTGGGGCAAAAATATACTTACAGTTGTACCTTTATTAATTGTACTGGAAATTTCAATTTTTCCGTTGTGGGCATCTACCATAGTTTTTACGTAGAATAAACCCAGCCCGAAGCCTTTAACGTTATGTACATTGCCCGATGGCACACGGTAGAATTTTTCGTAAACTTTGCCGAGGGCTTCTTTAGGTATGCCAATCCCGTTATCAGAAACAGAGAACATAAAATAATCGCCGGTATTTTTAGTTGTAATTTTCATGCTTGTGTTTTCCCCCGAATATTTAACAGCGTTGTCCACCAGGTTGTTCAAAATATTGCGTAGATGCATGGGGTCGGCAAAAACATGGGCATTTTGCGCCAAAAAATCGTAATCGAGCCGCACATTTTTGGTGCAGGCTTCAACACAATATACTTCAACAGCTTTATATATAAGCTTGTGCATGTCAAATTCTTCCTTTTCTATTTTTATTTGCCCGCGCTCCATCGATGATATGTTTAACACTTTTTCGACCAGTTTTCGCATACGCTGGTTTTCTTCAAAAATAATTTTCGGATAGCGGGCCATCCGGTCATTTTTATCTTGCTTGTATGCGTTTATAAGTATTTCGGAAGTTACCGATATGGTTGAAATAGGGGTTTTTAATTCGTGGGTCATGTTGTTGATGAAATCGTTTTTAATTTCTGCCAGCTTTTTCTGCTGGTAGAAATTAAAAACTACTATTATAAACGAAGCTGATGCTGTAACAATGAAAAAAGCCGATAATACCATCCACACAATAAATTCCCCGGCAATATTCCTGCCACGTTGAAAATAATATACCGACAGGTGTATGTACTCTTTATGCCAAAGGCACGAAAGGCACAATTTGTATGCTGGTTCTTCGAAACGTGCCTCGAAGCCGTTTGCAGTATAAACAATTTCGTTGGTAGGTGTAACAACCAGGGCGTAAGCAAATTCATTTCCCAGTTGGTGGTAATCAGAGTATTTTTGGACAAGGCTTCGCAAAAGAATTGTGTCTATAACATCGAAAAGCTCCAGGTTGTTGTTTTCAACATGGCCGATAATATGTACCGATGTGTCGGCAAATGTTTTCATTTCAGCCACAACATCGCTAAGCATTTGGTTTGCCCGGTGATCGAACTGGCGTTGGGTAACATTCAGGGTTTTTCTTAACCAATAAGTTTGAGTAAGAAAAATACCTAACAGCGATATTGCTGCAACAATAATTATGCTTAACAATGTACGGTGTGTCATAGGCTTATTAAATAGTGCGCCAGGCAGAAAGGTACAAATTTACGCACGATTTGCCGCCCACATTCGTTTATTAACAATGCCTTAACATTAATTATTATGAAAAAAAGGGGGGAGTTTTATCCTTTTTTATTTAGACGGGTCATTGTTAGCTCAAGCCCAATGGTGCCGAAACTCTTAATAATTTCAACAGTATGGCCGATTAGTTCGGGGAGTTTTTGTTCTTCATCGGCTGTCCATTCGCCCAGCACATAGTTTATTTGTTGTCCTTTATGGAAATTGTCGCCAATACCAAAGCGTACCCTGGCATAATTGGCAGTGCCCAGTACCTGGGTAATGTTGCTTAGTCCGTTATGTCCTCCATCGCCGCCTTTGGGCTTAATGCGTATTGTGCCAAGGGGCAGGGCAATGTCATCGACAATAATCAATAAATTTTCGAGAGGAACTTTAGTTTGTTTCAGCCAGTAGTTTACTGCCTGGCCGCTGAGGTTCATGTAAGTCGATGGTTTTAGGAGCACATAATTACGTGCCTTGAATTTGTATTCGGCCACCATGCCATAGCGTTTGTCTTCAAAAAAAATATTGGATGCCCCGGCAAGGGCATCCAATACTTTAAATCCTATATTATGACGGGTGTTTTTATACTCAGCGCCAATATTTCCCAAACCAACTATAAGGTACTTCAAGGTAGCCTCCTGTATAGTTTTACGGCTTAGCTTATTCAGCAGCGCCTTCAGCTTCAACAACAGTTGTAAGGCCTTTTGCCGAAACGCGCGACGAAACTACTGCAACAACCAAAGCTTGTGCAGGGTCGAGCAGCTCAACCTTGTCGTATTTCAGGTTGCCTACCTTAATAGTGCCACCGATATTTAGCTCGGTAATATCCACATCCAACACTTCTGGCATATCGTTAACCAGCCCTTTAACTTTAAGGTAGCGGCGTTTCTGGCTAATTTTTCCACCGGCTAACACTCCTTTGCTGGTGCCGCTTAAGGTAATGGGCAGTGAAACAACACATGGTTTGTTTTCAGAAATTTCAACAAAGTCAATGTGGTAAAGGGCATCGCTCACGGGGTGAAACTGGATGTCTTTTAATACAGCAAGGTGTTTGCTGCCTTCGATATCCAACTCTACTTTATATACATGGTTTGTATATATTAGGTTTTTAAAATCGTTCTCATGAGCATAAAAATGGAAGTTTTCCTTGCCGCCATACATTACACATGGTACGTTTTTCTGCGAACGCAGCAGCTTACTGTTTTGTTTGCCTAAATTGGTTCTTTTTGTTACTTTAATCGATAATGTTTTCATAAAAATAAAACAATTTAAATTGTGCTACTTGGAATTAAATTCCCCATCACACCATTGCTTTAAACAACAATTCCCTGTGTGAAAAAGGGCTGCAAATATAATTATTAATAACGGTTTTAAAAAATAAAGTTTGAGCTAATTGATTTGTATTTATATACTTTGTTAATAACATCGGCAAACAGGTCGGCAACCGAAATTACTTTTATTTTTTCGGAATGTCCCCTTAGTGGTATAGTATCTGAAACTACCAGTTCTTTAATCGACGAATTGTCGATTCTTTCGTATGCAGGGCCCGACAAAACCGGGTGGGTTGCCAGAACGCGTACACTTTTTGCCCCTTCGCCCATCATCATATCGGCAGCAAGGCAAACAGTACCGGCAGTGTCAATCATGTCATCGACAATAACCATATCGCGGTCTTTGACTTCGCCAATAACTTTAATTTCGCCAACAACATTTGCTTTTTTTCTTACTTTATAGCAAATAACCATTTCGCTGTTCAAGAACCTGGCGTATGCATTGGCCCTTTTCGACCCCCCCATGTCGGGTGCGGCAATAACAAGGTCTTGCCCAAGGCTTTTCAGGTATGGGATAAAAAGTGATGAGGCATATAAATGGTCAACCGGCACATCGAAAAAACCCTGTATCTGGTCGGCATGCAGGTCCATGGTCATTATTCTGTCAACACCTGCTGCGCTTAACAGATCGGCAACCATTTTTGCCCCTATGGAACAACGCGGGCGGTCTTTTCTGTCCTGGCGCGCCAACCCGAGGTATGGAATTACAGCAACAACTTTGTAGGCCGATGCACGTTTTGCTGCGTCAATCATTAACAGCAGTTCCATAAGGTTGTCTTGGGGCGGGAATGTCGATTGTACGATAAATACAATGCAGCCGCGCACCGATTCGTCGTAGGCAGGCTGAAATTCTCCGTCGCTGAATTCAAGTACCGAGGTTTTTCCTAATTCTGTTCCAAAACTTTTGGCAATTTTTTCAGCCAGATAGGCCGAAGAGCGGCCGGTAAAAAACTTAATTGGGGCTTTTTTCATTTTTTCTTTGTTGAGCAAAGAGGCTTATTAGCGCTGCAAAAGTAAAAAATATCTTACGAAAAAGTGAAACCTGTATTAATATTTCACGATTTTGATTTCAACAACTTGTTAGTATCTGCTATGAACCCTAGTATTTCTTCCATTCCGTTTTTTTTTACCGATGAGGTAATGAATATATTTGGCAGGCTTTCCCATGATTCTGACAAATGAGCTTTATATTTTTCAATAATTATATCGACATGTGGCTGGCTAACCTTGTCGGTTTTTGTGAAAACAAACACAAAAGGCACCTGGTTTGTGCCAAGCCAGTTAATAAAATGTAGATCGGTGTCGATAGGTTCGTGCCTCACATCGATTAACAGGAACAAACAGGCAAGGTTAATCCTTTCAAGCAGGTAGTTTTTAATCATCGGATCGAATTTGCTCTTTTCAGCTTTGGATAATTTAGCATAGCCATATCCTGGCAAATCGACCAGGAACCAGCCTTCGTTTACCAGGAAATGGTTTATCAGCCTTGTTTTTCCCGGGTTTCCTGATATTTGGGCCAGTTTTTTTCGGTTCGTAAGGGCGTTTATCAACGACGATTTGCCAACATTCGAGCGTCCAACAAAGGCATATTCGGGCAAGCGGCTTTCGGGGCATTGTTCAACCTTTGCGCTGCTTTTAACAAAACTTACCGTTTTAATCTGCATCTTCTTCCGGGTTATAGGCAATATAAACTTCCAACAGAGTAGCTTTTGGCAATGCTTTCAGGTAATATTGGCCCATTTCGGCCGGAATAAGTATAGTTTCGCCTTTCGAAATGGTTTCGGTTTTATGGTCGGCGTACAGTATCTCGGCATTGCCTTCGGTGCAAATGTAAACAATAAATGAGTCGAAACCGGCCATGTCGCGTTCAATAATGTCTGTAAGCTCGAGCAGGTTTGTGGTAAAATAGTTGCAATTGGCCAGGGGAACAGGCTTATTTTGTTTATGGGCATAAGGTGTGGTATAATCTGCACAGGTATTATAATCGATAACATCGAGGGCAAGGCTCGTATGCAGTTCGCGTGCATTGCCCATGGCATCGCGCCGGTTGTAGTCGTAAACCCTGTAAGTTATATCGGAAGTTTGCTGTATTTCGGCAAGTAAAATACCTTTCCCAATGGCATGGATGCGTCCGGCAGGCATAAAAAAAACATCGCCCGGTTTAACGGTTATGTAATTCAATATATGGTGCAGGGTGTTGTTGTTCAGGTTCTCCAGAAAACTTTCCTTGTCGGTATTTTGCTTAAACCCGGCAATTAACTGCGAACCTGTGTCGGCCTGCATTACATACCACATTTCTGTTTTACCGAACGAATTATGGCGTTGCATGGCTGTCTCGTCGTTTGGGTGAACTTGTATCGAGAGGTCGTCGCAGGCATCAATAAATTTAATTAATAAGGGGAAGTTGTTGCCAAATTGGTCGAAAACCTTTTGGCCTACAAGGTCGCCCATATACACTTCAATAATTTCGGTTAGACTGTTGCCGGCAAGAAAGCCATTCGAAATAACCGATATATTGCCATTTACCCCTGAAATTTCCCAGCTTTCGCCCGATTTTTCGGTTGCTTTTTCTTTGTTGAGCAGGGTTTTGAGTTTCGAACCTCCCCAAATTAGGTCTTTAATAATGGGCTCAAATTTTAACGGGTACAGGCTGTTCATCATTAAGTTTATTAATCAATTTTAATATTATTTGTAATATTTAATCCAACCGGTACCGGCCAGAAATTAATTTGCCACAAAAGTATTTAAAATAACCTATACTCGCCAAATCAAATATCAATCTGAAGTAACTATTAAACTATATGTTGTTTTTCATAGAGGTTAAAAGGAACCATACCTTAATATATCGACACCTCTTTTTGCTTTGAAGTTGTATTTAATCAGGTTGTTATTAAAAATGCAGTTATTGGTACTAATTAAGAAATAAGTTGCTATAAACATGATTTTCAGTTATTTTATTTTTTGAAAACAATTTGATTTTTTTATCTTCCCGTTTTAACATGCTGTGGTTTAATTAAACCTGTGTCTTGATAATATCAGGTACACACAAGACAAAAAAAAATGCTTGATTCGGTAAACCTTAAACAAATACTGTTTCTCGATATTGAAACAGTGCCCCAATTCGCAAGTTTCGACGAAATGCCGGAAAACCTCAAAAAACATTGGGAAAAGAAATCATCTTTTTTTCGCGATAGTGTCCAATCGCCGCAGGAAACCTATAACAGGGCCGGCATATATGCCGAGTTTGGTAAAATAATTTGTATTTCGGCGGGGGCAATTACCGGGGGAGCTGCCGATATGGGGTTTAAAATCAAGTCGTTTTTTGGCAGTAACGAGAAAACCCTTCTGGAGAGTTTTGCAGCTTTTGTTAACAGCCTCGAAGAAACTAAGCCGGTTTTTCTCTGCGCCCATAACGGTAAAGAATTCGATTATCCTTATATATCAAGGCGCATGCTTATAAATGGCATTGCATTGCCAAAAGCTTTTGACATTGCCGGCAAGAAACCATGGGAGGTACAACATATCGACACTTTGGAACTATGGAAATTTGGCGATTACAAGCATTACACCTCGCTTGATTTACTGGCTGCAGTTTTTGATATACCCAGCCCTAAGCAGCAAATCGACGGGAGCATGGTGGCAGGGGTGTATTATACCGAGAACAACCTGCCTAAAATTGTAAGCTATTGCGAAAGCGATGTGCTGGCTGTGGCACAGCTCGTTATGCGCTATATGAACCTGCCGCTCATTGAAGGGCACAGAATTAAGGTTACCGGGCAATTTTAAATAAAATTCTTTACTGCCGACACAAATCTTTCAGGCTCCTCAGCATGCAGCCAATGGCCGGCATTTTCAAAAGTAACGAAGCTTGCATTTGGAAAAATATCGGGAATGGCATCCATGTCATCGATACTAATATAGGGCGATTTGCCCCCCCTGACGAACAAGGCCGGAAGCATATTTTGCAGGCCCAGTTTTATTTGCGGTATTGCATCCAATATTTCAAAGATGTTCTTTGAAATGGCATTGGCATTTAATTGCCAGTAAAAGCCGCCATTCGTCGACCGTTTCAGGTTCTTAAGGAGGAAACGCCTTACAGTTACATTGGCAACAAACCTTGCGAAATACCCTTCAACTTCGTTTCGGGTATGTGCAGTGTCAATGGGTGCGTTTATAAATGCCTCTGGTACTATTTGATGAAACCTCAACAGAAGTTCAAAACCTGGTTGGTTCTGGTAAGAATAAGGAGAAATATCGACAACAATAAGTTTGTACACAACTTCGGGGTGTTGAAGTGCAAAGGCCATAGCAGTTTTTCCACCCATGGAGTGCCCCAGCAGCACAATACTGGTTAAAGCTTCGGCTTTGCAGAAACCAGCTAAGTCGGAAACCATATCGGCATAGGAATGAGACGGGCTGTGTGGCGATTTTCCATGGTTGCGCTGGTCGGGCAGGTAAACCGTAAAACTGTCCGACAATTCACGGGCAATGTTCATCCAGTTTTCGCCCTGACCGTAAAGCCCGTGCAAAATTACCAAAGCAGGGCCATGGCCGGTTTTGGTAAAATGCAATTTCATGGGGTAAGGCAGGCAAGGTAGAGGCCAATGGTTTTCTCAAGGCCAAAATAAAGTGCATCGGCAATGAGTGCATGACCAATAGAAACTTCAAGCAGCCCGGGAATATTGTCGCCGAAAAACCTTAAGTTCATTAGGTTGAGGTCGTGCCCGGCATTAATCCCCAATTTACACTCAAGGGCAACTTTTGCAGCTTCTACAAAGGGCTTAATGGCTTTTTCCTTGTTTTGTGGGTATTGGGCTGCATAAGGCTCGGTATATAGCTCTACCCGGTCGGTACCTGCTTTTGCTGCGGCTTCTATTACAATGGGGTTGGTGCCAACAAATATCGAAGTGCGTATGTGGTGGGCTTTACATTCTTTAATTACCTCATTTAAAAAGGCATGGTACTTAACTGTGTCCCAACCCTGGTTAGAGGTCAATGCATCGGGGGCATCTGGCACCAGGGTTACCTGGTGGGGTTTTACTGTTGTTACCAGTTTTATAAACTCAACCGACGGGTACCCTTCGATGTTAAATTCTGTGGCAAGGGCAGGCTTAAGTTCAAAAACATCGCTGCGGCGAATGTGCCTTTCATCGGGGCGCGGATGTACAGTAATTCCCTGTGCACCGAACTTTTCACAATCCAGGGCAGTCTGCAATACATTCGGAATGTTTCCGCCCCTGGAGTTCCTCAATGTTGCAATTTTGTTTATATTTACACTTAGTCTGGCCATTAAATTTGAATAAAATAATTTTGGCCTAAAATTAGTAGTATTTTCTTTAAACACCGGAAATGCTTGCAAAAGATTTGATATCGGACGTAGTACCTGCCCTGAAAACATCCGACAGCGGCCAAAAAGCCTTATACTGGATGGATATTTTTCGTATATCGCATTTGCCTATTGTTAACAACGAAGATTTTCTGGGGCTTATTTCCGATAAAGACATTTACGACCATAATATGGCCGAAGAGCCCATAGGCAACCACAGCCTGTCGCTTTTCAGCCCTTTTGTAACTGCCGGCCAGCATGTTTACGAAGTTATGGAGGTGGCATCGGAACTACAGCTTTCTGTTGTGCCAGTGCTCGACGACGAAAACAGGTACCAGGGCGTTATTACCCTCAACGATTTGTTGTATTATTTTGCCGATGTTTCGGCATTGAAGCAGCCGGGCGGAATTATTGTACTGGAACTTAACTCTAACGATTATTCGCTTACACAGATAGCCCAAATCGTGGAAAGCAACGATGCCAAAATTCTGAGCAGTTATATTACCAGCTCGCACCAGACCACTAAAATGGAAGTAACACTTAAAATTAACAGGAAAGACTTAACGGCTATAGTGCAAACTTTTCTGAGGTATAATTACACTATAAAGGCATCGTTTATGGATGAAAACGATTTAAATTCGCTCTACGAAAACCGTTATGAGTCGTTTATGAAATACCTTAGTATTTAATTTAATATCATTGAATTGTTTACTTTTGGTGCACCAATATGACTTGCTTGTTTTGTGACAGAAAACATTTTTTTATCAAAAAAACCCTGTGTTGTACAGGTTAAAGAGTTGGTTTAATGAAAATTGCAATATTTGGAATTAAAATTTCACCCGATTTTCAATCTTGTATAATCGAGCTTTTTGAGAAGCTTAGGGAACATAAGGTGCAAATTTATATCTTTAAGCCATTCTACGGATATATTGCTAAACATGCCGATTGTAACTGGTTTTCCTGTAATTTCTTTTCATCTCCCGAAGAAGCCCCCGATGATATCGATTTTCTAATAAGCATTGGCGGCGACGGCACTTTTCTCGAAAGCATGCGTTACCTTAAAAGTTCAAAAATACCCGTTATAGGGCTTAATTCGGGCCGGTTGGGGTATCTTGCCAACATTAGCAGCGATGAAATTTCACATTCCATCGACACATTGTTCCGTAAAGATTATAAAATAGAAGAACGTACACTGTTAAGGGTCGAAAGCAATATTCCCCTATTTGATGGTTACAGTTTTGCCCTAAACGAGGTTACGATACAAAAATCCGATTCCTCGCTTATTGCCATCGACACCTGGATTAACGATGAATTTATAAATACATACTGGACCGACGGCCTTATAATTGCAACCCCTACAGGGTCAACTGCGTATGCATTGAGTGTCGGGGGGCCAATTGTAGTGCCTGGCTCAGGAAACTTTATTCTTGCACCGATTGCGTCTCATAACCTCTCGGTAAGGCCAATGGTTGTGCCCGACAATGTGCTTATAAAAATGGTTGTCAAACCCCGGAGCGGTTCGTTTCTTGTAACGGCCGATAACCGTACCATGATTCTGAACATGAACAGTGCAGAATTGTTTGTACGTAAGTCGAAATTTAGGTTAAAAATGCTCAAATTGCCTTATAATAATTATTATCAAACACTTAGAAATAAATTGATGTGGGGTATGGACAAAAGGAATTAGAAACAACAGTGAAATTGAACCAAATTTTATAATATTGTGAAAAACAGGAAATTTTATTCAGTTTAAAATGTGCCATAGAAAGAAAATACATATTATACTACTAGTCCTGATAATAGTTTTACTGTTTGCAGAAAACTCTTACGGGCAGCGATGGAAGCTTCGTCGGTACGAAGTTGGCGGAGGAATTGGGGTAGCCCAGGTTTTTGGCGATATTGGTGGCACTATGAGCCCACAAAACTGGATGGGCCTAAAAGATATTAGCCTTTCGGAAACCAGAATGTCATTTAATGCTTTTGCCCGATATAAAATTCAGCCCAAATACGCTGTTAAGTCGGTATTGCATTTAGGTTTTGCAACCGGCGACGATAAAAACTCCAAAAACGAAATAAGGGGAAACCAATATCGCACATTTTTAGCCGAGTTTGCCGGCCAGTTTGAATATTATTTCGTTCAGGAAGAAAAACGCTACCGTTCATCGGGCATTTATAACCGGCGCGGTATGTTAAACGATTATAGCCGTATCGCATTTTATGGTTTTGCAGGCCTAGGGGTTCTTTATTCAAAGAGTACTCACGAATACCCATTACTGCGGCCCAACGATTCCTTTAAAGCCACAGCCACAATTTGCCCTGTAATACCCCTGGGAATTGGGGCAAAGTATATTATCGACAGCCGGTATTCTTTTAGTGCAGAATTGGGTTACCGTTATGCTTTCTCCGATTATGTCGAAGGGTACAAAAATATTGTTTATTCCAGGTTTAACGACGTATATTATTTTCTCGACCTGTCGGTTACTTACAGGCTAAAAACCACAACCCGTAACCTTCCGGCAATTATCGACAGGCGTTATAAAAGGTATGGGTATTAATTTTTGTTGCCACTTATTGCCCGATTTAACTTTTTTTGTGTTTTTTTGCTAAAAATTCGCAAAGAAGGCGCTAAAAAGCTGCACCGAAACGTTTAATATTGCGAGTAATATTTTAGCCAATGAAACAATCGATTTTACTGGTGTTTTTTTTTCTGTTTGGGGCAAGTGCCTTCTCCCAGCGTAAAGCCGATATAGGTATTACCGGCGGAACAGGCTATTATCAGGGCGACATAAACCCTACATTTCTGTTCTATAGCCCTAAGTATAATATCGGGCCTGTTTTCAGGTATAATTTCAATGGAAGATATTCATTAAGGATTCAGGCTATATATGCCAATATTACAGGCAGCGATTCTGATTTCGATTATGTAGTAACAAAAAGAAAGTATCCGGTTTCGTTCAGCAACCACATGGTAAATGTTGCAGCCCAGGCCGAATACAATTTTTTTAAATATCAGACGGGCATCAATGCCGGTGAATGGTCGCCTTATATGTTTGGCGGTTTTGGATATTCAATTGTTTTTAGCGGCATTTCGCCATCGCACCTTACCATGCCTTTTGGCATAGGGGCAAAGCTCAATGTTACCCGAAGGATGAGCGCTGGTGTACAATGGGGTTACAATAAAACCTTCAACGATAAATTCGATGGCGCAGCATGGCCGGTAGGCAATAATGGAACCTTAATGTTCAATAACGATTGGTACAGCTTTTTAAATATTTTTATTACCTATAAGTTTTTTAAATTTGCAGCCGATTGTCCGACTTACGATTAGAAATTAATTAATGATTACAAAAGAACAAATAGCATCAAAGCACCTTCCGGGCCATATAGCAATTATTATGGACGGTAACGGTCGTTGGGCAAGGCAAAAGGGCAACCCGCGTGTTTTTGGGCATAAAAACGGTGTGGCCGCTGTTCGCGATACCGTTGAGGCTTCGGCAGAGCTTGGGGTTAAATACCTGACACTCTATGCTTTCTCTACCGAAAACTGGAACCGGCCGCGTACCGAAGTGGATGCACTTATGTCGTTATTGGTTACAACCATTAATAAAGAAACCAAAACATTAATGGACAACAACGTTAGGCTTCTGGCAATTGGCGATTTGGAATCGCTCCCGGCAAATGTTGCCAAAAACCTAAAAGCTGCCATCGAAAAAACTTCAACAAATACAGGTTTGAACCTGGTGCTGGCTTTGAGTTACAGTGCCCGTTGGGAAATTGTTAATGCTGTGAAGAAAATTGCCGCCGATGTGGCAGCCAAAAAGTTTGTTGTTAACGATATCGACAACGAAATTTTTTCAAATGCCCTCACAACATGCAACATACCCGACCCTGAACTGCTAATCAGGACCAGCGGGGAAAACCGTATTAGCAATTTCCTACTATGGCAGATAGCTTATGCCGAATTGTATTTTACCCCCACACTTTGGCCCGATTTCAGGCGCGAACACCTCTATGCTGCAATAGCCGACTACCAGGGCCGCGAACGCCGGTTCGGAAAAACAAGCGAACAAATTTCAGAAAATGTCAATGCTAAAGGCTAATTTAAACATGCGAAAAATTTTTCTTTCTATCTCATTATGTATTGCCACAATTTCCTTTTCACAGGATTATAATATCGACTCATTACCGGTAGCCGATTATTTATCGCCCAGGGAATATGTTATTGCCGACATTAAAGTTGTTGGTGTACAGTATCTTAACCCTACACATTTGTCCGGTATTTCCGGCTTATACCGAGGGCAGAAAATATCTATACCCGGGAACGAAATTTCATCGGCAATTAAAAAGTACTGGAAACACGGCTTGTTCTCCGATGTACAGGTTATTATTGCAAAAACCGAAGGCAACAATGCTTTTATCGAAATAAGGCTTACCGAGCAGCCCAGGGTCAACAACCTCGTAATTTCAGGCATTAACAAGTCGGAGCAAGACGATATAAAAGAAAAGATTGAGATTAAACGCGGCACCCAGTTAACAGAAAATATTTTAAACAACACAAAAACAATAATTCATCGCCATTTTGTCGAGAAAGGTTTTTTTAATATCGAAACTAATATGAGGCAGGAAGCCGATACAAGTGGCAGTAACCGGGTAAACCTGTATATCGAAATAAAAAAGAACGACAGGGTAAAAATTGAGGAAATAGTTTTTGAGGGCAACGAAGTTTTTACAACCAAGCGATTAAGACGTGTGCTGAAAAAAACTAAACAGCGCGACCTGAACATCTTTAAAGGATCGAAATTTATTGAGGCCGATTATAAAGAGGACAAAATTAAACTGATTGATTTTTATAACGAAAGTGGTTACCGCGATGCTAAAATTATTAAAGAAGAGCTTTATCCCATAAATGAAAAACGAATAGGCCTTAAATTGGTAATTTATGAGGGAAGCCAATATTTTATCCGCAAGATCGATTGGGTAGGCAATACAAAGTACCCTACCGATATTTTAAACCGGGTTTTAGGAATAAAGCCCCGCGACATTTATAACAAAAAAGCCATTGAAGAACGCATAAATACCGATGAAGATGCCATATCGACGCTTTATATGGACAATGGCTATCTGTTTTTTTCGGTAACACCTGTCGAAACAAAAGTAGAAAACGATTCGGTGGATCTTGAACTCCGTATTTACGAAGGAGAACCGGCAACTATAAACCAGGTAATTATTAAAGGAAATACAAAAACCAACGAACATGTGGTTAGGCGTGAGTTATATACCAGGCCTGGTGAGCTTTTCAGTAAAACCGACCTCATGCGTTCGTACCGCGAAATTGCCAACCTTGGACACTTTAACCCCGAAAACATTGGGCTAACACCTCTGCCAAACCAGGCCGACGGAACGGTTGATATCGAATATGTTCTTGAGGAAAGGGCAAACGATCAACTTGAACTTTCCGGGGGCTGGGGAGGCGGCTATGGTTTTATCGGCTCAGTAGGGGTGAGGTTTACCAACCTTTCCTTCGGAAAAATGCTCGATCCAAAAGCATGGCGACCGGTACCTACCGGCGATGGGCAAACCCTCTCCATCAGGGGGCAGTCGAGCCTGCAATATCATGGCATAAACCTGAGCTTTATGGATCCCTGGTTTGGCGGCAAAAAACCAAACTCATTTTCAGTATCCATAAATTATTCCATTTTCAGAAGGCCCGATTACAATACTCTTTACACAGGTGAAAAAGTTAAAATTGTCGGTACCTTTAAAACAGTAGGTGGCTCAATAGGTTATGGCAAACGTTTAAAATGGCCCGATGATTACTTTAGTGTATATGCCGAAGCAACCTATAACCGCTATATACTGAATAAATATCAGGTACTCCCGTTGCCCGATGGCGGGTACAACATGGCATCGGTAAAAGGTGTCCTCAGCCGTAGCAGCCAGGATCAGATGATTTACCCCCGCAAAGGTTCATCTTTCAGTTTTTCCGTACAGGCAACCCCGCCTTATTCTTTGTTTAGCAATGTAAATTTCGACAGTGTTTCGGTATATGAGAAAAACAAAAATATAGAATTTCATAAATGGACATTCTCGGCAGCCTGGTACACCGAATTGTTAAAAGATTTGGTGCTGGCAGTAAAATCCGAATTTGGCGCTTTAGGTTATTATAACCATAAAATTGGTTATCCGGCATTTGAAAAATTCGACATGGGAGGTAGCGGCCTGTCGGGCTACACATTGGCAGGTACCGATGTAATACCGCTCAGGGGATATCCCGATGGGGAACTCACCCCGACAAGGCGTTACATAAATGCTGATAACACTGTATCAACCTACGAGAACGGAAATATTTATACACGATATTATGCCGAATTGCGTTACCCGATTTCACTAAACCCTTCAGCAACTTTGTACGGCCTTGTATTTGCCGAAGGTGGAAACGTATGGGACGAGTGGGGTAAGTTTAACCCTTTCGATATAAAACGGTCGGCTGGGGTAGGCATTAGGGCATTCCTGCCTATGTTCGGCTTGCTTGGGTTCGATTATGGTTATGGCTTCGATCCTTTGTACAACCAGTATTCAGGGCAGCAAAAAGCCGGGCGAAAAGGTGAGTTCCATTTTATTATTGGCCAACAATTTTAATTTTGGAATATTTTTTGTACGCAACAAAAAAAACTTTATAACTATGAAAAAAATAACACTTATAATTGCTGTTGTTGCCTTTTCTGCAATGGCCGGCTATGCCCAAAAATTTGCCTATGTCGATACCGAATATATCTTGAGCAATATTCCATCATATAAGGCAGCACAAACCGAATTGGAAAAACAATCGACAGAATGGCAACAGGAAGTCGAAGGCCTTTTTCAGGAAATTGATAAAATGTACCGCGAGTACCAGGCCGAAAAAGTTCTGCTCACGCAGGAAATGCGCAGCAAACGCGAAGAAGAAATAATTAACAAGGAGCGAGCTGCCAAACAACTCCAAAATGATTATTTTGGACAGGAAGGCCTGTTGTTTAAAAAACGGGAAGAAAAAATCAAGCCTATTCAGGATGAAATTTACAATGCCCTGAAAGAAATTTCGAACGAAAGTGGTTATGCAATAGTTTTCGACACTTCGGGAGGGCCGGTTATTTTATTTACAAACCCGCGGTACGATATAAGCGATGAGGTTTTAATAAGGTTAGGTTATAAAAATTAAATCATTACATTTGTGCGAAAATTAATTTGAACTTTAAAATGAATACACTACGCAAACTGTTAGGGGTTGTTGTTTTGGCCTCTGTTTCTTTAGCATTAAGCGCCCAGTTAAAAATCGGGCATATTAACAGCCAGGAACTCTTGTCGATGATGCCGGAGACCGACAGTGCCCAGAAAAAAATTGAAAAAATATACAAAGAACACGAACTGATGTTGGAAGAACTGTCGGTAGAGTTTAATAAAAAATACGACGATTTTCTTAAAAAACTCGACGATCAGGCAAACCCCATGACCCCTTTTATGCGTTCGCAAAAGGAAGGCGAACTCCAGGAAATACAGCAGCGCATACAAACATTTCAGCAAAATGCCGAACAAGATTTACAACAGCAACGTGCAGTATTGTTCCAGCCCATTCAGGAAAAAGCGGTAAAAGCTATTAACGATGTGGCCGCTGAAAACAATTACACTTATATTATTGACTCAGCCGTTGGCGTACTTATTTATACAGCTCCAGGTGCCGACGACATACTTCCGCTTGTTAAAAACAAACTTGGTTTGAAATAAATAATTACCTGTATATTTGAAGCCAATCCGGTAAAAAATGGATTGGCTTTTTTTTTGTCTTATGAACGATAACAGGCCGATAGGGATTTTCGACTCCGGTGTGGGGGGATTAACCGTAGCAAATGCCATTAGGCAGATGATGCCGAACGAAAACATGGTTTATTTTGGCGATACGGCACACCTTCCGTATGGCGATAAATCGCCCGAAACAATCAGGTATTATGCAGCGGGCATTACAAAATTCCTTCTTTCGCTCGAATGCAAAGTAATAGTGATAGCCTGCAATACTGCATCGGCAAACGCCTTTCAAACTGTAGTTGAACTCGCTGGAGGAAAAGTGCCGGTTTTAAATGTTGTTGATCCGGTGGTCGATTTTGTTATACATTCGGGCAATTATAAGCATATTGGTGTTATTGGCACCAAAAGCACCATTAACAGCGATACTTATGCCCTGAAAATTCACCGCGAAAAGCCTGGTATAATGGTTTCTTCGCTCGCCACGCCATTATTTGTTCCTATGATTGAAGAGGGGTTTATTTTCGACGATATAAGCAATGCAATTATACGTACATACCTTTCAAGGCACGAACTTAGCGATATCGATGGTTTAATCCTGGGCTGCACCCATTACCCGATTATAAAAAACCAAATCAACAAGTTTTTTAATTTTAATGTCGATATTATCGATTCGGCAAAGGTTGTAGCCATGGCCCTTCAAAAAATGCTTATTCAGGAAAACTTGCTTAACAGGGCAGGTGTGCCCGGGCATAAATTCTTTGTGTCTGACATTACCCCATCGTTCAGGGTTATATCAAAAATGTTTTTTGAGCAGGATGTATGCCTGGAACTAAAAAACATTTGGGAGCAAAATGGGTAACAATGTTAAATATTGTTTATAGTTTTATCGGCTCTGAATTTTGGCTTAAACAAACCTTGTATTTTGCCGTTTGTTTTATAAGAAATACAAATTATGCAAAAAATTATTATTGCTGCCATGTTGTTCCTGGGAGCACAGTTACATGCCCAGGATTGGCAATTGGTATGGTCTGACGAATTTAACGGGGATAAGCCCGACACCGCTTGCTGGAACATTGAAGTTAACGGCAGGGGCGGAGGAAACAACGAACTACAGTATTACACCGACAGGGACAAAAACCTGAGGGTTGAAAACGGGGTGTTGGTTATTGAAGCCCATAAAGAAGCATATCTCGAAAAAGAATACACTTCGGCACGCATGAATACCCGGGGAAAAATCTTCTTCAAGTTTGGAAAAATTACTGCACGAATGAAACTGCCCTACGGCCAGGGTATTTGGCCGGCTTTTTGGATGCTGGGCGAAAATATCGGGCAGGAAAGGTGGCCTCGCTGTGGAGAAATCGACATTATGGAAATGATTGGGGGAAAAGAGGGTGACAAAACTACCCACAGCACAATACATTGGTATGGCAGCAACGGGCACAAGTACCAGGGAAGTTCTTATACGCTCGAAAGCGGAAAATTATCCGACAATTATCACGAGTATTCTGTGGTATGGAATGAGAAAGAACTTACTTTCTTTATCGATAGTGTACAAGTCTTCCAAATCGACATAACAGCAACAGAATTTGACGCTTTCAGGAAGAATTTCCATATACTGCTAAACCTTGCAGTGGGGGGCAATTGGCCCGGAAACCCCGATGAAACAACAATATTTCCCCAACAACTACAGGTCGATTATGTAAGGGTGTACCAACCTGCCGAGTAGATATTTTTTTTGGTGAAGATGAAAAAAGCTTTGCTGTCAATTTTGATATTTGTGCTTTACATGCCAGTATCTTCCGCAAATGCTGCCGATTCGCTTTTGCGCGAACTCGATTTGGCCATAAACGAATCTAAAGTTTATATGGAAGCCAGGGAGCTGCGCATTGTTGGCATTAAAAGCCTGCTACAAAGCCCAAAACTCACCGATACCCAGGTATATGGCATTAACAACAGCCTGTTCGAAGAGTTCCGCACCTATAATGTCGATTCGGCCCTCAGGTATTTAAACATGAACCTTTACCTTGCCGAAAAAACACAAAATTATGATTGGGCCACCGAAACCCGGCTAAACCTTTCGCGTATTTTTTCGGCCTCGGGCATGTACAAAGAATCGATGGATATGCTTCAGTCGGTACATGCCGTACATATCGAACAAAGCCGGAAATCCGGGTTTTATGCCTGTTACGAACTTCTTTACGATGAGTTGGGAAAGAATTCGCTCTTACAAATGGCAGCTGACAGTTATAACCGTTTGGCAGGCTTATACCGCGATTCTCTTATTGCATGCATCGATACAAGCTCGAAAGAGTATTGGTATTTAGTAGAACGAAATTGCCTCGAAGAGGGCAATATTGACCGGAGCCGCGAAATAAGCATGCGCATGTTGGCAAAAGCTGAAATAAATTCCCCTGAGTATGCTTATGTTGCATACCGTGTGGCTATGGGCTATGATTATGAGGGAAACATGGAACAAAAAAAGAAATACCTCATTCTTTCGGCCATTGCCGATATAAAGTCATCAATAAAAGACAATACATCGCTAAGTTTACTGGCAGCGCAATTATACAGCGAACAAGATATCGACAGGGCATACAGGTACATAAAGTTTGCCCTCGACGATGCCAGTTTTTTCAACGCACGCCTGCGATTAGTGCAGGTGTCAAATATTTTGCCGGTTATTAACCAGGCATATCAATTAAAAAGCGAAAAGCAGAAAGACAAGCTCCGCAGTTACCTGCTTATCATTAGCGGGCTGTCGGTTTTTTCAATTTTCGCCTTGTTGCTAATTTATTTTCAAATGCGAAATTTGTCGGCTGCGCGCAACAGCTTGCAACATGCCAATACACAACTTACAGACCTTAACAGCAACCTGAGCTATGCCAACAGGAGGTTGAACGAACTAAACAGCGAACTATCGGAATCGAATGCCATTAAAGAACAATACATAGGCTTGTTCCTTAGTATTTGTTCGAACTATATCGATAAGCTGGAAGCAAACAGGAGGCTTGCCAATAAACTTATCTCTGCCGGAAAAATTTCAGAACTGCACAACACAACAAAGTCGAAACAACTTATAGAAAATGAGCTCCGCGAATTTTACGAAAACTTCGATAATACTTTTTTGCACATATTTCCAAACTTTGTTGACGAGCTGAACGAACTTTTAGTCCCTGACGGGCAAATAGCACTTAAAAGAGGCGAATTGTTAAATACCGAACTACGTATTTTTGCTCTTATTAGGCTGGGCATTACCGATAGTTCGCGAATTGCTGCTTTGCTTCGGTATTCGGTAAATACCATTTACAATTACAGGGTTAAAATTAAAAACAGGGCTTTGGTGCCCCGCGAGAGTTTCGAAAAATCGGTAATGAAAATAGGGGGTTTTAAGAATTAAACCGTTTTATTTCTATACTGTTTCCACTTTATTCACAATAGTAAAAAAATATAAGTATCAAAAATACAAATACATACACTTGTATTTGTCGTCATATTGTCTATATTTTTACAACCCTGTGTTGTTTGCTAAGAATTACCCCTTTATTTTTACAGCAATCAAAAACCACAGGGCTATAATAAGTTGACGATTTGTTCCTTTTGAGGTAGCCAATCGTTTTAAAAGGTTAACTAGGAAGTATTTTAAAATTAATTACACATGAAATCGATTCAATTTTTAAAATTTGCGCTGTTATTGCCAATAGCAGCCTGTGTTCAAAAGCCTGCCGATACACAAGAGGCTGTTACGGTAAATATAGGCAAAGGGGTTAAGGCCAGTGTTTATACAACAGCCAAAGACACCGAACTGCGTTTGTCGGAAACGGGGCCAGTAACTTTTACAGAAGCAGTACAACCCCTTGAGGTAGAAACCTTTGTTGTAGTAAACCCAAAAAAAACATTCCAGTCGATATTAGGCATTGGAAGCGCCCTTACCGATGCCAGTGCTGAAGTTTTTGCCCTTATGTCGGAAAAACAACAAGATGAGTTTATGAAAGCTTTTTTCGATAAAGAAGAAGGCATAGGCTTTTCAATTGCCCGAACCAATATTGCCAGTTGCGATTTTAGCAGTGCCAGCTATAATTATGTCGAGGAGGGCGATAAAGAACTCAAAACATTTTCGGTTGAGCATGACAAGCAATTTCGTATCCCTTTTATTAAGAAGGCTATTGAATATGCAGGGGGCAATCTTCCCCTTATGGCTAGTCCCTGGAGCCCGCCGGCATTTATGAAAAGCAATAAAAATGTTCTGGAAGGTGGCTCACTGCTTCCTGAGTATTATCAGGCATGGGCAAATTACTACGTTAAGTATATTAAGGCATACGAAAGCGAAGGCATACCAGTATTTTCAATTTCGGTGCAGAACGAGCCTATGGCTGTTCAGCGATGGGAATCTTGCATATATACCGCCGAAGAAGAGCGCGACTTTCTAAAGAACTTTCTTGGGCCAACTATGGAAAAGGCTGGCCTTGGCGAAAAAAAAATCGTAGTCTGGGATCATAACAGAGATTTGCTAAGCCAAAGGGCCAATGTTATTTTTGAAGACCCCGAAGCCTCAAAATATGCCTGGGGCATTGGCATACACTGGTACGAAACCTGGACAGGCGGACAGGAAATGTTCGATAATGTTGCCAACGTGCGCGAATCGTACCCCGATAAGCACATTATTTTTACCGAAGGCTGCAACGAAAAATTCGATTACGCTAAATTGCACCATTGGCAAAATGCAGAACGCTACGGTCGCAATATGATCAACGATTTTAACAACGGGCTTGCTGCTTTTATCGATTGGAACATATTGCTTAATGAATACGGAGGGCCAAACCATGTAGGCAATTTCTGTTTTGCCCCGGCACATTACGATTCGCAAAAGAAAGAAACAATATTTACCCCGACATACTATTATATGGGCCATTTTTCGAAATTTGTAAGGCCAAATGCAAAAAGGGTAAGCACAACAGTTAGCAGGAGCAGTTTGCTGGGCACATCGTTTGTTAACCCCGATGGCACTATGGCAACTATTGTTATGAATTCATCTGCCAGCCCTGTAAGCTACAAACTAATTGTTGGTGGGTATATGGCCGAGTTACAGATGGGTCCGAATGCTATGCAAACAATCATATACTAGCCCGGGCTATATTAAAAAAAAACAAAACCTGCCAGAAATGTGCAGGTTTTTTTGTGTCAATATAATGCCTTGAAATCACTGCTGTATAGGGTAATATTATTGTTTCGTTTCAGTATTTATATAAAAGCCCGATTCCGGCACACTCTCGTTTTTAAGCAATTCACGGGTGTCGTTGGTAAACCTGTTGAACCTAAATTCATTGTCGCTGTTAAAGTTAAGGCCTGTATTTCCGGTTTTATATTTTGCAACAGGCACAACATAAAATATTTGCTTGTTCAAGGTGTCGTTCCGATAAACCCAGTATGGTAAATAAGCTGCCGAATCGAGGGTGGTTGTATTATTGTTTTTGCTTATGTGGAGCTCGGCCATTATTCCTCCGTCTTTATATTGTGCCCGCTGGTTCGATACGAAATTGCCCAGGGAATAAAAAACAGGGCGTTTTACTACAGAATCGCCAATGTTTACCTCTATATATTTTATAGGCTGAACCACATGTGGGTGGGAACCGATAATTGCATCAGCACCATTTTTGAAGATGAATTCTGCCAGCTTCTGTTGCACCTTGTTTTCATTTCGCTCGTACTCGTTTCCCCAGTGAATGGCAACGATGGTAAAATCGGGCTTGAGACTTTTAGTTTTTTCCAAATCGAGCCTAATCAGGCTTGTATCAATGCGATTAACAATAAAAGGCGTATCAACAGTTATGCCGTTAGTGCCGTATGTATAGTTCAGAATTGCCAGTTTTATGTTGTTGCGCTCTAATATTAAGGGGTAAACCGAATCGCGTTCGAGCTGGCTTATAAATGTGCCTGTGCGTAAAACATTTAAACTATCGAGCACTTTTATGGTGCGCACCAATCCTTTTGCCCCCCTGTCGAGCGAATGGTTGTTTGCCGTGAGAAAAATACCGAATCCGGCATTGCGGGCTGCAAGAGCCAGCTCATCTGGGCTCGAGAACTGTGGATAGCCTTTATAGGGTTTTCCGGCAAGGGTTACTTCAAGGTTGCCAACTGCAATATCGGCGCTGGCAATGTAATCGGCAATATGCCTGAATACAGGTTCATAATCGTACGAATTTGTTGAATCTACAAAAGCACCTGAAATTTGGCTGTCGTGCCCCATAATATCGCCAGCAAAAACAATTTTCAGTTTGCTGGTTAAATATAATGAATCGGTTTGCGACAGGGCATGTTGAACCGAAAATTGATATACGAGCAACATTAATATAAGTAAACGCATCATAATTAAATTACAAGAATAATTTACCAGCTTCCGCTTGCCCCGCCACCGCCGAAACTTCCGCCGCCAAAACCTCCAAAACTTCCGCCACCGCCAAAAGAGCCCCTGCCCGACGAGAAATTGCCAAAGCTGCCCGAATGACTTCCGCCTCTCCCCGAACCCATCATCGACAATAACAGCCACAGCGGAAGGTTGCTGCTGCCCAATGATGAACGTCGGGCTCGGTTCGATTTCGAGAATATACCGGAAAAGAACAATATTATCATAACCAGTACAACAATGAAACCCGAAGTTTTCCCTTTTGATCCTGTTTTGTTTTCGTAGTCTTTTGCCGAAAATTCTTTCAGGCTTAAACCCATTAGTACTTCAAGGGCAGCGTCAATGCCCCCGAAAATGTTGTTCTGCTGAAACTTTGGGATCATTTCGTATTGTACAATGCGGTTGCAGATTGCATCGGGAATAACTGCCTCTAGCCCGTACCCGGTTTGAATCGACACTTCTCCCTTCGACAGTGAAGTTTTTGGTTTAAATAAAACCACAAGCCCGTTGTCGAATTCTTCGCCGCCAACACCCCAGCTCTCGCCAATTTTTTGTGCTGCCATCGAAACCGGCATTCCGTAAAGGGTATCGAGCGTTACAACCACAATTTGGGTTGTGGTACGGTTACTAAAGTCTGCAAGTTTGTTTTCGAGAGTAAAAATCTGCTCATTTGTAAATACCCCGGCATAGTCGTTCACCAGCTTTGGGGGATATGGCTTTTTGGGGAGGGCAACAGCCAGTGTAAACATCATTGCCCCCAAAAAAGTAAATAATAGTTGTTTCATCCTGTTAGTTTTTGCCAAACGATATTTCATCCGTTAATTCATTTACATCGTTGGACATATAAGGGAAATATTTTTTAAGGGCCTCACCGGCGAGTGTTATACCTATCGACAGCCCTTCGGCAAATTCCTGCCTGGCAAATTTTTGCAAAACAGAATCTTTTATAGAATTCCAGAAACCATCGGGGGTAACTGCATTTATGCCGGCATCGCCCAAAATGGCAAACTTATGGTCTTTAACAGCCAGGTAAAACAACACTCCATTGCGCTTTTCGGTTTTGTGAATCTGCAACTTTTCAAAAATATGGGCTGCCCTGTCCAAAACTTCTTCGCTGCAATGGTTTTCGATGTGCACACGTATTTCGCCGGAGGTATTAGCTTCAGCATTTTTAATTGCATCGATAATTTGCTGTCTCCCGGTGGCGGAGATAAAATTTTCAGCTGTCATACAGTATGGTTAAAAGGCAACAGCCGGCGCTTCAGAAGCCTTTTCGTCGGCAGTAAAATATCCCTTCTGTTCTTTATTGAACAATACATTCTGCGGAAAATATGCCACAAAAGAGTTGTATTTCTGTACCGATTCGGTATAACGGTCGCGTTCTACTTTAATACGGTTTTCCGTTCCTTCAAGCTGTGCCTGCAAGTCGAGGAAGTTTTGGTTTGCTTTAAGGTCGGGGTATTTTTCTACTACAACCATCAGGCGCGAGAGTGCCCCCGAGAGTGCGTCCTGGGTTTGCTGGAAGTTTTGTACGCTTGCAGCGTCGAGGTTTTCGGGGTTAATGTTTACCGATGTTGCTTTCGCGCGTGCTTCGATTACCTGTGTGAGTGTTTCTTGTTCAAAATCGGCATAACCCTTCACAGTATTCACCAGGTTGGGTATTAAATCGAGCCTGCGCTGGTATGCCGATTCTACCATTGCCCATTTGGCTTTAACATCCTGCTCGAGCTTTATTACTTTGTTGAACTTGCTTACATAGATTAAAACAAGAACTAACACTATGCCACCGAAAATAAACCAGTTTTTATATTTCATAGTATAAAGTTTAATCGTTTTGAGGCAAAGTTATAACTTTCGGAACAAAAATCAGTAAAACCTCTGGCATAGTTTTCGTAAGTAAGTTTAAAAACAAAAAGCATGAAAACAACACTCCGTTTTTTTTGTATCGTACTTGTTGGTGTCGTTCTGATAAGTTGCGAAGAAATCTTAAACAACCCCACGGCAGCAGAAATAGCTTCGGAAATTGAGGGCACCTGGGAATGCGACGAGAGCTCATCGGTTTTTAAATCGGCTACCGATATCTATATGGTATATATCTCGCCCGATGAAAACGACTCTACCCTGGTTTATATCAGTAATTTTTATGCTTTGGGAAACGGGATTGAAGCCAAAGCCCGCGTTTCGGGCTATACTTTAAGCCTTTTTAACCAAACACTTACAGGTGGTTATATAGTGCAGGGCACAGGCACTATTTCTACCAATTTAAAAAGTATATCATGGAACTATTCTGTTGACGATGGCAGTGGCATTAAAGACGATGTTGTGGCTAAATATACTTACCGATATTGATTATTTAATGTTTTTTTTTGTAACTTCTGTTCAATATTTCAAAACCTTTAAGCTATGGAAAGTACCGGAATTAATGAAAAGGGAACGATACTGGTACCTGTGGATTATTCCGATTACAGTACCCTGGCATGCCGATATGCAGCCAAAATTGCCACTAAATCGGGGAGCAGCCTGTGTTTCTTTCATGCCTTTTATTCTCCTGCCTTCGATTTAATTGAACTTACCGGCGGCTTACAGTCGCAGCAACAGCTCAGGGCCGATGTCACAGAAAAACTCATTGAGTCGGAAACCAGCGATATGCAGGAATATATCAAGAAATTGTACACCTTTTCGGAATATAACGACATTGATAAAAGCAGGGTAAGTTTCGAAATAAAAGCCGGGCTGGCAAAAGACGAGCTTATAAACCTTGCCGGGGAGTTAAAGCCTTCTATGGTAGTTATGGGCACACGGGGCGCCGACAAAAAAACCTCATCTATTATGGGAAGCATTACAGAAGTGGCAATTAAAAGGCTCTCTGTGCCGGTTTTGGCCATCCCGGAAGATTATAAATTTATTGGCGGGCAAAATATGCGCCGTATTTTGTACCTTACCGATTTTGATGAATCGGATTTTATGTCGATAAAGAAGCTGTTACAGTTCAGTAAGCTGTTTAAAATGTCGATACATTGTATTCACATTGGCCCCCGTACCGATAAATGGGAAATGCTTAAAATGGACGGGCTGAAAGACTATTTTCAGAAAATATACCAGGAAAATTCTGTGGAATGCCATATTTTGGAAAGCAAGCCCGATTTGTTGCAGTCGATTGATAAGTATGTCGCTGAAAACGACATTAACCTTATTTCGTTAACCCACCGCAAAAGAAGTTTATTGGAAAAGGTACTAAAACCAAGTTTGACCAAAAAAATATTTTACCATACCGAAATACCTTTGCTAGTGTTTCATTCTTAGTTTTTGTTTCAGGTTAAAACCTTCGTTTCCCATATTATAAAGCCGATTATTGCAAAGCGGACAAACCTGATGAGCGAATAAGACAGGTAGTGTTTTATTTTAAAATTTACCGACCCCATAAGCATGGCCACACCGGAAAATGGCACTGGCGTTAACGATGCTATAATTATAAGAACTGCCCCAAATTGTTGTAAATTTTGTTCAAATTTCCTCAGCTTTTTTTTCCACAGATACCTGTAAAGCTGTGTTGAACTAAAATATTTGCCTGTAAAGTATGCAATTATACCTGCCAGGTAAGAAATAAACGACAATATAAACACAACAATAATATAATTGTGCAAAGTTTCAAACCGTAGCGCCCAAATTACAAAAAACTCGGGGGGGATTATTCCTATAAGTATTTCCGACACTGTAAATATTAGCATTATAAGAACATGGTTGTCGAAAACGGGTTCGAGCCACGAAAAGTAGTCGATATTTACGTAGCGTTTAATAAGAACATAGCCAAACACTATGGCAGCAAGCCAAAGTATGCCTTTGCCTATGTTTCTCCAGAGAAATCCTTTTTTCTCCATATACCTATAATTGTCCGCCGTTTATCATCACAAGTGCGCAACCCTCGATGCACTCAATATTATGTTTTTGGGCAAGTTCCATAAGTTCGGGGTTTTCTGTGCCGGGATTAAAAACAATCTTTTTTGGGTGCAGCTTTAAAATATAATCATAATAATCTTTCTGCCTTCTCGAACCTACATACAGCAATAAGTTTTCGGTGTTTTCTTCAGGAGGGAACCCTGTTTTTATTTCAATTCCCGATACGGTGCCACTTCTGAAACCGACAGGAACAACCATTTTATTGTGCCTCACAAGGCTTTTAATAACTTTATTAGAATGCCTAAGCGGGTTTGGGCTGGCGCCAAGTACAAGGTATTTACCCATAGCGGTATAGATTAGTTATGTACGAAATAACTAATTATTTTTTATAAACCAAAACTACAGCATAAGCCGTAATGCCTTCTTCTCTACCAACAAAGCCCATCTTTTCTGTTGTTGTGGCCTTAATAGAAATATTATCGGTTGCAATACCAATAATGTCAGCCAGGGTTTCCTGCATAGCGGGAATAAAATCTTTTATTTTTGGTTTTTGCAGGCAAATCGTCGAATCGATGTTTCCTACCTTGTATCCTTTAAGTGCCAGAAGTTCGGCAGTTTTTTTCAATAATATTTTGCTGTCGATTCCTTTATAATTGGCAGAGGTATCGGGGAAATGCACCCCTATGTCGCGCAGGTTAACTGACCCCAACAAGGCATCGCAAATGGCATGTATCAGCACATCGCCATCGGAATGGGCAACAGGGCCCTTTGTATGTTCAATGGGCATGCCCCCGAGCACAAACTTACGGCCAGTTTCGAGTTGGTGAACATCGTAGCCAAAACCTATACGGAAATTCATAGTTTAATTTTTTTATAATACACTTAGGTTACCAAGGGGGAGCGCAAACACCAATCCTGGTGTGCGTTTATGCCGGCCTTTGAAATTTTAATTTACAGACCTTAAATATAAAACCCATTGCTATACAAAAATATTCAAAGATTGTATAACAATGGGCAATATTAAAAAGAAAACTTCTTTGCTTATTCAAACCTGAAGCCCAGGGTAAACCTCATGGTGTTTGCCAGGGGGTTTGCCCTTCCACCGGTAGCAGGGAAAAGGTATGAAAAATCGAGCGAAAACACATTTAGGTTAAAACCGGCACCCAGGGTAAAGTATTTACGGTTTCCTTTAGTTTCGTATTCGTTAAAATAGCCCGCACGAATGGCAAACTGTTTCATATACAAGTACTCGGCACCAACCGACCACATCAGCTCGTGCAGTTCTTCGCTGCCACCGCCCGGGGCATCGTAAAACGACTTGTAAACCCCTTCAATTACCCCTATTTTCTGCATGTCGAAAGCAGTGTCGTTAGGTTGTGGGGTTGGTACCAGCAATTTGTTCAGGTCGATGGTAAAGCTCATTTGGTTGTAATCGTCGATATCCATGGTAAGCCTGCCCCCCAGGCGCATGTTAGTGGGTATAAACTGGCTTTCGTTGTCTTCGGAATACGACATTTTCGAACCTATATTTGAAATATTCAGCCCATAAGCCATTTCGGCATTGTAGTTGCTTAATTGTATGGGTTTCTGGTAATATGCCGAAAGGTCGGCAGCATAAGATGTGCCTGGTTCATAGCGGGCGCCCGAAGTTAAATTGCTTGCTCCGGCAGCTATGTTTGAATAGATGAACCTGAATACGAGGCCTCCACCAAAGTTTTCCGAAAACATACGTGAATAGCCTAAATCAAATGCCAGTTCGTGCGGGCGTATTTTATTTCCGGTAGCAACAGCATTGATGTCAATTTCGGAAATTTCCCCAAGGTTGAAATACCGGAGGGCGCTGCTTACTGCCTGATCATTCCCGAATTTTCTATAGCCGGTCAAATACAGCAGGTTCAGGTCGGTAACCCCTAAACCCCTGAGCCATGGCGTATAAGATACGGCCACGCCGCTTTGTTCTTTTACAAATGGAAATTTTGAAGGGTTCCAGTGCTGCGAATTGATATCGGGGGTTGTTGCCACCCCGGCGTCGCCCATGGCACCCGCTTTTGAGTCGGGGGCTATTGTCAGGAACGAAACTGAAGTTTTAAGTGCGTTTAGCGATTCAGAATCCCTGCCATCGGTCGATTGGCCGTTAGCGGAATTTAGTACAACTATTGTAAGCCCGATAAGAATTAAATACCTTTTATACATTACTTGTTGTGTTAAGAAGTGCAAAATTATAAAATTTAATTACTAAACGTATTTATTCAGGAATTATTATTAACCTGCCCGACTGGTTGCTTTCGAAAACAGAACTACTGTATTCGGTAGAGGCCTCAACCTGTAAAGTGTAAATGTAAACCCCCGGGGGCACATCGGGGTTGATGCCGTTTTTCCTTTGCCATTGTATAGGTTCCGAAACAAAACCTGGTTCAGGGTTTGTTCTTTCGTAAGTGTAAACCTGTCGCCCGGCCAAATCGTGTATTTTAAGGGTAACGCGGTGCTCTCCGGGCATATTGTGCGAATACTGGAAACTGGTTTGGTTTTTCATGGGGTTTGGGAAGCAAAACAATTGTTCTATTACTAAGCTATTTTTGTTTTCCACGTAAAAGCTAATATCGCTCTCCGAGGAGTTATTGTATATGTCCCAGGCTTTAACGCGGATTGTGTGAAATCCATTCTCGAGATTATTAAACTGATAGTAGGCCATGCCGCTTCTGAAGTCGTTCAGGTTTCCTTCGAAATAATCGTTTAATGTGTATTGCGAAGAGTAATCTTCGTTGAGCACTGCCGAAATATCGTGGCCAATACCTATACCGGTGGTGTTTATGCCATTTTCGTCGGAAATATAAGCCAGCAACACCGGTGAGTTATTGGTAATGCCGCCGTCCCTGAAGCCGGTATTGTTCATAAACAGCTGTATCTCGGGGCCGGAGTTGTCTTGCAGGGCGTTTTGGTCGGTCCCGCCAATATAGAAATTATCAAAACTTCCCTTTGCATCGATTATGCCATTTTGTGCATAATAGCTTATTTTACCCTTGCCATAACTATAAGTAATGTCTTTGGGGATTTTAAATTCGATGGAAAACCTGCCGTTAACCACCGATGCCTTTCCCCTGAACAGCAATTTGTCTTGCATGTTAAAGTCCATTTTTGTAATGCCGTCGTTGCCGTTTGTGGTTACGGTATATTTCTTGTCATAAACGCTTACCTGCACAATTCCGTTGAATTGATCAATTAATGTGCTGTCGTCATCGGCAATATAGCCGCAAACCCTCATTGATCCCAATGCACTTGCCGTATCGGTTTTTTCAGAGGCTGTAGTATTGTTTACTGAGTCGGTTATCACCTTAAATTCGCCATGTGCAAGGGTAATTGCCGGATCGCCAAGAAGGGCAAATTTTCTCATATTCACATAGTCGCCTGTGTAATTATTTTTTGCAAGGCGAAAAATATCTCCAAGCCTATAGCGGTTGCCATTTTCATTTTTGTTAAATGCCATATTAAAAATATCGCGGCTGAGAGAATAGTTGTAACCCTGGTAAACCACCCTTGTAGTAGTAAAAAGGGCAATGCCCCCGCCATAGGGGTTTAACAGAGCAGCTTCGCCAGCCGAAACCTTGCGCGAATAATTATCGGCAGAAGCAATAATAACATTGTCGAATCGGCTCAGTTGGCATGTGGCTGTTACAAACAACGGGTAATACGGGCCGTTTTTCAGGTTTTCAAAGTCCGATTTCTGGAAAACTTTTTCCTGCGATATGGCATTTTCGCCCCCATGCCCCATATAATTAAAAATTAGGGCACCTTTATTTAATGTACGGTGAAGCTCGTTTTCCACTTCGGGGTACGAGGCACCTGTTGAAGAGCTTATTTGCCGGTATGCATCGAAATATATTTTATTAATGTTCATCGAAGGGGCATGCCTTTCAATAATTTTTGTGAGAGAGTCGGAATCCCTGATAAATTCCGGCGATCCTTCGTGTTCACCGTCATCGGCCAGAAAAATAACCTGGTTGCGCCAATCTTTCATCGATTCGGCATTATAATAGCTTTTTATTTTATCGACAACCCCCTGTGCTGATTTGTCAGTATTGTTTTTGTCCCAGTTTACAGGTAATCGCCCAACCCCTATTTCCAGTTTACCCGATTCTTTATATTCCCCCACATCGAGCATTCCAAAGAAATCGTCGGTGGTATAGGTGGCCAGGGGGCTTGTGGAGTTTTCGCCTTGATAAGTTGGAATGTAGTTTGGGTTTACATCGTTTATTGTTCTATTGTCGAACGAACCATCGCCAAAAAGGAGCAGGTATTTAAATTTTTGCGGCCCATCTGTTTTCAGGTAATTGGCACGGGCCATGTTCCGTATTGCGCTTGCATCGGGCTTTCCCGATGAAAACTCATTATAAACCTCTGTTGTTGTTACCACAGCTACGTCCATATTATCTTTTTCCCTGTGCAAAGCGGCCAGTTCATCGGCTTGTTTTTTAAATAAGGGGTGGGTAACAATAACCAGTTCAGGTGCTGTCATGCCTAAAATGTCCTGGTTGTTGATCCATCCGGTGTCTTTAAGTTCATTGTCTTTATATACAGGCGACAAGAAACTACCTTTTAAATCGAAGGCTATATATTCCCTCAATTGCGAAACCGGGGCAACAAATTCATAAAAGCCGGAAGTAAGTGACGCTTTTGGCAAGAGAACATCATTATGATCGGTAATGTCCCACACCAGCACATTGGCATTGGCACCAGAAAGCCTGAAACGGGCGAAAGCGCCTTCAGTTACCGATTCGATATCGCGAAAAAACAAAGGTTTCGAAGTAAAGTTGAGTTTGCACCGTGCGTTTAGGTTTATAAAATCGATATATGCCCGGTCGTTCATGCTTGCCCCATAGAGACTGAAACTAACAGAGACTTCGGGGCCCGAAGGGGATATTTTATAAGTCCTGCTTTTTACATCGGCCATAGTGGCATCGCCGTTGTCGATAATTACATACTGAAAACCAACAGTATCTGGATTTATACCGGAAATATTTACCAACGCCTTTTTATTGGAGCCCGACCTTACCGCCATGTCTGTAACAACAGTAAGGGTCGAACCAGCCAAAAAATCGTCGATGGAAAACGATTTCGTAAATGCTTTTTCATCGAACCGTTCGCCAAACCAGCGCCTGCCCGAACTGGTGAAATTATATAGTTCGTTTTCGTGGTATTCGCGCCACGAATAAGAAGTAACTGTTTTTGTTGCCTGGTTTTGTGAAAAATCGCTAACAGAAATTCTTTTCCCGCTTCCGAAGCTTGCTGTTATGAAATAGTAATTACAGAGTGAATAATCGTGCACTTTTTGCCTGAACAGGCCGGTTTTATTATCCAGGTACCACGAAACAGTACCTTCGCCATAGAAAAGGTAAAAGTCGCCTGGGTCAAAAGTGTTGTCGTTGCCCCTCGATTCGTAAATTGCAATCTCTTCGGGGTTATAGGGGTCGTTTTCCGAAACAACATAACCAAGCTGTTTGCCACCGTTTCCATAAATACGTATATTTTCGGGCGATTCAAAGCCTATGTTTTTCAGGTCTTCGTAAGTTATTTTGTAGACTCCGCCTTCACAAACTTTTATTTTATACCATTTCCCGCTTTTAAAAACCGAATTCCCCGCAGGTTGCCCATAAACGTTATAACCGATTAGAATTAACAGAGCAGTACGGGAAAAAAAAAGTTTAAAATCCATTTTTTACAAATTTCTGTAATGCCATATAAATAAAACAATAATTTTAACGTTTGTTTCCAGAGTTTAGTATTAATCAAATGTTAAAACCATTTTTCAAAATACACCTGTATTTTTTTTTGCTGATTATCAGCAATAGAATTTACGGGCAGAATTTTTTTGGCTCAAATCTATATAATAATATTGTTTTTTCTAATCCATCGATTTGCGATTTTTCCAATCATTCAAAAATACAAATGAACTACCGTAACCAGTGGCCTGTTGCAGATATGTACACAACATACGGGCTTGCTGCTTTTTATGGATCGGAGAGGATGAACAGCAATTTTGGGATGGTATTAAAGCACGACAGACAGCTTAAAGGTGTATTTACAAATACTATAATTGGCTTAAATTATGCATACAGCATAAAAACAGGGTACCGTTCGCACCTTAATTTTGGGCTAAACGGCAACTACGGTTTTGAAAAAAACGATTACAGCAAACTAACTTTCGAATTTCCACAGGCAAATATGCCTGAAAATAAAGGCCGCAGCTACCCGTATGTCAACACAGGAGTTTCTTATGTATTTGGCCGTAAAAGTACGCTGGGGCTGTCGGTGGTAAATTTCCTGGGCATAAACAACAGCATAGGCAATAAACAAGAGTACCATGCCTGTTATTTGGGAAGTTACAGGATAAACCGGAGGGGGAACTACCCACTAGAAGTAGAACCCATAGGCTCTGTTGCCTTTAAGAATAACTCAGTACATATATCATATGGTGGCAATATTGTGTTTTCAACAATTAAAACCGGGGTTTTATTGGGGCATTCGAACCAAAATTTGCATACAACATCATTTTTGTTAGGAATTTTATATAATAATTTTGATTTTATTTATACTTATGATTTAAATTTGTCAGGAGCCATATCAATAAATCCTAAAATGGCAGCCCACGAAGTAACTTTTTTGAGTAAACTTCAGTATAAAGGGAAAAGAAAAAAGCGAGGGGCAATAAAATGTCCCGATATATAGTTATAATTGAAAATTGTTGTAAATTAGTATATGAAGAACAAAAATCGTTTTATCATGAACTTAAAGCTGTCTGCACTATCGTGTTTTGCATTATTTTCAGTCATTCTTGTATCATGCGGGGGTGGCGGGAAAGGAGTATCATCAACTACCGGATGGAATTATAACGATCCGGACAATGGTGGTTTCGAAGTTGTAACTGCTGCTGAACAGGAAACCGGGCCAGGCCTGGTTATGATTCAGGGAGGTACCTTCACAATGGGCCGCGTTGAACAAGATGTTATGTATGAATGGAACAATGTTCCACGCAGGGTTACTGTTTCATCGTTTTACCTCGACGAAACAGAAGTCAGAAATGTTGACTACCGCGAGTATCTGCACTGGATCAAGCGTGTTTTTGTCGATTACCCAAAAGTATATCAGAACGCTTTGCCCGATACTTTGGTATGGCGCAGGCCTATGGCATACAACGAGCCTTATGTGTTGTATTATCTTCGCCATCCCTCGTACAACGAGTATCCTGTGGTTGGGGTCAACTGGCTTCAGGCAACAGATTATTGTGCTTGGCGAACCGACAGGGTAAACGAAAATATATTAATTCAACAAGGGATTCTTAACCCTGATCCAAACCAGATTAACGAAGAAAACTTTAATACCGATGCATATTTGGTTGGCCAGTACGAAGGTTTGGTCAACAAAAACCTCCCAAGCCTTGATCCAAACCAGGATACCCGCAGGGTAATGCTCGAAGATGGTTTGTTATTGCCTCAGTACAGGCTGCCATCGGAAGCTGAATGGGAATTTGCCGCATTGGCTTTAATTGGCAATTCTTTCGAGGAAAGGGTTTACGAAAGGCGCATATACCCTTGGAACGGGCACAATATCCGGAACGATCAGCAAAAAGTTCGCGGAGAGATGCGTGCCAATTATGTACGCGGGCGTGGCGATATGATGGGTGTTGCCGGAGACCTGAACGACAATGCTTCTATTCCAGCCCCTGTAGTGTCATACTGGCCAAACGATTACGGGCTATACAATATGGCTGGCAACGTAAACGAATGGGTGCGCGATGTTTACCGTCCGCAAACTTTCCAGGAATTTGACGAATTCAACCCATTTAGGGGAAATGTGTTCAAACAACCCAAAAAAGATGAAGAAGGCAATGTTGCAGAAAAAGACAGCCTTGGCCGCTTGCAATATGTCGATGTGCCGGAAGAAGAAGCAATTAACCGCTGGAATTACAAAAAAGCCGATTATATCAACTACCGCGATGGTGATCATGAATCGAGCATAATCGATGGAGGCGATTGGGCTGCCGATGCACCAAGCCAGAGTAGGGGTTCGGCCAGAATGTATAAAATGGAACCTGGCGACAATGATGTAAGTTCAATGATATCTGACCAGTCGAGGGTTTATAAAGGAGGTTCGTGGAGAGACAGGGCTTATTGGCTGAGCCCCGGCACCAGAAGGTTCCTGAACGAAAAAGACTCTAGGGACGATTTAGGCTTCCGCTGTGCTATGACAAGGGTAGGCAGCCCTGCTGGCAAATAATTTACGATGTTTTTCTTTACAACATAATCAGGCTGCTTTTTTAGCAGCCTTTTTTTATTAATAACTTATGCTGGAAAAACTTTACGGGCTTTACAGAAAAATTGGACTGCCTGTTTCTACCGATTCAAGGAATATTATTCCTGGTTCTATATTTTTTGCCCTCAAAGGCGATAACTTTGATGGAAACATATACGCCGATGATGCCCTGGCAAAAGGCGCCGCTTTAGCAGTAATTGATGATGTCCGCTTTGCTGGAAAAAATAAGTTCGTGACCGAAAATGTTTTGGCAACCTTACAACAGCTGGCAGCCAATCATCGGGTGCATGAGCGGTTTAATGTGTTTGCCCTTACCGGCACCAATGGAAAAACTACCACAAAAGAGTTGATAAGGCTTGTTTTATCGCAAAAATATAAGTGTTGGGCAACTAAAGGTAACCTAAACAACCATATTGGTGTGCCTTTAACCATATTATCGGCCCCTGCCGGTACCGAAATACTAATAATTGAAATGGGAGCTAACCATATTGGCGAAATAGCCTTATTGTGCAACATTGCCCAACCCGATGCCGGCATGATTACCAATATTGGCAAAGCCCACCTCGAAGGCTTTGGCGGCTTCGAAGGTGTTATTAAGGCAAAATCGGAAATGTATTCGTTTTTGAAATCGAAAAATAATAAAATCATTGCCAATTATAGCGATACTATTCTCACAGACTTGCTAAAAGGCTATGAAAACACCGAATATTACGGTAACAGGCAAACAAACTGTTATGCAAAATCGCTCTGCTTCGACGGGCAATTAAAGGCCAAAATTGCCATTAATGAAAATTGCATCGACATACAAACACAAATGTTTGGCAGGTATAATATTACAAACGTCCTTGCCGCCATCAAAATTGGCTTGTTGTATAATGTCGATGTTGTTAAAATGATTAGCGCCATAGAAGCTTACACTCCAGAAAATAACCGTTCGCAAATACTCGAAACCTCAAAAAACACACTCATTCTCGATAGTTATAATGCAAACCCCAGCAGCATGAAACTTGCCCTTGAAAGTTTCGCCGAAATTCGTTCAGACAATAAAATTACAATACTTGGCGAGATGAAAGAACTTGGTGAATCGGGGTTAAACGAACATTCCCAACTTATAGAGGAGGCAGAAAAAACACAGAGTGCGCAAAATATTTTCGTGGGCAGCGGGTTTTTGCCCTTCTCCCACACACTTGCATATTATTTTAACGATACAGACAGCTTAATTAGCTATTTAATTAAAGAAAACATTAGCGGTAAACTCATATTTGTTAAAGGTTCCCGGGCAAATAAACTGGAGACAATTGTACCCTATTTATAAGCAAGCAGTTTAAGTCGGCAAAATTTTCAAAAAAGATAATTTTTATTTTAGTTGTGCCCCATATCACAGATGTAAGTAATTATAAAAAATCGCTACAGCTTGTTTTTTACCGTCATCAGGTTGTTAATCTCCGAAAGAATTCTATTGGGCAGGGTTGGTTTTGTGAGCAATTTAATAAACCCGCACTGCCTGCATTTTTCAATATCGAGGCTTACAGTGTCGGCAGTATAAGCTATCAGGCTAACATCGGGGAAGTTTTTGTCGATTAAATAAGCCACTTCATAACCATTCAGTCCGGGCATTATTATATCAATAATAGCTACATTAATTTCGTGGCCAGATTTTTTCATAATATCTATGGCCTCGTGCCCATTATGCGCATGAAATAATTTAGCCCCTGTACGCTGGAATATTTTTTCCAATAACATGTGGCTGTATATATCATCGTCTGCAAAGAGAATACCTTCGCCAAACCAGTTGTAATTTATACCTTGCAATACGTTTTAGTTTTGTTGTTACATTTCTTTGTTAACATAATTTATAACAACCTACCATATAATCAATTGACTTCTGTCGATATTGCATCGAAGGTAGTAAGTTAAAGCCACAAAACAAACCGAAACATAAAAAAAAACGATCAAGTTTAAATTTAATTTTGGTATGATATCCCGCTCTTTTATATAACGTGCTTCCTGTATGGTTTCTGTTAAATGTGCATGTTTAAGAAATATTATTTACGCGCACTGTGGTGAAAACTGCTAAAAGTAATACTTTTATAGACTAAAGTACCAACGAACAGTAATACATATAATTGTGAGAAAAGTTTTAACCGTGCTTACTGGTGTTAGCCTTTATTTAGTATTAGGAGCACAGGGCCAGTGTTTTAAGTGGAATGCCGGAAATTTTGGTTTTTTCGATAACCGTGAATATTATAATATGTATGCAGAACCCCGTACTATGTTTGGGAACCAGGTTTTTGTTGCAGGCGGTTTTGATGTTGATGATGCTAATTCGTTTAGTGCCGGGGCAAATTTTTTGTATGAATTCGGAAGCAGGCCAACAAAGCACAATATTAAACCAATAGCATATTTCAATCACCAATCGGAAAATGCCAAAGTTCTTCTGGGCTCATTTCCGAGGCACGAAAACTATCAGTTGCCCGGAGTTTTAATGCACGACACTTTTCAGTACTACAGGCCTAACAACGAGGGTATTTTTATTGGGTTACATTACGGCAGGGCTGAACAAAATGTTTGGATCGACTGGATATCGCGACAAACAATTACCGACAGGGAAATATTTTTAATTGGCGGTACCGGGAAAATTGTAAGCGATAAATGGTTTGCCCGCTACGACTTTCTTATGAGTCATTATGCCTGCTCTGCAGCAAACGACACAACAGAACATATTCGCGATAATGGGGGGGGTGTTTTTTTAGCTGGCTATAATTTTACAGCGATGACAGCATTTGATTCTTTATCGCTGCAAACCGGAATAACAGGCTCATACGACAGGCTTAGGAATGTTTATGAACTTGATACCCGTATTGGCAATATTTGGGAATTGTTTGCAACATTTAAAGGTATAGGGGTGCGTTCGGTTTTATACTTAGGCGAGGGACAGGCACAAATGTATGGCGATAAACTTTACAGCGCAAGGTTTTATGAACGTACCGATTTTGTTTGGCAATTCCTTAGAAAAGGCCGTGTTAAGGGCGAAATAAATTTCACTGTTCATTTTTTGCCCGAAGTTATCGACTTTGGCCAAAGCATGAAAGTTTATATCGAAATTGATGGGAAACGGATGCTGAAAAGGTAAAAAACGGTTTTTAACATTAACAATTCAAATCAATTACTCAATATTTAGCATATAAAATGAATACCAGATTTATTAATTCAATTTTTTTCGTAGTGTTTTCCACTACTCTTTTTGCATACGGGGGCGATACCACCAAAACAAACACAAAATCGGGTTGGAGTTTTGGGGCCGTTCCTGTTGTTGCTTTCGATAGCGACATAGGGTTTAAATATGGCGGTTTGGTTAATTTCTATCATTACGGCGACGGCTCAATCTATCCCGATTATAAGCACTCGATATATCTCGAATGGTCGCGCACAACTAAGGGGAGTGGCATCAACCAGCTTACTTACGATTCGAAATACCTGGTACCTGGTATAAGGGTATCGGGCGAAGCCAGCTATCTGACCGAGCAAACGCTCGACTTTTATGGATATAACGGCTATAAATCCGATTATTTTTCAACTTACGAAGCCGATTCTTCAAGGGTGTTTTACAGGCTAGACCGCAAGCTGTTAAGGCTTAGGGCCGATTTTCAGGGGAAAACACCTGTAAGCAAATTGTATTGGATGGCCGGAATCGTTCATTATAACATAAAACTCGATACGGTTGACATTCATAAATTAAATGAAGGTAAAAAGGCCAACGACCTGTTGCCCCCGGTTAATGGGGGCTTATTTGGTTTTTACCGCGAAAACGGATTAATTCCGTCAGGTGAGTCGGATGGCGGTACAAGTACACTTTTTAAGGCCGGGTTGGTTTACGATTCGCGCGATAATGAGCCGAACCCCATGAAAGGTATCTGGACAAGCCTTCTGGTTTTGGCCGACCCCGGATTTTTAAGCGAAAGCAAGGCCTACGGAAAATTTGTGTTTACTCACAGGCAATATTTCACTATCGTGCCTAAACGTTTTTCTTTTGCCTATCGCCTGGCATACCAGGGCAAACTATATGGCAGAACGCCGGTATATATGCTGCCTTTTGTTTTTAACAGTGGCAGGTTTACCGACCGCGACGGACTTGGCGGCTCCAAAACCATGCGTGGCATACTGCGCAACCGGGTGGTGGGCGAAGATATGGCATATGGCAATTTCGAACTGCGATGGAAATTTTTAAACACCGTTGTGGCAAAACAAAATATATACCTTGCCCTTAGTGCATTTACCGATATGGGGCTGGTTACAAGGGATTATGAAATTGCGAATAGGGGTATTTCGCCCCATTCCCCAACAGTTGTTACCAACCAGGGCGATGGCTTGCACCAGAGCATTGGTGGCGGGTTTCGGTTTGCATTGAACGAAAACTTTATTATAGCTGTTGACTATGGGGTTCCTCTGGATAAAAGAGATGGCGAAAAAAACGGACTATATATAAATATGGATTGGCTGTTTTAGCCTTCTTGATGGATAAACTAGATGGTTTTTAAGAAAGATATAAATATGAAGAAAATAAACCTTGAATTAATTGATAAACTTTGCCTGGAAGCAAAAAACCTGCCCCGAAGGAGGAAAAACCATAATTTTCACGAAGACCTGGCCGATCCGTTTCAGCGTTTGCTGAATGCTGTAGAGCCGGGAACCTATTTTCAGCCGCATAAACACGAAAACCCCGATAAACGCGAGATGTTTATTCTTTTGCGGGGCAAAGCCCTTGTAATAACCTTTAACAACAAAGGTGACATTGCCGATTATATGTTCCTCGATCCGCAAAAAGGGAGCTATGGTGCCGAAATACCTGCCCGTGTGTGGCATACAATAATTATTCTCGAAAGCAATACAGTAATTTTCGAATCGAAAGATGGCCCCTACGAGCCTTTGTCGGATAAAAATTTTGCGTCATGGGCACCAGCCGAGGGCGATGAATATTGCCAGGCATATAACGCCCGGCTATTAGAACTATGCGGGGCAGGCTGACTCCCCTTTTTTTCAATTATTGTTACTAATAAGGGCCATTCAAAATATTAATTACCTTTACACCCGTTTTTTAAGAAATTTTTATGCAGATTCCATCAATACCTAAAGGCACTCGCGACTTTACACCCGCCGAAATGGTAAAGCGCAATTATATTTTCGACAGTATAAAAGATATTTTCAGGCTTTTTGGGTATGCTCCCATCGAAACCCCGGCAATGGAGAACCTTTCAACCCTGCTTGGAAAATATGGCGATGAAGGCGACAAGCTACTTTTTCGCATACTTAATTCAGGCGATTTCCTAAGAGATACTTCCCCGGACGATTTTACCAATCCCGAACCGGGCGCATTGTCGGCCAAACTTTGTGAAAAAGGCTTGCGCTACGATCTTACCGTGCCATTTGCCCGGTTTGTTGTTCAGCACCAGCACGAAATAAGCTTTCCTTTCAAGCGTTTCCAGGTGCAGCCTGTCTGGAGGGCCGACAGGCCCCAAAAAGGACGCTATCGCGAATTCTATCAGTGCGATGTGGATGTGGTAGGCAGTAACTCGCTTTTAAACGAAGTAGAACTTATACAAATAATCGATAAGGTTTTTGACAAACTTGGAATATCTGTAACCATTAAACTTAATAACCGGAAAATTCTGGCTGGAATAGCTGAATATATTAATGCACCCCATTTAATGACAGATATTACCATTGCCATTGACAAGCTTGATAAAATCGGGCTTGAAAAGGTTAATGAAGAATTAGCTGGCAAAGGGCTTTCGAGCAGTGCAATTGAGAAACTTCAACCGGTTATGGCCCTGGGAGGTTCTAATCATGAAAAATTATCAGCTTTGAAGAAGGTTCTGGCAAATTCCGAAACCGGGCTAATGGGTATTGCTGAAACTGAAACGGTATTCAGCCTCCTGGAATTGTCGCCGGTAACTACGAAAATCGAGTTGGATTTAACCCTGGCCCGAGGGCTGAACTATTATACAGGGGCTATTTTCGAAGTTAAGGCCAACGATGTGCCTATTGGTAGTATATGCGGCGGTGGCCGTTATGACGACCTTACCGGCATTTTTGGAATGAAAAATGTTTCGGGAGTTGGCATAAGTTTTGGTGCCGATCGCATTTACGATGTGATGACACAACTTGATGTTTTCCCCAAAGGGGTTTCGTCAACAACAAAAGTGCTTTTAACATATTTTGGTGAAAAAGAGCAACTTTATTCATTATCGCTCGTTAAGAAGTTCAGGGATAATGAAATAAGCTGCGAACTTTACCCCGATGTGGCAAAGTTGAAAAAATCGATGAATTACGCCAATGGTAAAAACATTCCGTTTGTTATAATAATTGGTGAAGAAGAGATGCAATCGGGGCTGCTGACCTTAAAAAACATGGAAACCGGAAACCAGCAGAAATTAAGTGTTGCGCAAGCTATTTCAGAAATAATAAAATAGTATTGATTTATCTTTTTTTATCAGGTTCATGTTTATAACAAGCTTGTAAAATCTTTCAATATCAACCTTTTTTGTATAAGTTTGTTAATTACCTATGAATCAAATGTTGTACGTTAGATATGAATAAAAGAGAATTTATAAAATCAGGATTGATTGGTGTTGTTGGGTTATCTGCAGCTCCTGCCTTAGCACGCAATTCGTACATCACATTTGGCGATATTGTTAAACAACCCCGTCTTCCATACTCCTTTGGCTCATTTAGCGGTTTTCTTTCTGAAAAAGCTTTAGAGGCCCACTATGTAGTTTATGATACAGCTGCTGATAATTTAAAACAGCTTTCGGGTTTTGCCTTAAGTGGAATACAAAAAGTGCGTGACATACTATTGAATGCAAGTAGTTTCGAGCACTCAGTAGTTCAAAATGCCAGTGCCTTTTTAAACCATAAAATATTTTTCAACACCCTAACACCAAAGGGTACCAGCCTTCCGGACGAAAAATTGCATAAAGCAATAAACTCTGCTTTTGGAAGTTTTGAGAATTTTAAACAAAAATTTGAAAGTACAGCCTTATCAATAGACAATGCCGGCTGGGTTTGGCTGGTTTATAAAAACAAGCAGCTTGAAATAATTACCACTGCAAACGACAATAACCCCTTATCGGAGCTTCTGCCCGATGAAAACAGGGGATTTCCCCTGATGGGCCTCGATATGTGGGAACATGCCTATTATCTCGATTATCAGGCAGATGCCGGCAAATATATCAGGAACTTTTGGGCACATATCAATTGGAATTATATTGACAAACGCTTCCAACGCGACACAAAATTAAAATTCTAACTTTCAATGCGTTGTTTTTGGTTCAATTATGTGCAAAAAACCTTGTTGCCTATTTTATTATTGGCCTATTTTTTAATTTTTTCTGCTTTTTCGCCTTCTGATCATAACCAGGCTGTTGAACTGTTGAAAAAACTCAGTTTAAATACCCGGCAGGTACATTCTGTTGAAATGTCTATTCAAATAAAAGAGCGTATAAACGGGGATTTTAAAACTTTAAAATCTGATTTTAAGATAGTAAGCTCGCCCTTTAAAATTTATATTAAAGAAGAATTTCCGCGTAAGGGCCTGGAAGTGCTCTATGTCGAAGGGCAAAACAACGGAAAGGCCTGGGTAAGGCCTAATTCATTCCCGTGGACAACCCTTAGCCTTCACCCTTTGGGCAACACTATGCGCGACGGACAGCACCATTCTATTTTTAAATCGGGTTTTTCGTTCTTTATCGATATATTTGTCCACCTTCAACAAAAATACTCTGATGAACTCAACAATATGCTCGAATATAACGGGTTGGTTAGGTATAACAATACAATATGCCATAAAATAACTTTTACAAACCGGCATTTCGGATACAAATCTTATGTAACAAGTGAAGGTGATAACCTCGAAAAACTTTCGTACAAACTGAAGGTAAACGATTATATGATAAAAGAACTTAATGCCAATATCCATAGCTTCGATAAGCTTGACAAAGGCTTGAAAATTGTTGTGCCAAATGATTATGGTGCCTCATTTATTGTATATATCGATGAAAAAACAAACCTTCTGGCAGGTGTTAAAGTATTTGACGATAAAGGCTTGTGGGAAGAATATACGTATTCTGCCATAAAGGTTAACCCCCGGTTTACCGACAAGGATTTTAACACTGAAAATCCTTCATATAATTTTTAATATTTTGTTAGTGTACAATAAATGTAACCTCCGGTTTTTTTTTGTTTCTGTATTATTGTATTTAATTACCTCTGTTTCTGCGCAGCAAAACGGCAGCAATTATGAAGCAACATTGCTAACTTATTCGCCCGGGGAGGCGATTTACAGCACTTTCGGGCATAGTGCCCTGCGGATAATAAACCATACAAATGGCGACGATTATATTTATAACTACGGAACTTTCGATTTCGACGAACCCGGTTTCTTCCTAAAGTTTGCAAAAGGAATATTGCCCTATCGTTTATCGAGGCTTCCGGCTGCCTTTGAATTACAGCAGGTACAAAAAGAAAACCGCTCGGTTACAGCCAATAAGATAAACCTTTCTGACGAGGAGCTGCAAACGCTTGTAAGCCTGCTAGAGGAGAATTATCTTCCTCAGAACCGCAGCTATTTATACGATTTTTTCTATGACAATTGTGCAACGCGCATCCTAAATATTGTCGATTCGGCATCAAAAAGCAGGTTTGTAGTTATGGGCACAAACTATACCCCCGCAACATTTAAAAAGTTAATCTCTCCTTACCTTGCCCCAAAACCCTGGGCAAAACTTGGCGCATGGCTATTGATGGGTAATCAGGCTGCCCTTGAAGCTGATTTTAAAGAGTCGGCATTTTTGCCTGATTATCTTAAGGTATATCTTGGGAGCAAGGTTTCGGATACTGGTTCCCCTTTGCTCGGTTACGATAAAATTATTATTGCACCAGGGGCTTTAGTTGAAAGGGCTAATATTCCTGATCCCCAATATGTTTTAGGTTTTTTATTGTTATTGTTTGTTTTTATCAGGTACACAGAGCACCGAAACAGCATGGAATATAAGCTTGCCGACTGGTTTGTTTTTTTACCGGTATTTTTGTTCAGCCTGTTGGTTTTGTTCCTTACTGCAATTTCAAAACAAGGCATATACCAATGGAATGCCAATCTTTTATGGCTGTTGCCCTTTCCGTTGATGAAAATATTTAAGGCGAAAAAATATTACGGATTGTTAAAGATTATTTTCTTTAGCGGTGTGGTTTATTGTTTTATACAGGCCAGTTACTGCCCCTCGGTTGTATTATTGGCAGCAGTAATATCGAGCCGTATGTTTTTTAATGTAAGAAATCCCGAAGCTTAGGGTATTGTGCCTATAGAATAAAAAAGCCACCGGTGGGTTTCCGATGGCTCTGTCTTACATTGTTTATGCTAAATTATTTAACTTCTTCAAGTATTTCGTTGTCAACCAGAATACGGCCACAGTATTCGCACACAATAATTTTCTTGCGCGATTTAATGTCGAGCTGTCGTTGTGGGGGTATATTGTTAAAGCACCCTCCACAGGCATCGCGTTCAACAGTTACAACAGCAAGGCCATTGCGGGCATTTTTCCGGATTTTTTTAAATGCAGTTAGCAGCCGTTCCTCAATAAGCTTTTCAACTTCAACGGCTTCGTTTGCCATGTCATCTTCTTCTTTTTTAGTATCGGCAATTATTTCTTCAAGTTCTTTTTTCTTGGCATCGAGGTCGATACTGCGCTCATCGAATTTTTTTTGCGATTCATCAATGGTTGCTTTCTTTTCAGCAATCTGGGCAGTAAATTCCCTGATTCTTTTTTCGCATAATTCAATTTCGAGTGTCTGGTACTCAATTTCTTTCGATAGCGATTCGAATTCCCTGTTGTTGCGCACGTTGTTCTGCTGTTCTTCGTATTTTTTTATTAGCGCTTTTGCCTGGGTTATTTCGGTTTTCTTTGCGCTTATGTTAGTTTCGAGCGCCTTAACATCCTGATGGAGTTTTTCGATACGTGTTTGCAAGCCTTCAATTTCATCTTCCAGGTCTTGTACTTCAAGGGGCAACTCGCCTCTAAGGGTCCTGATTTTGTCAACTTCCGACTTAATCCGTTGTAGTTTATAAAGTGCTTTAAGCTTTTCTTCAACCGAAAGTTCGGCAATATCCTGCGCCTTGTTCTTTACATCAGCCATCTTAACTATAATATTTTATTGGATTACTGTTTATTTCTGATAAATGAACCGCAAATTTAGATATTTTTTTCATAAGTAATTCATAAAAAATATCTTTCGTAAACTGCTCGCTTTCGTAATGGCCTATATCTATGATAGACAAACTGTTATCGGCTTCAAAAAACTGATGGTATTTTACGTCGCCTGTAATAAACACATCAGCTTGTTGTTTTTTTGCCTCGCCAATAAGAAAGCTGCCTGAGCCGCCACATACTGCCACTTTTTTGATGTTTTTTTCGGTGTTTCCGGTGTACCGTATGCCTTGTGCCTGAAATTTTTCGCGTAATATTGACAGGAGACTGCTTAGTTTTAAAGGGGTATTAAAATCTCCAATCATTCCAGCACCAGCCAGGGTAAATTGGTTTTTCATGGGATAAAGGTCATAGGCAACTTCTTCGTAAGGGTGTGCTTTAATTATTGCATTTACAACTTTAGGGGCAAGCCATGCAGGCAGGATAGTTTCAAGCCTTGTTTCGGGCTCTGTATGCACCATTCCGGGTTTTCCTGCAAAAGGGTTGGTGCCTTCGCCCGCCCTGAATGTCCCATAACCATCCGACGAAAAGCTGCAACAATCGTATTTGCCAATTACCCCGGCACCGGCTTCGAAAATAGCCTGCCTCACATTGTTTATATGTGAATTGGGGACAAAAACAACCAATTTCGACAGTTTATCTGCCATAGGCAACAATATTTTGCAGTCTGTTAAACCAAGGATACTGCAAATTTTATGGTTTACACCAATACTCAGGTTGTCGATATTGGTATGTGCCGCGTAGAGAACTATATTGTTTTTTATGGCTTTTAACAATAGCTGGCCGGTGAGTGTTTTTGTTGTAACCGATTTTATGCCCTGAAAAATTAGCGGGTGGTGCGATATTATAAAGTTCGCTTTTTTGTCGATAGCTTCATCAATTACTTCGCTTGTTACATCAATACAGCATAAAATGCCAGTAATTTCAGTGTTTGTATCGCCGGAGCAAAGGCCTGAATTGTCATAGCTTTCCTGGAGCGACAAGGGGAAATCTTCTTCTATTATTTTTATTATCTCCGATGCTGTCATGATGCAAAATGTAACCCTTTACTGGAAATGTTTTATGGGTGTTATAAAATGTTGCTTTTTTTTTAAAGGTTCTCTTTAATGTCGAGAAGCAATTTTTTTATTTCTTCCAACGATTTAATCACTTCAAAATTATTGTTTGTGTCTTCTTTGTTTTCTTTTATTTTCTTCTTTGCACCAGCAAGGGTCATTCCTTTTTCTTTAACAAGGTGAAATATTAAGTGAAAGTTATCAATATCGTCTTTTGTAAAAAAACGGTTGCCCTTTTTGTTCTTTTTAGGTTTAATTACGTCGAATTCTTTTTCCCAGAAACGGATTAACGAGGTGTTTACCTGAAACATTTCGGCAACTTCACCAATTGAATAGTATAGTTTTTCCACCTTTTTCTCGATATATGGCATAACTTGATTGCTTTAACAGTAACTAAAGTAATAAATTAACATAAATAATCAAAAAGCATAGAGTTAATCGCCTAAGCAATAGAAATATCCATTGCGCGAGGCAATATATATCCTCCGGTTGTGTACAATGGGTGTTGCTTCGTATTGTCCGGGGTATTCGGCAATTTTTTCAAAATTCAGGTTTTTATCAAATTTAAAAAGATACAGGCCATTGTACCCTGCAGCAATAATTTTGTTGCCCACAATAAGAGGTGTAGAAATAGAGGGGCCGGTTTTATGCTTAAACACCATTTTCGGAGGATGGTATTTTTGCTGTAAATCGAAGCCATCCACCCAGACAGAAGTATCGGTTTGCATGTGATCGACAACATATAGGTTTCCGTCGATAGCAGAGAAGGCTGCAAGGTATGGGTACTCTCCATTATTGTAATTGTCGTTTACGCTTGCTGAACCAATAATGCCCCCATCCCAACTGCCATAGCCAATATTGCCGGTAGGGAAGAACCATACCACTGCTTCTTCGGGCTTTTTCTTCGGATTAAGTTTTAATGCCCCGCCCGGGCCATCGATGTATTGTTTTTCAATGGTTACTATTATGCACGAATCGTGGGTAACAATTGCCGAGCCATCGATGTCGGAACCTATGTAGAAATCCCAGGTTATGGTGTCTTTTTTCAGACAATATCCAAAAATATGCCCCGAACCTGATGCAATATAAAATACGCTATCGAGGAGACATATCGACGATTCGGTAACCACATTGTTTTTGTGCCTGATAACATCGTCGGGGGTATAAAGCAGGGTTTCTTTATAAATGGCTGGCTGGAGCATGCCATCTTTCAAGGCTGCTTTTTTATAGTCGGGGTTAAATTTTGTAAACAGCGAATTTTCAAATGCTATATATGCGGTATCTTTATAAACCAGCGCGCTACCATCGACATCGCGGCTATAGCTTGAAGTCCACTTAGCATCAAGCCTCCACAGTTCTTTGCCTGTAAAGTACGATATTGCCCTGTAACTGGGAATATGTTTAGAGTCGAGGTAGTTGCCCACACCCAGGCGGCTGCCCTGTAATATTACCAGCTTGTTTTCTGGTTCTGTGGTATCGGGGTTTTCCCAGATGGTGCCTGTGCCTTTCACTACATCGTCGAATTTGTATTGCCAGATGAGACTGCCGTTTTTTGCATCGATTTTTTTCAGGTGGTGGTCGTATGCCCCCTGAACAATGTATAGGTTTGAATCTTCACGCACAAGCAATGGCTGGCCGGTCCATCCGGCACCGGCCCATATTCTTTCACCCAATTTTCTTGAAATAACCGTTTTTCCAGCTCCCAGGTAAAGTTTCCAAAGAGGGCATAATGTGTCGGGAGCCACATTGCCATAATAATTTCGGAAATTATTGCCCAGGAATGTAGGGATAATTATTTCGTATTCGGGCAGCAAAAAAGGCCCACCGGAACCGGGGGCCTTCATGGTATTTTGTGCAGGTGCAAATGCAGGAATCAATAAAATCAGCAGAAAGCCGGTAATTCTGGAGGCCATATTGCAAACCGTTTATTAATCGAAAGTTTGACCTGATTTTACCGATATTTCTATCATTCTTTCGTACTCTTCGGCAGAGAGGTCGTTAAAATAGTAATTTACCGGGTTAACTTTTTTGTTGTTCAGGTGAACTTCGTAATGCAGGTGAGGAGCAGTTGAAAGACCGGTGTTGCCTACTTTGCCAATAACATCGCCTCGTTTTACCTTTTGGCCCACTTTAACGTTAAATGCAAGTAGGTGGGCATAAAGGGTTCTATAGCCAAAACCATGGTCGATAATAATTTTATTGCCATATCCCCTGTGCGACGATTCTACAACAGCTATTACCCCATCGCCGGTGGCATATATATCTGCCCCGGAAGGGGCGGTAAAGTCCATGCCTTCATGGAATTTCCTGATTTTGTAAATGGGGTGGATCCTCCAGCCCCAGCCGCTGGCAGTACGTGTTAAGTCTTTATTGGAAATGGGTTGTATGGCAGGAATACAAGAAAGCATTTCTTCTTTGCTTTTTGCCAGTTCTATAACCTCGTCGTAAGAAACCGACTGGATATAAATTTTCTTCATTATCCTGTCAAGCTGTTTCTTTGTGTTTATTACTATATCAGAATTCTCCATTCCTTCGAGGTTTTGGTAAACATTAGTGCCGCCATAACCAGCTTCGCGAATGGATGCATGGATGGGCTCTGCCTCAAAAATGGTGCGGTAAATGTTATCGTCCCTTTCCTGTAAATCGGCCAGCACCGACTCCATGCGCTTACAATCTTGCTGAATGATTTCGTAATTAAGTTTCAGTTCGGTAATTTGCCTTCTGAGCCCTTTTTCTTTTGGGGAGTCGAAATAATTAAAAAAAAGCGCAGTATAAATAACTGCAAGTACTATGCTGGCCAGGAAATACATAAAGAATTTTAAAAACTTCTGTTGTGCCGAGCGCTTTACCTTTACATAACTCAGCGATTCGGGGTTAAATTTGTAGCTGTGTTTTGCCATAGTTTAAGTTATTTTGCAGCTAGAGTTTTTTAATAATTTTTTCATAATCGGTTTCCGAAAGTTCATCGGCAAAATAATACACAGGGTTTACTGGTTTGTTATTATGCCTTACTTCGTAATGCAGGTGTACACCGGTTGATTTGCCTGTATTTCCCATTAAACCGATCAGTTGCCCTCTTAATACTTTTTGCCCGGGGGTTACAAGTATATTGTTTAAGTGGGCATATATGGTTGAATAGCCAAACTCATGCAATATTACAATTTCTTTTCCATATCCGTTATGTGTATCGTCAGCAATTGTAACTAATCCATCGGCAGTGGCGAAAATCTCAGTGTTAATTTTGCCGGCAAGATCAATCCCGTAATGTGGTTTTATTAATGACGAAAGTGGGTCGAAACGAACCCCGAAATCAGAACTCAGGTATATGTCTTTTGTTGGCTTTACAGGTTGTATAGCAGGTATGTACCGGGTTTCCCTGTTAAAAACAAGGGCTTTTTCTTCAAGCTCTGCCAGCGATTTTTCATGTATAAAAACCTGTTTCTTTAATCGGTCGATTTTGTTCTTTGATATTAAAATCAAATCGGCATCCGATGGCGATAAAAAGTTAACCTGCGGAGTTGAGCCACCTGTTCCGGCAATCCTTACATGTATTGGAAGAGAATCGGCCTCTAATATTTCGCGGTAAAATTTATCGGAACGGTACAGTCGGTTATGCAGATATTGCTGCAGGCTGTCAATTCTGTAGTTCAGTATTTGAAGTTGGCCATTGTAAGCCGATAATTGCGATTTAATGCGCAGTTCGTTTGGTGATCCAAGGCTTAGGTTAAGCAACAATAGAAACGTTGCCGACAAGAAACTAACAACTAAAAAAAACTTAAGGGTGTTGAGCACCTTAACCTTAAGAGTTGGCCTCCTGGGTTCATACTTTAATTTGTTTTCGTTGTAATAATATGTTTTTAACCTTGGAAACAATTGATTATCAATAATATTTAATCTAAAATTAACTGAGTGCAACAAATCTATAAGAAAAAAACTATTTTTACAACCCTTTTTATAAAGGTAATTGTTAATAACTGTTGAAACACTTGTCAAAATAAACAAAACATTTAAATGAATTCAAAGGAAATTCGTCAAAAATTCTTTCGGTTTTTTGAGTCAAAGCATCACCGGATAGTGCCATCGGCCCCAATGGTAGTAAAAAACGACCCGACCCTGATGTTTACCAATGCGGGTATGAACCAGTTTAAGGATATATTCCTTGGAAATGTCGTGGCAAACGATGTTAGAGTGGCCAATACACAAAAGTGCCTGAGGGTTTCGGGCAAGCATAACGATTTGGAAGAGGTGGGCCACGATACATACCACCATACCATGTTTGAAATGCTTGGTAACTGGTCGTTCGGCAATTATTTCAAGGCCGAGGCCATTAACTGGGCCTGGGAATTTCTTGTTGGTACAATGGGCCTCAATAAAGAAATTATATACGCTACTGTTTTCGAGGGCGACAAAGCCGACAATGTGCCAATGGACGAAGAGGCACTAGGGCTTTGGAAACAGCATTTGCCCGAAGGACGCATTTTATACGGTTCGAAAAAAGATAATTTCTGGGAAATGGGCGACACCGGCCCTTGCGGCCCTTGCAGCGAAATTCACGTTGATCTGCGCAGCGATAGCGAGAGAAATCAAGTTCCGGGAAGCGAACTGGTCAATACCGGCCATCCGCTGGTAATTGAAATCTGGAACCTGGTGTTTATCCAATTTAACCGAAAAGCCGACGGATCGCTTACTCCATTGCCGAGCAAACATGTCGATACAGGCATGGGTTTTGAAAGGCTTTGTATGGCATTACAAGGAAAGCAATCGAACTACGATACCGATCTGTTCCAGCCAATAATACAACGCATTTCCGATTTTGTGGGGATTAATTATGGCAACAGCGAAAAAACCGATATAGCCATGCGTGTGGTCGCCGACCACCTGCGGGCAGTTTCGTTTTCGATTGCCGATGGGCAATTGCCATCGAACGCCCGGGCCGGTTATGTTATACGCCGTATTTTACGCCGGGCAATAAGGTACAATTATACATTTCTGAACCAGAAAGAGCCACTCATCTACAAACTGGTAAACGAGCTTGTGAATGTTATGGGCGATAACTTTACCGAACTAAAACAGCAGCAATCGCTTATAGAGAATGTAATTCTCGACGAAGAAAAAGCTTTTTTGCGCACGCTCGATTCGGGCATTCGCATGCTCGATTCGCTTATTGCTGCGGCATCGAAAGAGAACCAGAAGCTTATTAGCGGGCGTAAGGCTTTTGAGCTTTACGACACGTATGGCTTTCCGCTCGACCTTACCGAACTCATACTTCGTGAAAACAACATGACAGTAAACATCGATGAGTTTAACAGCGAGATGGCGGCACAAAAAGAGCGTTCGCGAAAAGCTTCGGAAAGCGACGCCTCCGACTGGGAAATATTAGTTGCCGACAGTGTGCAGGAATTTGTAGGGTACGAAAAACTCGAAGCCGATGTCCGGATAACCCGGTACCGGAAAGTATCGTCGAAGAACAAAGACTTTTACCACCTGGTATTCGATAAAACCCCGTTTTATGGCGAAAGTGGCGGCCAGATTGGCGACAAAGGGCTGATAGGATCGGGCAGCGAATCTATAGCCATAATCGATACCATTAAAGAAAACAATTTAAGCATACACCTCACCGACAGTTTGCCAAAAGATGTTAATGCCTTGTTTAAGGCAAAGGTTGACAATGTTTCGCGCATTGCTACTGCCAATAACCATACGGCAACCCATTTAATGCACTACGCATTGCGTAAGGTGCTGGGTACACATGTTGAACAGAAAGGTTCGCTTGTGCACCCCGAATACCTGCGGTTCGACTTTTCGCACTTCCAGAAAATTTCGGATGAAGAGATAAGGAGAATCGAAGAGATAGTGAATGACTTAATTCGCGAAAACTCTGCCGGAATTGTTCAACAAACCAGTTTCGACGAAGCAAAAAACATGGGTGCAATGGCTTTGTTCGGAGAAAAGTACGGCGATGTGGTACGTGTTGTAAAATTTGGCGATTCGGTGGAATTGTGTGGCGGTACCCACGTAGAGGCAACGGGCTCTATAGGTTGTTTTAAAATTATATCGGAAAGTTCGATTGCAGCTGGAATAAGGCGCATTGAGGCAGTAACGGCACAAAAGGCTTTAGAATATATGAATGCCAGGATGGATGTGCTTGATGGACTTGCTGCCATTGCCGGCTGTTCGGTAAAGAACCTGGTACAGACAGTATCGGCCACAATTAGCCAGAATGCCGAAATGAAAAAAAAGCTGGAAGATTTTCTCCACCATGAGGCCTTGAGGTTGAAGGCCGATTTAAAAAATGCATTACAGGAAATCAACGGAATAAACACCCTCTTTAAAAAAGTCGATGTCGATAATGCCGGGGTGATAAAAGATTTGGCTTTTCAACTTAAGGGCGAAACAGAAAAATTATTTCTTGTTCTTGCTGCCGAAATTGATGGCAAGGCCAATATTGCCGTTGCCCTTTCCGACGATTTGGTGAAAGGCGGCAAGTTGCATGCAGGCAATATTGTGCGCGAACTGGCCAAAGAAATCGACGGGGGAGGGGGCGGACAGCCGTTTTTTGCTTCGGCCGGGGGCAAAAACCCATTGGGGATACCCCAGGTTTTGGAAAAGGCCAAAAACTATTTATAAAACCCAACAGCCAGGGCTATAAGTCAAATATCGGGCTTTTGGCTGTGCACTGCCGAATTTCAGCTTCAAGCTTAGGTTGGCAGATAACGGTTTGCGTGTTAGAGCTGTGGCGGTTAGGCTGAGCGCTGGCCTATCAGTGTACATTAACTTTTGGGGCGAGGGAAAACGCTAAAATACTTATAGCCCCCGCCATTGCTTAAACATGCTGTTGTCGGTTTGTTTTTCTAAAATATTGTTTTAATTTTTTCAGTCATTTTCTTCATAGTAATAAGAATAGTCAATCCCTTTCATAAACATTTCGCGATCATTTATTTTAGTGGTAAGGGCATCTTTTAAAAGAGTTTTCAGGATTTCACTTTTTGTTGGACTTAGCATCATTGCGTTCATGTAATCTCGTTTGCTAATTTTACTCCAATCTACGCATTTCTTGAGACGCTTTTTTAAAATTAAATCCAACCATATACGGGTGCTTCTGCCATTGCCTTCCATAAAAGGATGGGCAATGTTCATTTCAATATATTTGTTTACGATATCGTCAAACGTAGTTTCAGGCATTGCTTCTATTTGCTTTAATGTGTTACCTAAAAACCGTGATACAGCAAATTGAAAACCACCTTTGGAAATGTTTTTTTGTCTTATTTGTCCGGCAAAATCATATAACCCACCAAATAAATAAGCGTGAATTTGTTGCAAGCCTTTGGTTGTGCGAACCTCCAAGCTGCCGATAAAAGAACTTTCAAATAGTGCATACGCTTTTGTCTTGCTTTTGCCATCAATGCTTTCATCCCTGTATGTAAACCATTCAATAAACCGGTTTGCCTTTTTGTCCGGAAATTCTTTACCCAAGGCAATAATGCCGTGGTAATCCAACATATCGGTTAAATATCGTTTACCGTCATTTGCTAAAAGTTTCAGTTGGGTAGTAGCACTAACCAACTCACTTTTTTCTTTTTTCAATTTGGTTTTAAGATATTTCCAATAATTGCGAGTTTTAGTATAGTCATCCTGGTCAGTAAGTACAGCTACAATATCCAACACACTAAACCACCACTTAGTGTTTTGCTCGTCCCAATACGCTCGCACTTCGCGGTCGTCAAAGAAACGTATGGATATTTTTACATTACTCATAAATTATTGTTATTTACACTGTCACTCTGTAATTTTTAGTTCAAAGTTATGATTATTCTTATCGTGTTTTAGGAATCAAAGGTGTCGCATTAAAATGGCCGACAACTGTTCTGTATTCAATTATTTATATCAGATATAATAATAAATTGAATATTACCCTGTTGTAAGCACTATTTGTAAACCGGATACGTACTGGGTATTTACGTACTTTTACAGAAATACTATAATTTATGAGAACATCTATTAAAGAACAATCGAGATTTGATGCACGTTTGCCAAAGGAACAAAAACAATTCTTTGAAAAGGCTGCCTAACAACCCTTTCAGGCTTTTATGCACCGAAAGGGTTGTTTGTTTTTCTGTCAGATATTTTTTGCCAGGTTAAACGCCGGCAACAACCACATCGTTAAACATAATGCTTGGGCTTTGCCATCCTCCGTATATCCAGGGGTCGTTGCCCAGTTCCTCAATTTTGTTCCAGAACAGCAAGTGGTTGTCGGCCATGTTCATTTCGGCAATGGCCTGAACAGGTACCCCGTTTTCGAAAAGCTGTCCGATAACACCAAGAGAAAAATCGCCGGTAGTGGAGTTTGAGTTTCCGCCGATAAAGTCGGTAATAAGTATGCCGCGCCCGGCCTTTTTCATCAATTGCCCAACCGAAAGTGTACCTGGCGGAACAATGAGGTTCGAACGGCTGCCGGTTGTAGGTTCGCAATTTAGTTTGCGGCTATAATACCAGTCGATAAAAAAATCTTCAACCACCCCATTGTTAAGAAAGGTGCGTTTTTTCGAAGCAAAGCCATCGTAGTCGTACAACCGGCTGTTTAATCCCTTTGGCAGGAGTGGGTTGTCGATAATGGAAAATTTGGGGCTGGCAACCGGTTGCCCTATTTTATCGAGCAGAAAGGAGCGTTTTTGCTGTATATTGCCCCCCATAAAACCCGCCAGGAAGCCACTAAGCAACCGGCCGGCAACACGGTTTTCGACAATTACGGGCAGTGTTTCGGTTGGCAGTTTTTTAGCACCCATGAGCCTGAGTGTACGGTCAGCTGCGTTTTCGCCCACTAAGGTTGCCGATGGCAAATCGCCCACGAACCGCGAACCTACCCAGAAGTTTCCGTTTGGCCTTCGGTCGCCCTCGTCCTGTGCCGACATCGATGCCCCCATCCATACAGAAGTCGATTTGTTGCTTCCGGTAAAACCATTGCTGGCAACAATAAATTCTTCATCTTCAGAGAAATTGGCCCCGGCCTGCACACTGATTACTTTACTGCCTCCCCGGGCAAGGCACGACTCTTCGATTTGTTTTACCAGTTCGTGCTTCTCATCGGGCGAAAATGTGGACAGTTGAGGGTCGAAGGTATTTAAGGTATCGGAAAACCCGGTACCTATATACTTTTTATCGGGAAGCGACCGAAAGGGATCCTGTTCTATAAATCCGGTATTCTGGCAGGCCTTTTCAATAAATTTTTCAAGCGAGGCTTTACGTAAATCGGGCGTACCCTGCGACGAATATCGGCCATCGATATAAATATCTATCCAAATACTCTTGGTTGTAGCTTCTTTTAAGGCTTCGGGCTTATGCTCGCGATAGCTGATATCGACAAATTTGCTTTTGTAGAGGCTTACCTTGCAGGCAGTGGCGCCTTTCTTTAAGGTTTCTTCCAGTGCCCACTGGCAAAGGTTTGTTATTTCATTTTTCATTATTTGCCTCCTTTCTGTTGTGTGCCACCTACAGTCATTGATTTTACCAGGCAAGTAGGCAGCCCGAAACCTACCGGTATCGATTGCCCGCCCTTTCCGCAAGCGCCTGCGCCTCCTTTATGAAGTACTAAATCGTTGGCCACCATAGTTATGTTTTCGAGCATTTTGGGGCCGTTGCCCATAATGTTTACATCTTTGATAGGGGAGGTTAGTTTTCCGTTTTCAATAAGCCTTCCCTGCGAAACATAGAAAGCAAAATCGCCTTCGCCTATTTTTACCTGTCCGTTGCTTACATCTTCAATATAAATACCGTTTCCGGCAGCTTTGATAACGTCATCGGGCAGTTCGTTGCCTGCCAGCATATAGGTATTGCGCATACGTGGCAGGGGGTAATGTTCGTAGCTTTCGCGGCGTCCGTTGCCTGTTGGCTCAACCCCATAATGTTTAGCCGAAATTTTATCGTGCATATAGCTGGTAAGGATGCCGTTCTCCACCAATACAGTTTTTTTGCCCGGCACCCCTTCGTCGTCGAAGTTTATTGAGCCCAGCAGGTTGTCGATTGTGCCATCGTCAACAATGGTAACAAAGGGCGATGCAACTTTTTTGCCAATCATCGAACTGTAGGTCGAAGTATTTTTACGGTTAAAGTCGGCTTCCATGCCATGGCCAATGGCCTCGTGCAATAAAATACCGGTAACCCCGGGGCCCAGTACTACCGGCATCTCCCCGGCAGGGGGCTGTATGGCGTCGAAAAGCCTTACCGAGCGGGTAACCACCCTTTCGGCAATTTCTTCGGCAGTATCATTGGTGAAGAACGAAAAA
>JAFGQZ010000102.1 GCA_016935435.1 Bacteroidales bacterium
TAAATGTAACTAAATCGGGTTAATTCCGATATTCGCCTGAACAGTCCCTGCTTTAACACTGATTATGGGCAAAATCTTTGAATAGGGCTGGTAAAGTTTTCAGTCAGTAGTGTCACATTGTGTATTCAATGTCGATATCGTATTTGTTTACAAGCCCTGAAATACCCAATATTGAAAACTTTGCTCTTTTAATATAGTTTATTTCCGGGTCGATTGAGTAGTTGAACGAAGTTCGAAAATCAACTTTTTCAAGATTGGTGTGGTCAAACAACGCCCCATTCAGGTCGCAATTATCAAAACATGAACCGGTTAAGTTACATTCAGCAAAATCGGCTTCATGTAATTTAGAATTTTTAAACAGAGTAGCAGGCAATTTTATCTTATAAAACGAAGAGTGGTTAAGTTGACAGTTTTCAAAAGAAAAAGAAAGACCAAATTCGTTACAATTTCCGAAATGCAGCCCTAACATTTTACAATCATTAAACCTAATGTTGCGCAAGGCTGTTTTAATTAGTTTAGCCATGCACAAGTTACAGCTGTTGAAAACACAGTCGGTAAACCCGACGTCAGACATATCGGCACCTGAAAAATTACAGCCATTAAATACACAGTTCTCATATTCGGCCTTTTTCAGAAGGTTTTTCTGAAAATCAACTTTATCAAACACTTTGTCCTCTATGTAGGTATTCTCCATTACCGTTAATTTTTATGCTTGCCCCAATGGGTTCGAAACAATACTGTAAAGCAAAAATTTAACGATTATCGTACTGTTTGCTCAATATATTCATTATTCGCCTGTTAAACCTGCGCAACCTGATATTTTCGAAGTACCTGATAAGCTTAAGGAGAATATCGAAGTACAACACGCCAAACAACAATACAGTATTCAACCATATCACAATAAGGTTATACCAGAAAGTATCGAAATAGTACCCCCCTACCCTCTTTACGGGGGCATAATAATGTGCCCTGCCATTAAGCGATGCCGGCAAGGTAAATATTGGGTCTTTAAGTTTTATAATATTGTTTTGGTGCACAAAAAACTGTATCATTTCCTTTTCGTTTTGCACAATAGAAGCAAGTTGGGTGTTGTAATACTTGTTTTTCAAAGCCATAAATGCCTCTTTTCCCCCTAATTTTTCGACAAGCAGTTTATAATTTTCATCGTGGAGCAATAAAGCTTCGATATATTTATTATGAAAGTGGTTGTTTACCTTAATGAGAAAATTACGTGCCTTGTTATAAGTTTCTTCGTTAAAATCCTGAATATTCAATTGTCTCATTAAGCCGGGCTGCTTTTCGCTAAACCTTAAGTTAAGTTTTTTTATTTCGTTCGATAAAAGTTCCAGGTTTGCAACTACCTGGTTATAATTTTTTCTATCGTCGATATTGTTTTTAATATAGTCTAACCTGTCGAGGAGTTCTGGCACAAGGTATGCCTTAATAAAATGTGCATCGCTCATCTGCTGTTCAGCATCGAAAAAATTTTTCTCAAAGGGGTTGTCGCGAAACTGTGTTACCACTATTGCCTCATAAGCCCATCGCGAAGTCATGGCATCTCCTACAGCCGGAACATATTTAAACGATTGGATATTTTTGTTAAGGTTATAAAAATCAACTACAACACCACTAAACAGCAATTGCGGCACAAGTATAAGGGGAACAAGAATATATATGGTTACAACCGATTTAAAGCCAGAGGATATATTCAGCCCCACAAGGTTTGCCCAAGCAGCGGCCGTAAAAAGTATTAGAAAATACCGCCAGGTCATCCCCCTGATTTCGAGAATATAATTGCCAATGAGCACAAAAAGCAGCATTTGAAAAGCCGAAATCATAAAAGTTATGCCTGCTTTTGAAAACAAATAACTCGAACGGCTAAGGTTAAGAAAGCGTTCCCTCTCCAACAGTTTGCGGTCGCGGTATATTTCTTCGGCGCTAATAACCAGCCCCAGAAATATAGCAACAATAACAGCCATAAAAAGGTATGCAGGTATGTTATGGTTGAGCCCGAAGAAATATGATGTGATATTCCCTCCCAAATCGCGCGAGCTTCGTGTATAAAATGCCAGTAGCATAGCAAGCACAGGGGCTTCGAGAGTGGTTACAAATAAATATTGGCTATTTTTAAGTTTTGCCAGCAAATCGCGTTTAAAATAAAGCTTAAGTTGTTCCCATCGTTTAGGAACGGCAAAGTTGCTTTTTGGCAATTGATCGGAATGAGGCCGCTTGATGTTCCTGATTATTGGATCAATGCGGTCCATGTAGAGTTTGTACCATTCCTGGGGCGAAGTTTTTCTTTTACGTGTAAGCCTGCCATTAACATCAACCACGCGGGCCTCAATGTTGCGCAATATCTGGTCGGGGTTAATATTTCCGCAGCTCAGGCATTCACTGGCATCGGCATCGACAAAATGGTTGATATGTTTAAAATAACCTATGGCATCTACAGGGTTTCCATAGTAAACCACTCTTCCCCCCTGATCGACCACCAGCAGTTTATCAAAGAGTTTAAATATTTCCGATGAAGGCTGGTGTATGTTGGCAAAAACAAGTTTACCTTTAAAGGTTTGTCGTTTCAGAAGGTTCATTACTTTTTCAGAATCGCTCGATGAAAGGCCTGAAGTAGGCTCATCGACAAACAGCACTGCCGGCTCGCGCAAAAGCTCGAGTGCAATATTGAGCCGTTTACGCTGCCCACCGCTCAAATAGGTATTAAAAGCATCGCCAACCCGTAAATTGCGGGCCTCCACCAAATCGAAATCGAGCAAAGCTTTGTCAACCAGTTTTTTTATTTCGGCCTCCGAGAAAGTATTAAACGAAAACTTTGCATTATAGTAGAGGTTTTCAAAAACGGTAAGTTCCTTAATAAGAAACTCGTCCTGGGGCACATACCCTATTAAACCTTCAAAATCTTCGGAATTCCGGTGTATGTCCTTGCCGTTAATTTCAATAGTGCCGTGGTGCGGCTTGATAATTCCGGCCATAACTTTCAGCAAAGTCGATTTTCCGCTGCCACTTCCGCCAATAATACCAATAAGCCTGCCCGATTCTTCGTTGAGGTTGAAGCGTTTAATGCCGTTGGGGCTGTTACCGTATGAAAATTCTATTTCGTTAGCTTTAAACACAAACTGTGTCTGGCTCGAAGCCTTAATAAACTGGCCGGCCACCCAGGTATAATAAACGCTTCCGAATTTGGGGTTTTTTACCACAGCCCCGGGGGCCCATATATACGAGCGGTTTGTTTTTATATCATGCCCGTTTAGCAACAATACCTGGCTGCCATAATAACGCAAAACATAAGTATTGGTCCCTGGAATTAATAAAACGGTAATTCGGCCTTCGAGCTTATCAATAAACAGGTGTTTGATTTGTTTATCCGGAACTTTCAGCGATGAGTCGATAAACAAAAGGTTTTCCCTGGTATCGAGTTTATCAAATTCGCCAAATGTAAAATGTTTTGCTGCATGGTAATCGGCAGGTGGTATATTGAGCCTTTGGGTAATTTCGTCGATTATCCTGAACTGGTATGTCGATAACTGCTCGCCACTGCTAATAAAATCGAGCAGGAATACCATGATATATATTTTTTGTTCCTGCTGAAGTTCGAGGTTGAGCTTATTGCATAAATCAACAATAGCCCTTGAATTAACCGCATCGAATTCTACACGTTCGCTTTGGCTGAAAGAAGTAAGATCGGGCTGGGTTTCGGCAAGGTATTGATCGAATATCTGGAGGTATTTTTCAACAAGTTCGCTACTAAACTGCCTTTGCAGGTACTCATACACTACATCGCGTTCAATGCCAGCCTGGCCCTTTTCGTTGACATAGGCAACCAGGGCAAATAAACGCATTAAAGCTTGAAGTATCGACTCGTTCACAACAGTAGCACTAAATTAAAAAGCTGCCCTTTTATTTTTCAACAAAATACCGGGCAGCTTAATGTATATTATGTTTTTTATTAATTACGAAACCATGCTTTCGCGTATTGTTGCAATTGTAGATGTAATGGCCTTAAGCTGTTCTTTGGTTAAACTGCCATCGGTAGCATCGTAAAGCTCTTTGAGTTTTAGTAAAGTTCCTTGTAATGCTTTGATGTACTCGTTGCCGGCAAATTTTTCGTTAAGCTTTATAAGTTCTTCCAAAGGTTTTGCCTGTCCGTAAATAATTTTAACCATTTCGACATTATCGTATGTGTCTTTTGAAATGTGTGTTGCAATATACAAACCCTCAACATAAAACCCGTTAACCATTAATGCTGCCAATGCCGGATCGCTTTTGCTGTATAAAAATTCGTAAGTATCGTAAAACACCTGCGAAGTAATTTTTACAAGAGAGTCGGTATTGGCGGCTTTTTCTTTGGTTTCGTCGCTGGTTAACGATTTATAATCAATATCAATATCTAAATCGTCGATAAGCTGTTTTACGATTTTTGTGTAAGCATCTGCATCGTTCTTTTTTTCGTAAACAACGGCATACGACAAATCGGCGGCGTAAACACCCAGGTTAACTGCTTTATCGTTGGCCTTAAAATATTTACTTACAGAGCCGGCCGGGTTAAGAACATTACCAACATACGAAGCCCCTATATCCTGGAGCATTTTGTAAACCCCCATTGGTTCGGGAAGTGGGAAAATAACCTCTTCGACACTTTTTTGGATTTCTTCCTGACTGATTTTATCCCCTTTTTCTGAATCTGACAATTTATCGGTAGATTGCTTGCAAGCCGGCAAAAACAAAGCACTGCAAACAAGAATAAGGAATGCTGATTTAAGTTTCATAATATTTTTACTATTTAATTTCAACCTGTACAAAGATAGCATTAAATCGGATTGTAAATGCCTGCCAGCCTAAAAAATCACAATTTATTGCCCCTATTAACTAATACTTTTAAAAAGTTGCCCCGCTTAACTGCTGTTTTCATATTTTTGCACCTATGGCAGCAATAAACTTTCGTACAGAAACCGATTTCATTGGTGAAAAGCAAATACCCGCAGACAGTCTGTTTGGAATCCATTCGCTAAGGGCACAGGAAAACTTCCCCGACAGCGGAAGGTTCATCACTGAATGGTATTGTGCCATGGGAACTGTAAAGAAAGCTTGTTACCTTACTGCTAAAAGCTTTTTCGAAAAGCTTGAAAACCATCCTGAAGGCAAAAGCTTTTCTATTAAAAAACCTGCAAAAAACATTCTCGACCTGCTCATTTCGGCTTCGACAGATGTAGCAGAAGGGAAGCACTTTAACCATTTTATTGTTCCTTCAATATCTGGTGGCGCCGGTACAAGCATTAATATGAACGTAAACGAAATTATTGCAAACCGGGCCCTCCAAATTGGGGGCTTCCGGCCGGGCGGGTATGGGGTTATCGATCCGGTTGAACATGCAAACATTTTTCAATCGACCAACGATGTTGTGCCCACAGCCTTAAAGCTGGCTGCCCTCGTGTTATTGCAAGTTCTTGAGAATAATATAAATGAGCTAAGACAGAAAATTGAACCGCTCGAAAAAAACCATTCGTACCATTTACGTAGTGCTTATACACAAATGCAGGAAGCTGTCCCGACATCGTTCGGAAGACTTTTTGGCACTTATTGCGATGCCCTTTCGCGCGACTGGTGGCGTATTTCGAGGTGTTCCGAACGCCTGAAAGTGGTAAACCTTGGAGGAAGCGCTATTGGTTCGGGCATTGCCGTGCCCCGTTTTTTTATAATGGAAGCTTCACGTACCTTGCAGGAAATATCGGGACTGCCATTAACCAGGGGCGAAAACCTTTTCGATGTTACAGCTAATTTCGACATCCTGGCAGAAGTGCATGGCATACTGAAAGCACATGCAGTTAACCTTGAAAAAATGGTATCGGATATGAGACTGCTTTCTTCTGATATTTGTGGGGCGCAGGAATTGTCGATACCCCGTAAACAGGTTGGCAGTTCTATTATGCCAGGAAAAATAAACCCTGTAATACCAGAATTTGTAATTGGTTGTGCCCATAAAGTATATAGCAACGATGCCCTTATTGCACAGCTCAGCGGCCAGGGATGCCTCGAACTGAACGCATATCTGCCCGTAATCGGCCATGCCTTGCTCGAAAGCATTAAATTACTTGTTTCGTGCAACAAAACCATAGCCGACAACTTATTTAATGGCTTAACTATACATACCAACAGGGCAATGGATAATTTATTGAAAAGCCCTTCGGTGGTTACAGCCCTTGTTCAGTATATCGGGTACCACAAAGCCTCGGAACTGGCGGCTTACATGAAACAAAACCAAACCGATATTATTTGTGCCAATCATGCACTGAAATTAATCGAAAGTGAAAGATTAAACAAAATATTAAAACCCGAAAACCTGTTGAAAGAAGGTTTTACATTAAACGATTTATCAATCTGAGAAATGACAAAAGGCAAAGAAAACAAACCCCACATAGGTATTTTCGGTAGGAGAAATTTTGGCAAAAGCTCGCTTATAAACCTTTTGGCTGGTCAGGATATTGCTATTGTATCGGATATTGCCGGTACAACAACCGACCCTGTCAAAAAATCGGTAGAGGTACATGGCATTGGCCCTGTAATTTTTGTAGATACCGCCGGAATCGACGACACAGGCGAACTTGGTGCCCTCAGGGTATCAAAAACACTTAAATCGCTCGATGTTATTGACATGGCCATATTGGTTATTGCCGAAAACTATTTTGGGCATTTCGAAGAACAATTAATTGATAAATTCAATTTTTACGAAATCCCTTATATTGTTATACACAATAAGTCTGACATACAAACAATTAACAAAAACACAGCAGATACTGTTTTCCAAAAGGCACAAAAGACCGCCATATCGTTTTGTTCAAGAACCGCCGGCAGTATCGAAGTTGAAGAGCTTGTTAAGGCCATTAGGGAAACAATGCCCGCCACAGCCTGGAAAAAGCCATCGCTGTTGGGCGACCTGCTAAACTATGGCGATATTGTGTTGTTAATTACCCCTATTGACATTGAAGCCCCCGAAGGCCGTATGATATTGCCACAGGTACAAGCCATACGCGACATTCTCGACAACGATTGCGTTGCTATTGTGCTTAAAGAACGGGAAGTTGACCAATTTCTTAAACACACACACATAAAGCCCAAACTGGCAATTACCGACAGCCAGGTATTTTTAAAAGCCGATGCATCTATCCCTAAAGATATTGCCCTTACAAGTTTTAGTATAATGCTGGCAAGGCAAAAGGGCGATTTCTTCAGGTATATCGAAGGTACCCCCAAAATATCGGAACTAAAAGACAACGACAGGGTGCTGGTGCTGGAATCGTGCACGCACCATGTTTCGTGCGACGATATTGGCAGGGTTAAAATTCCCCGTTGGATAGGAAATTTCACAGGAAAAAACCTGCATTACGATACCGTTGCCGGATTAGACCAACTGCCCCGTGCGATAGATGAATATGCGCTGGTTATACAATGCGGAGGGTGCATGATTACAAAAAAACAGCTACATAACCGTTTAAAACCGGCCATTGACAAAAATATACCAGTAACCAACTATGGAATGGCCATTGCCTATGTGCAGGGTATTTTTGAAAGGGCTGTAGCCCCGTTTTTAAAGTCGGCCCTAAAAAGCGATAATTACCTGTAATGCTTATTGCTGCTTACTTTCGCGATATTTCTTCAGTTTTGTTTCAACCAGTTTCTGGTTCCGCTGTGTATTCGACTTAATTTCCTTAATAATTTCTTTTTCGAAGTTGTACCTTGCAAGTTCGGTTTTATAAACCCCAATGTACCACTTCTCGAAAAACTTATTCTCTTTAACAATATTCTTTTTCTGTTGTTTAAGGGCAGTTAAATTGTCCTTTCTGATATCTTTCTGTAACATTCCATGGCTTGCGGCCTTTTGTGTAAACTTAATGGCATGCCTGTAACTCTTTATTAAATTGTCGGTACAGCTGTTGTGCAAAAACATTAGCGAATCGCTGTAATTCGATATTTTATACATTTTCGACAGCAGGGCCATTTGCTCTTTAAGCAGTTTCTGGTATTCGCCCGAGTATGCATAATAGAGTTTCGATGTTTCCTGTAGCTTCGATTTAGTGCCTTTTTTTTGTTCGAACAAACCTGCTATTTGGTTATACACATAGCTCAGCGAATCGACATAAGCCCGGATTGAATCTTCATGGCCGGCAAGTATCAGGTTATTCAGCGAAATAATATTCTGGTTAAATTTTACATTATCGGCAAAAATACTGTCGTCGTAACGGGCATCGTTGGCAATATGCACATCTATCGAACCCAAAAGCGAATCGGCCTTGTACAGGTAGGAGCCTTCCTTTGCCTTAAGCCCAGATGCTTGTTTGTACAACTGGCTAAATTCTTCGGCCTTAAAATCAACTGAATCGAAGCGGGTAACCTGCTTAATCCTTTTCAGTTCGGTTTTTCCTGCATTAATAAGAAACGACTCCTGTTTTTTGCGGTAGGAAGCATTTTTTCCAAGAATTTGCTCTTTGCCCGATTTAAATGATTTTTCGGCCGACCTGGCCTTTGTTTTTATTTTTCCTGTCATTCGTTTCTGCACCGATAACAATCCTTTCAGGTTTTTAAACCTTTCGCGGTAAACCGAATCGGTTATACTTTTATGCCTGTTAACCGATTGCAATATTATATTATACTCCGAAAGATATTTTTCAAACTGCCAGCTGTTGCTTGCGCTAACAGGCCTTTGAATATCGTACCATTGCGCCATGTTATAATATCCGTACGCCAGGTCGAAAAAATTTAGCGGGTTAACGGTATTGCTTTTAATTCCATCGGCTTTGTAAACATATTCATCCGATTTTCCACGCACAGCTTCAATTTCCCCTGTAAATTCCGGATTATACACGTAAATAGGGCCAGTCCCAGTTTCAAAATACTGGTAGCTAACCGGGTTATCGGTAAACAACCACTTCGGATCGAGCGAATAATGGGTCTTTGACAAAGTATCGGCTGGAATATTAAAAAAAAGGGTGTCGGCACCCGGCACAAACATCATATTTTTATTTGAATATGGCCTGCGTAATAAATGATATAAAAGTTTATCGGTATTCCGAGGTTTAAAAACTACCCGCCCGCTGCCCCATGTTGCATCAACAATGTGCCACGACGAACCGGTATAAAACACGTTCCAGGTATGCTCCGCCCTCAGGAAAGGTTTTCCTTTATAATATGTAAACGATTTGTTGTACCCGGCTATAGAATAAGCCTCAATGCCAACCGAGCGGCACATGGCCGTAAATAATCCTGAATAATCGTAGCACAAGCCTTTTCGGGTATCAAGAATTTTGCCGATTGGCTTGCCGGTATAATCGAATTTCTTATAAGCTTTTACGTCATATTGTATGTTTGTTGTTATCCAGTTATATATATCCCTTGCCTGTTCAAGTTTCGAAGCATTTGTGTCGGTTACCGAAATTGTAAACTTGTGTATTTCGGCCTGGGGGAACAATTGTGTACAAACAAACAGCAGCAGGATGGTTATGGAAATAAATGCACGGCACATACTTCAGGGAATAATTAATTATGCCTGGTAATTTCAAATATTTCCCTGAAATCTAAAAACTTATTTATCACCAAAAGATTAAATTACTAGTACTTCATCGAATTTGAGTGGAAGCGCAATAAAAACCTGCACAAAACTATATTTTAAGGTTCGGGCAAGTACCATTAAGCCCCTGGCTGTAGTATAGATCAATTCTTATTTCCGGCTTCTGTTTGTCAACAACATTATTTCGTTAAATTTTAAACAGGTTTCCAAGGTTTACATTACGGTTACGCGGGTTTTCTGATAGCATGGCATGATCTTGACCCGGGCTATAATCCTTATTATAGTTCGAAGAACTCTCAAGCAATTTAGGGTTTTCTTTAAAACTGGTTGAGAATAGCCCTTTAAGTTCTGGATTGTCAACAATAAGCTTCCCAATTTGCTTTAATGCTAAATCGGCTTCTAGTTGTTTAAGGAAGTCTGTAAATTCATTAAAACTATATGCAAGAACCCCAATTTTATTAAACCTTTTCAATAAAGCTTTGCTCAGTACCGACGAATTGTTGTAAACAAAAATAAACCTGTTCCGGTTTGTTTCATTCCTCTGCGATATAATTTTATCGGCAATGTTTTGTGATATTTTGTCGCGATCCTGACATTCAATCAAATGATGGTGTTCTAAGCCGCCTAATGTATAGATTAGTTCAAAGTCAGCCCGAAACTGCCGCGAATAGCCAGTTTCTATTGGTTGCTTGATTACTTCAACCTCTAAAGGAAATTTTTCTTTCAGGCTGAACAATAATTGTCCTATTTCTTCTTCAAAACGATAGCCCTTATTTCGTAACATGTTGGTTGGATTTATATTTAAAAAACTTAAAGCTACACAAAAATTACATACAAGTCAACAGGCAGACAATTGCCTTATTAGTTAACTGTCTAATATTGTGTTGCACATTTAACTCCCCCAGAAAAAGAAAACAAGGTGGAGGTAAACCGAAACAATTATAACAGAAACCAGCATTAGAGGGAAGCCTACTTTAAAGTATTGCCCAAACTTAATAGGCCAGGCTGTCTTTTGGGTAAAACCGGCAACAATAATGTTTGCCGCAGCACCAATAGTTGAAGCATTGCCACCAAGGCAGGCCCCCAGCGAAAGTGCCCACCATAAAGGGTCGATATTTCCAGTGGTAATTTCCCCGATATCTTTAATAACCGAAATCATGGTTGCTGTATAAGGTATGCTGTTAATAAATACCGTACACATAGCCGATACCCATAATACCAGCTGTGTAGCAAGCCCCATCTGGTTGTTTGTGGCCGAGATCATTTTATCGGCAACCATACTTATGACCCCTGTTTTCTCCAGTCCCCCGATAATTACAAATAGCCCGGCAAAGAAAAACAGTGTAGGCCATTCAACTTCTTTTAATATTTCTTCGGGGTGCTGCCGGGTTACCATAATCATAAGAAAACCACCCCCCAGCGCAATGGATGCCAGGCTTACCTGGTGTACATGCTGGGTTACAAAAGCAACTATTATCAATGTAAAAACAACCATGCTTTGAATAAACATTGTTTTGTCGGGGATGGTACGTTTTTCGTCGAACGCCATTAAACGTGCTGTATCAACCTGAATGCTGGTAAGTTTTTTATAATAAATTAAACGAAGGATAAAAATGGTAACAACTGAAACAATAAGAATAACAGGGCCATTGACAATAATAAAGTCCATAAACTGAAGGTGAGTGGCACCGCCTATCATTATGTTGGGCGGATCGCCAATAAGGGTTGCTGCACCACCAATGTTTGAGAACAAAATTTCAGAAAACAGAATGGGCGTTGGGTTTATTTTAATAGTATCGGCCACGGCAAAGGTAAGAGGCACAATAATAAGCACCGTTGTTACATTGTCTAAAAAAGCCGATAAAACGCCGGTTACTATCGATAATACAACCAGAATTTTCCACGGGTTGCCTTTAGTAATTTTTACACCTTTAATGGCAATATACTCAAAAAGCCCCGACTTTCGGAGCACGGCCACAGTAATCATCATACCGCAAAGCAGCCCTATGGTATCAAAATCGATATATTCTACGGCATCTTCCTGATCGATAATATGAAAGGCCAGCAGCAGAAAACCTCCCATCATAGCGGCTACGGCATTTGGCAGCTTTTCGCTGATAATAAAGGAAAAAGCAAGTACAAATATTGCCAGTGCAAAATAGGTTTGAAAAGTGAAAATATTGCTCGCAAGTGCCACCATAAACAAAAAAATTATTCAATTGAAACCGAGAGGATTTGAATAAGCGTTATAAGCCCTACCAGTTTTTTACTTTCAAGCACCGGCAACATATTCCCCTTAGTACGATAGAGTATGTCGGCGGCATATTCCAAGGAATCGTCGGGAGTAACATAAGGATAATTCACATCGGTAAGCGCAATGGCTTTATCATCCAATATTTGTGTTAAGTGGGCAATTATCTGATCGATATTGGCCATAAACGATGTGTTGTAGATTTTCTTCATATAATCGGGAACCGCAGCCTCAAGTATATCTTCTTCGCTTATACAACCAATATATTCGCCCAGTTTATTAACTACAGGCATAATGCTTACGCGGTGCAGGCGCATATTTTTTATAACCCTGCGCACAGGGGAGTTTTCAGTTACCGAGCTGATGTCTTTTATTATAAAATCCCTGACAAGTTTCACGTGTATGAATTAATTATTTTTTTTGCATTGTGGTATATCCATATCATACCCCTCGTCCATTTATGGTTTATAGTGCATTGATATTTCATCCCACTTCCTCCACTTCAATTCGGTATAAATTGTTTTCAATTGCTTGGGCATCGCGTATTTCTTTGTATAAATCTTCAACATTTGTCAGCCCGCATGCCGAGGCATATTGCAATATGGTAATCTCGGGCCAATTTTGCAGGTAGGCATGAACAAAACCTGCAAAATAAGCATCGCCATAGCCAAGCATATTTACTATTTTTAGGTTTTTAGGCCTGATAACATAAGACTGGTGCCGGCTTACAGCCACAACATTTTCAATACGGTTAATAAATATGGCCCATTCGGTAAAAGGCGATTGTTCAAGTATTTTTTTTCCTGTTTCAAGGTATTGGTCGATTCCATCGACAGGGTTTCCCAGTAATTTATAATGGCTGCGCATGTCGGGCACAATTAAAAAAGGCGACGCTTCCAGTAACGATTGGGTATATTTTGGGAGTGCGTGCACCATTGTTTTTATCGACTTTGTGCGCGCCATTTCAACCATTGCCTTTAAAATTTCTTCATTAACCCCAAAAGGCAGCGATCCGGCAAAAATAAGCAGGTCAATGCGGTTCAGAAGTGTTTCAAAGTGTTCGAGAAAAAAATCAATATCGTCTTGCCCGATATGTTCGCCAAAATCGTTTATTTCTGTTAAGGTTTCGTTGTTCCGATCGAGAATAGCCAGGTTTGTGCGGGTAAAACCGGGTGTAAAAATAAAACTGGTGGTTATGCCTTCTTGTTGCAGGGCATCGCAAAGCATGTGCCCGGCATTGCCCGATACAAAACCCGATGTTATTACTTCGTTGCCAAGTCTTTTAAGGTTCAGGGCAATATTAACCCCTTTGCCTCCCGGGCTTATAAGGCTCATGTCGCCATCTTCAAGCCTGTGCAGTTTGTGCAAATGAAAATCTTTCAGGTACAATATCTTGTCGATAGCCGGGTTTAATGTTACCGTAAGTATCATATTTACCAGGTTTTATATTTCCTGTCAGCACGTATTGCTTAAAAGTACAATAATTCCGAACGAAAACAAAAACCGGCAACATATTGTAGTGGCTTTCCTAATGTGTTTGGCCCCTGAAAGGCGCTGCGGGCAAGCCCTGTTGTCCGAAAAGATTTGGCACAACATCGTCGTCCCATCCATAGCGCGCGGCTACTGGTTGTTTTACTTTTTTCAAAGCAACAACAACGCTGCTGCCTTTAATTTCGGCATTGGCCGGATAAAAAACCCCGTCGGAACCGGCAATTTCGAAGCCTGTAAGATTATTGCCGGTAAAAAACAGACTATCGGCATTATCAAATTCAACGATTAATGTATTGCCGGCCAGGCTATCTGTTTTATAAAAAGGCCCAAAATAGCCTAAACCTTTAACTCTATAATCGTTTGCCAGTGCCCAAAGGGCAAGCCTGCGGCCAACTTCCTGCTTATTTCCCGGGTGAATGTTGTTTGGGTTGCCAATATCCATTGTAACAACCATTCCCACATTTTTCTGGCTCATGGCCGAGCGCTGGGCATCCCTTAATTCGGCAACTGCATTTCCCATATCTGTTCCGTAGTTATATGGGGCAATTTGAACATAATAAAACGAGAAATCGCCTAATCCCCAATCGTTCCGCCAGTTTTTTATCATTGCAGGGAAAAGTTGCCGATACTGATCTGCCCGCCCGACATTCGATTCGCCCTGGTACCAGATAGCACCTTTGATAACGTAAGGCACCAAAGGGGCAATCATAGCATTATAAAGCAAGGTAGGGGTATTCTGTTCCAAAGGGTAATTTACCGATGGCATATTTTCGAACGATTTATCCCCCTCGGCAAATTTATAGAGATTGTTGCGGAAGAACACTGCCGAAGGGTTGTATTTCCAATCGCCGGTTAAATCAACTACCACTTTATTGCCTTTCTTAACTGAAATATTGTTTCCGTAAATCCCCCCATTTCCCCGGTTATCTATTACCCTAACAGCAACCAGGTTTTCCCCTTCTTTCAGTGCGCTCTGCGGTATTGGGTACACCCGGCTTTGGCTCCAAAACCCGTCATCTTCGGTACTGCCAATTTTTATTCCGTTAATGTAGGCAGCGTCCATATCGTCAACCGGGCCTAAGTGCAATTCGAAACCTTCGGGATACAAATTTGCCGGTAAAATAAATTTCTTCCTGAACCAAACAACCCCATCGAAAGCTTTTAAGGCAGTACTTTCCCACAACACGGGCAATTGCATAGTGTTCCATGTGCTATCGTTAAATTCGGGCAACGAAAAATTGCTGTCGCCAAATTTTGTGCCTGCAAACGAACTATTGTTCCTGAAATTATTAATATCAATGGAATCGAGGCCATCAAACCACTGTTTGAGTTTATTTATACCATCTGATGCATTGGCAATATCTTCACTCACATTTTCGAAACCGTGCACATCTTCCAGAAATCGCGCAGAAGTCCACGATTCAGCGGGGGTACCGCCCCAGCTCGAATGCAGAAGCCCTATGGGCACATTGAGTTTATTATTTAGTTCGCGGGCAAAAAAATAGGCTGTTGCAGAAAAGCCACCTGCAGTTTCAGGTGAGCAAACTTCCCATTTGCCCCTGCACGAATCGAGCGGAACAAACGACAAATTCCGTTCAACCGTAAACATGCGTATCTCTGGGTAATTGGCTGAGGCTATTTCCTGTGCCGAATTGTTAATTGTATCGTTGGGCGGCCATCCTTTCAGGGGCATTTCCATATTCGACTGCCCCGAACAAAGCCAAACCTCGCCGATAAGGACGTCTTCAACAACAACACTCGTTTTGCGGGCCGAAAAAGTAAGGGTATATGGACCACCTGCCGGAGGGGTGTTAAGCGTAGTTTTCCAATTCCCGTTTTTATCGGCTTCAACTTTTGATGTTGCCCCCCAGCTGGCTTCAACATTAACCTTAGTTTCGGCATTGGTTTTCCCCCACAATGCAACAGTGGAGTTTTGCTGGAGTACCATGTGGCTGCTTATGAGCGACGGAAGAACCATTTCCGGGGTGTTGTCGGAGCAGGCAACAATTGTTAATGCCAGCAATAAAGGAAATAATTTTTTCACAGTTTTATTTATAAGTTAATTCTGAAGAATACTTTAGCGTAAAATGACAAATAAAAGTAATAAAGTTAACCGAACCGCAAACTTGAATGCAAAGAAATTTTATGCGTGAATTTATACATCCGGCATAATGGTTATAGGGTAAGCACAAATTTCCGTTTCTATATTCCTTTTTGTTAATTTCTAAAAACAAGCCCCCCATTTTCGAAATCGACCAAAACAGGCTTTGAATTGTCGATAGTGCCCGAAATAATTTCCTTCGACAATACATTGAGTATTTCTTTTTGGATAGCGCGCTTAACAGGCCTTGCCCCAAACTGTGGATCGAAACCAATATGGGAAAGATATTTAACAGCACCCTCGGCAACGTTAAGTGTAATGCCTTCGTCAGCCAGCCTCTTAGCTATTTGTTTAACCTGAAGGTGGATAATGCCTTCGACTTCGGCCTCGGTAAGGGGCAGGAACATAATTAGTTCATCGACCCGGTTTAAAAACTCCGGCCTAATGGTTTGTTTCATCAGCGAAAATATATCGTTCCTGAGCTTATCCAGCAGTTGTTCGCGGTTATGGTTGTTAATTTCGGCAATGCGTTCGGTAATAAGGTGCGAGCCAATGTTGCTGGTCATAATTACAATGGTATTTTTAAAGTTCACCACCCTGCCTTTGTTATCGGTAAGGCGCCCATCGTCGAGAACCTGTAACAGAATATTGAACACATCGGGGTGGGCTTTTTCAATTTCGTCGAGCAACACCACCGAATATGGCTTGCGCCTTACAGCTTCAGTAAGCTGCCCGCCCTCTTCATAGCCAACATAGCCCGGAGGTGCCCCAATAAGCCTCGATACCGAGTGTCGTTCCTGGTATTCGCTCATATCAATGCGGGTCATTAGGCTGTCGTCGTTAAAGAGTGCCCCGGCCAGTGCCTTGGCAAGTTCGGTTTTGCCTACCCCGGTAGTACCAAGGAAAATAAACGAGCCTATTGGCCTGGCAGCATCCTGCAAACCTGCCCGGCTGCGGCGCACCGCATCGGCCACAGCCTGTACGGCTTCGTCCTGGCCAACAACCCGCTTATGCAGCTCTTCTTCGAGGTGCAGTAACTTTATACGCTCGCCCTCGAGCATTTTGTTTACAGGAATGCCTGTCCATCCCGAAACTATTTCAGCAATATCTTCAGCTTCCACTTCTTCTTTAATCAGGGCGCTGTCTTTTTGTTTTTCTTCTAGCAATGTTTTAAGTCGTTCTATGTCGGCCTCGGCCTCTTTAATTTTTCCGTAACGCAATTCGGCCACTAAACCATAGTTGCCTTCGCGCTCGGCCTTTTCAGCTTCAAATTTATAATTTTCTATATTCGACTTGTTTTGCTGTATTTTGCCAACCAAATCTTTTTCAGCCTGCCACTTTGCCCTTAGCTTTGACCTTTGTTCGTTTAAGTTGGCAAGCTCTGCTGCAAGTTCCTCGTTTTTTTTCTTGTCGCCCTCGCGCTTAATGGCTTCACGTTCAATTTCGAGCTGTTTTAAACGGCGCTCGATTTCATCAATTTCCTGGGGGAGCGAGTTCATTTCGATACGCATTTTGGAGGCAGCCTCATCGATTAAATCGATAGCCTTATCGGGCAGGAACCTATTGGTAATATATCGATGCGAAAGTTCAACGGCAGCAATAATTGCCTCGTCCTTAATGCGTACCTTATGATGGTTTTCGTAACGTTCCTTCAGCCCGCGCAGTATAGAAACAGCACTTTGTATGTCGGGCTCATCGACCATAACTACCTGAAACCTTCGTTCGAGGGCTTTGTCTTTCTCGAAATATTTCTGGTATTCGTCGAGGGTTGTAGCGCCAATTGCCCTTAATTCGCCCCTTGCCAGCGCAGGTTTCAGGATGTTTGCAGCATCCATGGCGCCTTCGGATTTTCCGGCACCAACAAGGGTGTGAATTTCGTCGATAAAAAGTATTATTTCGCCATTTGAGCCAATAACTTCTTTTACAACCGCTTTGAGGCGCTCTTCAAATTCGCCCTTGTATTTGGCCCCTGCAACCAGTGCCCCCATATCGAGAGAAAAAACAAGTTTTGTTTTGAGGTTTTCGGGCACATCGCCCGATATAATACGATGGGCCAAACCTTCGGCAATGGCAGTTTTCCCAACCCCGGGCTCACCAATTAGTACCGGGTTGTTTTTGGTGCGGCGCGAAAGTATTTGAAGTATGCGGCGAATTTCATCATCGCGACCAATAACAGGGTCGAGTTTTCCTTTGCGCGCACTTTCATTAAGGTTAATGGCATAGCGGCCAAGTGCATTGTATGATTCTTCTGCCGACTGGCTGTTTACTTTCCCGCCCTTGCGAAGCTCGGCAATTGCTGTATCGACTGCTTTTTCCGAAAGCCCGTTATCTTTCAGCACCTGCGACACCTGATCGCCTGCTGCAAGAATACCTTTGAGGATATATTCGACAGAAACGAATTCGTCGCTGTTTTTTTTCGAAAAACCGAGTGCTTTTTGCAGGGCATCGGACGACTTAGACGACAGGTATTGCTCTCCACCCGAAACTTTAGGATACGAATCGGCTATACGGCCTACAAATTGTTGAACAAGCATTGAGTTTACAGCTGCCTTTTTCTGTATAAAATCGAGCACATCAGCGGCATTATTGGCCAGCGAAAGGTACAAATGTCCGGGCTCAACTGCCTGGTGGCCTTTTTCGTGCGCAATGGCAAAGGCTTGCTGTATAACATCCTGGGCCTTTATGGTAAAATTATTTAGGTTCATAACTAAAAAGTTTGTTTTTCATGCTTCAAAGATTTTACCAATCAGCAAAAACTGCAATTATGACACAAAAAAACAGTCTTTCACATGTCAGAATTTCATAAAAAAAATAAATAAAGAACCTCTTTAATACTTCTTTATTCCAGCCATAAACCAAACAACAAAACTTATTAACATCATTTTTATTAACTTAACAACAATATATACCGAAACAAAGCTAACTTGCCTGCGTAAAAGTCAACACTAAACCACAACATCAAAAACTCTCGAAATTAAATGAGCGAGCAGATTTTAAAGGCATTAATGGAGCTTTTTGCCATAATTACCAGGCCGGAAAACAACGAATCGACAGATATTCTCGACCGCCGGCCCGTGGTAGAATCGTTTTTGCGCCGGCAGCTAAACGAAGATTTGGTTGAAAATTACATCAAAATATACGATGCCTTTTCGGAGAAGCACCAGAGCCTTATAAACCGTAGCGGTAAAAAACGCATTGGGCCCGATTCGGTTAAGCTTTTACGTATTTGCGATGAAATTAACCACGAACTTACCCAGCAACAAAAGTTTATTGTATTAATACACCTTTTCGAGTTTGTAAACAGCGACAATGTTGAAGTTTCGGAGCAGGAATACGAGTTTATAAACATTGTATCCGATTCGTTCTATATTGAGCGCAAAGAACACGACGATATTCGCGACTATACAATTTCTTCAATCCAGGAGCTTCCCGATTCGGAGAATATTCTTTTAATCGATGGTGAGCCAGACACCAATGACAAAAACAAACATCTTTATACAGTTCACCTGAAAGGGCAGTTGCGTATATTGCGAATTGCATCGGCCAATATATATTTTCTGAGGTACCTTGGCAACCACGAGTTGTACCTCAACGGACAGTTGCTACAAGCCGACAAGGTATATGTTTTTAATACTGGTTCGTCGATACGCAACCACAATATAAAACCAATATATTACAGCGATGTAATAAGCCTTTTCCAGAGCGAAAGCACAGAGTCGAAAATTCTGTTCGAAGCAAAAGATATATCGTATAAATTCAAAAACGAGTTTATTGGACTGCACCCCATGAGCTTTAACGAGCGTTCGGGCCGGCTCGTTGGAATAATGGGCGCCAGCGGGGCAGGCAAATCTACCCTGTTGCATGTGCTAAACGGCACAAATAAGCCCCATACAGGCTCAGTTAAAATAAATGGCGTAGATATCCATAACGACAAGAAAAAAATAGAAGGCCTCATTGGCTTTGTTTCGCAAGACGACCTACTAATCGAAGAGCTCTCGGTGTTTCAAAACTTATATTATAATGCAAAACTCTGTTTTAGCAATTATAACGAAAAACTACTTGTGGAAACCGTCGAAAAAATGTTGCAGAGCCTTGGCCTGTATGAAATAAAGGATATACAGGTTGGCGATCCGCTAAACAAGAAAATAAGCGGCGGACAACGCAAAAGGTTAAACATTGCGCTTGAACTTATTCGCGAACCAGCAGTATTGTTTCTTGACGAACCCACCTCGGGATTATCGTCGCGCGACTCCGAAAATATAATGGACCTGCTGAAAGAACTATCGCTGAAAGGCAAACTGGTATTTGTGGTCATCCACCAGCCCTCGAGCGATATTTTTAAAATGTTCGACAAACTATTAATACTCGACACAGGCGGTTACCTCATATACGATGGCGACCCCATTGAATCGATATTGTATTTTAAGTCGAAAATACACCATGCCAATTATAACGAAAGCGAATGTCGTATATGTGGCAACGTAAACCCCGAACAAATTTTTAACATTGTTGAATCGAATGTACTCGATGAATACGGCAAGTTTACCAGAAACCGAAAAATATCGCCAAAACAATGGTACACTTATTATATTGATGAACGCGATAAAAGAGAAGTGCCAACCGCCAAAACATTTGAACTACCCAGAATATCATTTAAAATACCAAACAAGCTCCGGCAATTCTTAATTTTTTGCACACGCGATGTGCTTTCGAAACTTTCGAATACCCAATACCTGATTATTAATTTTCTGGAAGCGCCGGTACTGGCCTTTGTTCTGGCCTTTATTATAAAATATTATAATGTTAGCGAAACAAACGAGTTTGGATATACCCTTAACGGGAACAGCAATCTGCCTGTATATATATTTATGGCAGTAATAATAGCCTTTTTTATGGGGCTTACAGTGAGTGCCGAGGAAATAATCAAAGACCGGAAAATACTAAAACGAGAGGCTTTCCTGAACCTGAGCAGGGCAAGTTACCTTTTCTCGAAAGTGGGCGTTTTAACTATATTGTCGGCCATACAGGCTTTTTCTTTTGTTATTGTCGGTAACACCATAATGGAAATTAAGGGAATGAATTTTCATTACTGGGCTATACTTTTCAGTTGCTGGGTTTCGGCAAATATGATTGGGCTTGTAATCTCTGACAGTTTCAATACTGTAGTTACTATTTATATTTTAATACCCTTTTTGGTAATACCCCAAATTATTTTAAGCGGAGTTATTGTTAAATACGAAAAACTAAACCCATCAATATCGTCGCCGGAACGCATACCCGGTTACGGCGAAATTATGACAGCCCGTTGGGGGTACGAAGCTTTGGCTGTGCACCAGTTTGTCAACAACAATTACATGAAAGAGTTTTACCCGCTTAGCAAACTCATGAGCCTTTGCGAATTCAAGAAAAATTACTGGGTAAAAAACCTCGAAAACAAAGTCGATTATATTTCGAAATACGCTACAACAACCAACGACACCGAACGGCTTGAGAACTATGCCACATTGCTGTTCAATGAAATAAACCGCGAGAACAAAGCCAACAAACTGGTTAAATTCGACAAAACCGATGAGTTAATTAAAATGAATTTCACCCCCGAAATTATTGATGAACTTAAAGAGTATTTCAGGAACATAAACCGTTACTATATAAGGGCTTATAACGAAATTAACGACAAGCGCGACAAAATTGTGCGTGAAAACCAGGATACCAGCGAGAAGAAAGAGGCTTTTCTGAAAAGGAAAAGGGAACACCATAATGATAAGCTCGCCGAATTTGTAGAAAACTCAAACGAAACCGTACGCATTATTGAGTACAAAGGCCGCCTCATACAAAAAATCGACCCGGTTTACCTCGATCCCGACCCAATTCCGGTAAAAGCCCATTTCTATGCCCCGCAAAAGTGGCTGGCAGGAAAATACCGAAGTACTTTCTGGGTTAATGCTTTTGTTATTTGGATGATGTCGGTGTTGTTTTTTATTGTACTATATTTCAGGGGGCTTCGGCATGCACTTAATTTCTTCGACTCCATAAAAACAAACCTTAAACCAAAGCTACGTTAACCAGAGCATAAAAAAAACGCCGGATAAACCGGCGTTTTTCTTTGGCAATACAAAACATAACTAAACATTTTTCTTTTTTCGCTGCATTATAGCAGGTATAAGCATACTAACACCAAACAGTACCATAAATATCCCCGACCACAGGTTTATATTGATACTGAGGGAACGGACGTACATTTCGTTGCCCGTGGTGAAGAACCCGAAAATAGTAAGCATTATACCAAATATTGTAAACATAAGTCCAATAGGAAATTTTATATCTAAGCCCATTTTTTATCAGTTTTAAAAATTATAAACTACCAAAAGATAATAGACAGTGCAATAGCTATGGCACCAATAATAACCGATAAGGCCACTGGTTTTTTGTACCAAACCTTTTCCTCATCGACATATTTAGGTGTGAGCGAATACACCAGGCCTTTAAGTTCTTCATCGGTTTTTGTGCGTTTTGTGGCCAGCGAAATTACAAATGTAAGAACAAGGGCTACCGAAAAGGCTACTATGGCAATGTTAAAGTTTTGTGCCATTTCGCTGGGGAAGGTTTTAAGTGTTGTTCCCATCCAGCCGCCTTTTATAAGACTGGTAGCACCAGCAGGTTGTGTAAAGCCATGCACAAGGGCCGCCGATAAAATGCCCGAAAGAAGCCCCCAGAATGCGCCATGCCCGGTAGTGCGTTTGGCAAACATACCCAATACGAAAGTTGCAAACAATGGGGCATTTATAAAGGCAAAAATCAGCTGGAGGAAGTCCATTACATTGTTAAACATAGCTGCAACGTAAGCTGTTAAAATACTTACACCAACGCCAACAATGGTTGTAATCTGCCCAACCCTCAGGTAATGTTTGTCCGATTTGTTTGGTTTAATATAGCTTTGGTAAATATCGTAGGTAAAAACTGTATTGAAAGCCGTAACGTTTCCGGCCATGCCCGACATAAACGAGGCCATTAGCGCAGTTAAGCCCAAACCGAGCACCCCTGTGGGCAGGTAATACTGCAACAGCGAAGGAATAACAAGGTCGTAGTCGTAACTGTTTCCTTTAAGCGGCAGGGCATAGCCGGAGTCGGCCATGTTAAGCAATGCAATGGCAATCATACCGGGAACAATTACAAGAAACGGGATAAACATTTTCGGAATAGCGCCAATAAGCGGGGTTTTTCTGGCAGCGCTCATTGAGCCGGCAGCCATGGCACGCTGCACCACCAAAAAGTTGGTACACCAGTAACCGAACGAAAGCACAAAGCCCAAACCGAATACTATGCCCATCCAGCTGCCCATTTCATGTTGCGGGCCAATATGTTTCCAGGAGTGGGCAAGTTCGGGCGAGTTCATGTTGGCAACCATGCCTTCCCAGCCACCCACATGAATAAGCCCAAGAATTACCAGCGGAAGAAAACCAATTACTATTAGGAAGAATTGCAGTACTTCGTTGTAAATGGCCGAGCTTAGTCCGCCCAGATAGGTATAAACCAAAACAATAACTGCTGAAATAATGAGGCTTAAATGGAAATTCCACCCCAAAAGGTTTTCTAACAACAATGCCAGGGCATACATTGAAATACCCGAAGCAAAAATGGTCATAATGGCAAATGAAACGGCATTCAGCCCCCTGGTTTTTTCATCGAAACGGAGTTTAAGATATTCCGGCACCGACCTGGCTTTCGACCCATAATAAAAAGGCATCATAAAAATTGCCAGGAAAATCATTGCCGGGATAGCCCCAATCCAATAGAAGTGCACAGTGGCCAAGCCATACTTTGCACCAGAGGCAGCCATGCCAATTACCTCCAGGGCCCCCAGGTTTGCCGAAATAAAGGCAAGGCCTGTAACCCATGCAGGAAGCGAGCGACCGGCCTCGAGGAAGGCAGAAGCATCTTTCATGTATTTTTTAAGCGCCCATCCAATACCCAGGACAAATACAAAATAGATTAGCATAATTGCGTAATCTAACCAACTTAAAGCAAAACTTGCATTCATGTAATATTCTTAGTTAAGGAGTTAATAATTTCAAACGGTCACAAAAATATTTTAATTTGTGATACTCATAACCACTCAAAAACACTTACTAAATTGCATTATAATGTGTTTTTGGCAGCGAGCGCAACCTTTCCGCACTTTGCTCGGGCGTAATGTCGCGCTGGGGGTTAGCCAGCATTTCGTACCCAACCATAAATTTTTTTACAGTTGCTGAACGCAAAAGTGGAGGATAGAAATGCATGTGCAGGTGCCATTCGGGGTGTTCCAGCCCATCGGTAGGTGCCTGGTGCAAGCCTGCCGAATAAGGGAACGATATTTCGAAAAGGTTGTCGAACATAATGGTAACCTTCTTGTAAATATCGGCAAGAGCTGTTTTTTCATCATCGTTAAGCTGACAAATGTTTTGTACATGCCTGCGGCTGACAACCATACATTCATAAGGCCAAACAGCCCAAAAAGGCACTAAAGCAATAAAATGTTGGTTTGAGGCAACAATTCGTTCACCCGAAATTTCTTCATCGGCCAGGTAATCGGCTAAAAGGCTGCGGTTATGCTTAGCAAAATAAGCTTTTTGCATGGCCATTTCTTTGGCCGGCTCTACCGGAATAGAATTTTGCGCCCAAATTTGCCCATGTGGGTGAGGGTTGCTGCACCCCATAATATCGCCTTTATTTTCGAATATCTGCACATAGTTTATGTAGTCCATTGCCCCAATTTGCTGATATTCATCGCACCACACATCAACAACTTTTCTTATATCGGCAACTTCCATTTCCGGAATTGTCAGATCGTGGCGGGGCGAAAAACAAATTACCTTGCAAAACCCTTTTTCGCTTTCAGCCCTGAACAAATCGCCCTTAAAAAAGCTACCGGCAGGCACATCGGGAACAAGGGCGCTAAAATCGTTTTGAAAAACAAACACACTTGAATATGCAGGGTTTTTTGCCCCACCTGCCCTATCGTTCCCCGGGCACAAATAACAAGCCTTTTCGTATTGCGGCCTGCGCCCTTCGTTAATTTTTTCAACTTTTCCCTGCCAGGGCCTTTTTGTACGGTGTGGCGACACCAGTACCCATTCGCCGGTTAAGGGGTTGTACCTCCGATGGGTATGTTCGGTAAATTCGAATTGATCCATTCAGCTTTATTTATTGATTTTACAAGCCGGGCAATTTAATTAATAATGCTAGTGCCCTGTTTGATACTGACGTTATAAACCAAAAGGTCGAGGCCGGTTTGGGCTTTATAACCCTTTGTTGCTATGTCGATAAATTCGTTTGTTTTTGTTTTGTCAACTATGTTAATAGTGCAACCGCCAAAACCACCCCCCATAACTCGCGATCCGATAACTGCGCCCGATTTTTCAGCAATATCTACCAGTATATCAAGTTCGCTGCAACTTACCTCGTATTCGTCCCTGAGCCCATAGTGGGTGCTATACATGAGTTTGCCAACAGTGGCCAAATCGTTTCTTTCAAGCGCTTCACAAGCATCGGTAAGCCTTTTAATTTCCTCAACAACAAATTTGCACCTTTTATAAACAGTTGGGTTGAATTCGCTTTTATGCTGATATAGCAATTCGGGCGACACATCGCGCAGGCTTTGGATTTTGGGGTTATATTTCTGAAGAATGGCAACTCCGCTTTCGCATTCGTGGCGACGGGTATTGTATTCCGATGAAGCCAATGAATGTTTTACCTGTGTATCGCACAAAATTATATCGTAACCATCGAGCTTAAAGGGGTATAATTTGTATTCCAGCGAACGGCAATCGAGTTTAATAACTTTGTCCTGCTCACTGAAAACACTTGCAAACTGATCCATTATTCCGCATTTCACACCGGCATATTCATGCTCGGCCATTTGCGACAGTTTAACTATCTCTATTTTCGACAAGCCAAGGTTAAAAACTTCGTTAAGCGCAAAAGCAAAACCAGTTTCGAGGGCTGCCGACGACGAAAGCCCGGCACCTAATGGAATATTCCCGCCAAAAACACAATCGACACCAGAAAGGGTTTTGCCCATTTTCTGTATTTGGGCAATAACACCAACCAAATAATTAGCCCAGTGCTTTTCGGTTTTTTCAATTGAATTTGCCGGAACATCAATTTCATCGTTCAAATCGTACGATATAAGCCGGTGCATCTGGCTTCCGTTTTCGGCAATGGCAAATACAATATGCTTGTCAATGGCAGCAGGCAACACAAACCCCATATTATAATCGGTGTGTTCGCCAATAATGTTTATCCGCCCGGGAGCGCTAACCATAAGGGGTTCTTTGTTGAAGGCCCCAATAAACTTGTTCTTAATTTCCTTTTCCATCAGGTGCATTTTAAATTTTTACCAATTAATATTTAACCAAAGCATTTACCCTGTAAGGTGGCAGAACTTTTTTAAACCTGTAATTAAAAGCTCCTTTTCTTGATTCACTTGTATTTTTACTGGTTAGTTTCTCTAGTACTTTGATCGATAATATTTTTTTCCGGAAGTTGCCCGGATCGAATTCTTTTTGGTATATGGCATTGTATAATTGCCTAATTTGAAGCAATGTAAACTTTTCGGGCAAAAGCGACCGGCCAATAAGTTCGAAGCTGGCCTTCAGCCTTAATTTTTCGAGTGCCATATTAAGCATTTCCTGGTGGTCGAAAATAAGTTCGGGCAGTTCGTTTAGCGAAAACCATTTGGCCCCATGGCTTTCCACCAGTTCCCGGTCGTGTTTATCGATGGGCATAAGGGCGTAAAATGCCACACTTATTACCCTCCCGCCAGGGTCGCGTTGTGGTTCCGAGAAAACATGCACCTGTTCGAGGTACACCTCTTTTAACCCGCTAATTTTATAAGTAACGCGCCTTGCTGCCGTTTCTACCGATTCGTCAGGCTCTACCCAGCCTCCTACCAACGACCAACCTCCTTTGGCCGGCTCAATTTTACGGTTAAACAACAAAAGTTTTAGTTCGGTATTCTCATACCCCAGAATTATACAATCTATTGCAACAAGATGTGCTGAGTGATTGTATTGTCCAGTTTTCATAATTTGATAATAATTAAAGTAAGTACAAATATAAAAGTATTTTTTACTTTTATAATTTTTTTTTACAAAAAAAAAGCTGAAAACTTTTTAGTCTCAGCTATAAATTGAAAATAATATTATAATATCAATCGACAATTTCAATCATTTTAAAGGGCACCCTAATAATAGATTCGTAATCTTCTCCGGCCTCGAGCATATCTTCATCGTCTTCTTCGTAATACCAGTTTATTTCCACAACGTTATTGCTCTTGTGCAACGATTCAAGTTTTTTGAACACATCGAGGATACACTTCGATGAGCTGGTATTGAAATACTCGAGATGGACATTTACAACAGTTTTAGAGGCAGGCGATGCTGAATAATCCTCAAGCCAGTCAACTAAAGGTTTATAAAACTCAATTGAATTTTCCGGGATCGACCGGCCCTTAATTTCCAAAACCCCTTTTACCGGATTAAACTCAACGGCCGGGGTTTTTTGCGTACCTTCAATTATCAATGGTTCCATATCAATATCTTGATAATGTGTTAAATTTCAATAATTAAATTAAAAAACGAGTAATCATTGTTATACGGATAAAATTCGTATAATATATCGTTGCCGGTTTTGCGGGCAATGTCAACCAATCCAAGGCCACCGCCTCCTTTTGCCGAAATTTTCTGGTGGTTGAGGATAAACTTGTACATATCTTTCAACTCATCTTTCGACATTGAATTTATTTTATCAATTTTTTCTTTTAAGAACTTAATTTTTTTATTATTGATAAAATTACCTGTAATAACTTTATATTTTTCACCGTCGCGTTCTACCACCAATACACCAAATTTTGGTTCCAGGTCTTCGTTTATGCCTTCGTGGGTTTCTTCGATGTGGTGAAAGAGGTTTTGCATACTCTCAACCAGCACGTTATAGAGCTTTTTTCTGGTTTTTCCCGATTCATTTACCTTCTCGAGCTTTTCTTCAACTGCCTCTAAAACTTCATTAATTAATTCCGAGGTTATGCTCCCTTTATATGCAAGAAGTACATCGCCCTGACTTAACTTGTAATAATATTCGTTGATGTTAAAGCTCATAGAAGCCTTTTATTTCATGCTTTTAATTAGTAGGCAAAACAAATATAGAAAAAATCTTTTAAGTAATACTACCTGTGTTTACGTACACTTCAATTTTCTATAAATATAACAAATATATTTTCACGGCTTTCTATACTTTTTAACAAGATATGCCGAAAATAACAAAATTTACAGACGCGATGTTTTAAATTCTTTATAATTTCCGGCGAAGAGTTCAAAGCCTGAGTAGGTACACTCGAGGCTGCCATTTAACACTTTAAACTTTTTAAAAGGCTTTAGCCCTATTTCTTTCATGGCATTTGCGTTACTGCTGATAATCCAGGCATTAAAGCCACCGAATTTGTTTTTTAAAGTGCTGCCAATATCGCTGTACAGGGCATTAATTTCTTTTTCTTTCATACGTTCGCCGTATGGCGGGTTAATTATAACAGTTCCGGGGCCTGATACGGGTTTAATTTCGCCAAACGGTTTATTGGTAAACCGTATAAAGCTCGAAATATTAGCCTTTGAGGCATTCTGGCGGGCAATTTCGAGCACATCGGCCGAAATATCGTTGGCATATATCTGTGGCTTAGTGTCGGCAAGCTGCACTTCTTCGAGGAGTTGCCGGTAGAGGGTTTTGTTGTAATCGGGCCAGTTCTGAAAGCAAAAATCTTTACGTATAAGCCCCGGAGGAATATTACGTGCCATCAGGGCCGCTTCTATGGCAATAGTGCCCGAGCCTGTCATGGGGTCGTAAAGTGGGGTGTTATAATCCCAGCCGCTAAGTTTTATAAGGGCGGCGGCCAGCACCTGGTTAATAGGCGCTGCTCCCTCGGCTGTGCGGTAACCACGTCGGTGAAGCGATGCCCCCGAACTGTCGAGCGATATGGTAACAATATTATCAGAAATATGAACATTTATGAGCACATCGGGGTTTTCTGTATCGACCAGCGGGCGTTTTGCATACTTTGTGCGGAACCTGTCAACAATAGCATCTTTGGCCCTTTGCGCGGCAAAAAGCGAGTTTTTAAATATTTCTGAAAACACAACAGAATCGATAGCAAATGAATGGTGCAAGCCCAGATAGTTTTCCCATTCAATGTTGCGCAACCCATTGTAATAATCGTCTTGACTGGTAATAGTAAACGAATGCAGGTTTTTTAGTATCCGCAGCGATGTACGCAAATATATATTTGCCTTGTACAACACAGCCAGGCCGCCCTTGAATTTTACCATTCTTCGGCCGGGCTCTACATCGGTGCCCCCGAGCAATTTAATTTCGTCGGCCAGTAATTGTTCGAAGCCATAAAAGGTTTTTGCAACCAGGTCGAATTGTTCGTCTTTTTTTTGGTTCATTGTCCGTTAAGATATTTTTCTGCAAAAAAGCCGGCATTGTAGTCCCTTTCAGCACCTTGCCCGCTAACAATGCAGTAATTTAACCCAAATTTTATTAATTCATTTCGATAGGTTTCGAAAAGCATGTTACGTGCCTCCCCTCCATTTTCCCTTACCTTATCGGGCACCCATTCTATGTCGGGCGAGCACAGCAGGTACATAGCCCCTTTAGTCTGGGCTATTGCGTTGTCGAGCCAATTGGGATAATTCCCCGAGTGCCAAAGGAACCATATCTTGGTAATAATCAGATAGGTATCAATAATACAATTTTTATTTTCTGTTAAGCAGGCGTTATACTGCCCGTGCTGAAATTTTGCGATATGAAGAATATCGTTATAATTATAATTACGTCCCAGGCCTTCAATATATTCCCTGGCATATTCCGGCACCAAACTAACATTATAGTTCACAGCTATCGAACGGGCTATGGTTGTTTTGCCTGTCGATTCGGGCCCTGTTACTATTATAATTTTCGGAGTTGTTCTTTCCATTTAAATATCCATCTTTTATAGCCCGATAAAGCTAAAACAGTATAAACCCCAAACAAAAACGATGTCGGGTAAAGCCCTTTGTAAATATACAAGCCTGCCGATATTGAATCGACAACTATCCAAACTAACCAATGTTCGACCATTTTACGGGCAAGCATCCAGGTAGCAGTAACGCTAAGCGCTGTGGTAAAAGAGTCGATATAAGGAATTGTACTGTTTGTGAACTTTTTCAGTACAAAAACCAATACCACATAAATTGCCCCGGTAAATGCAGCCAACAAAAGCCATTCGCGAGCTTTTGCCCTGCTGTATGGCATCTCACTAACAGTGGCCCCGTTATGGTAAAATGCCCAATGCGCCCACCCATAAATGCTTACAAGCACATAATAAATATTAATGCCCATATCGGCATAAATTCCGGCAGCATAACAAATATAAACATATAACGATGAGCTGATTAAGCCAAACAGCCAAAGCTTTTTGTCGCCTGCAATGCTATAAAGCAGGTAGATAAAACCTGTTAATGTTGCAATTATTTCAATGTGCTTTAAAAGTATCCAATAAAAGGCCCCATGAAGCCAATATAGTTCCACTGCCCCCCGAAAAAAATCCATGCCTAAAATAATTCTGACATATAGCTGCCCCAGCTGTCGATTACTTCAACAGCCTTGAGGTAAGTATTATTTGTTGTGTTATAAATGCGGTAAAATTCGTCGGTGCCGAATAAATCGCGAGCTATCAGGGCTTTTATCATAATTTCGACAAGAGGTTTTGAAACCATTACCTGTTCGTCATTTGCCACAATGCCCTCTTGTTCTGTTAACAACATGAATTGTTGAAAGAGTTTTTCGTCAATGTTAAACTCCTTGTCATACAAAGGAAAATCTTTATATTTTTTCTTCAAGCCGGCACGGTTTTCATCGACATATTGAAGGGTGAATTGGTTTAACAAGCCGTTTTGAACAATATCGCGGTAAAAATCGGTATAGAAACTGGTATCGAGAGGGATAAAAATGTCGGGCATAATGCCCCCGCCCCCGAAAACTGTGCGTTTGTTGACCAGGGTTGTAAATTTCAGCGAATCGGGGAAGGAAATACTGTCGATCGACATTAGCTCTCCATGTGCATACCGGTTGTAGATTTCCTGGTGGTACTTTTCGGTGCCCCCGCTAAAAGGCTTTTGAATGAGCCGGCCTGAAGGGGTATAATACTTAGCTGTGGTAATGCGCACGGCCGATTCGTCGGGCAATAGCATTTCGCGCTGCACCAGTCCTTTCCCAAAAGAACGCCGCCCGATAACAAGGCCACGGTCCCAGTCTTGAATTGCCCCCGAAACAATTTCGCTAGCCGAGGCCGATCCTTCGTCGATAAGCACAACTATTTTGCCCTTTTCGAAGTTGCCATAGGCAGTTGCTATATAATCTTTGCGCGGGCTCCGCAAACCTTCAGTATAAACAATTGTTTTTGCTGCCGGCAAAAATTCATCGGCAATATTAACAGCAGCATCGAGGTAACCGCCCCCGTTGTTTGTTAAATCGAGCACCAGGTTTTCGGCCCCTTGTCCGCGTAATTTTGCGGCTGCAACTTTAAATTCTTCGGTAGTTGTTGCCGAAAAGCGAAGTATTTTTATGTAACCGGTATTTTTATCGATCATGTATGCTGCATCGATGCTGAAAATTGGAATTTTATCGCGTGTAATGGTAAAATCGAGCAATTTTTTGTTTCCCTTCCTGAGAACCGACACTTTTACTTTTGTGCCTTTTTTCCCACGGAGCAATTTAAAAACCCCATCGTTAGTTATGCCAATTCCTGCTACGGGCACATCGTCAACCATAATTATTTTATCGCCTGCCATTATGCCTACACTTTGCGATGGCCCCCCCTGTATGGGATCGACAACATAGATGGTATCTTTAAGAATATTAAACTGGATTCCTATGCCTTCAAAATTACCTTCGAGGGGTTCCCTCATTTTTTTCAATTCGTCGGCGGGTATGTATGTCGAATGCGGGTCGAGTTCGCCGAGTATATTAACAATTGCCCCATCGACAATTGCTTCGGCGTTAATGGAATCGACATAATAAGAATCGAGGTAATCGATAAAACGGGCAAATTTATATCCTTGTTTGATGGCCTGGCCATAAAGCTGATTGGATAAAAGCAACAAGCCTATAATTGCCGGGAAAAAAAAATTATGCTTCACTGTGGGAAAATTTTGAATTATTCTTCGATAAAATTGAATGGCAACCCGGAAAGTTCTGATAGTTCCTGGCCGGCCTGTCGCATAACATCGTCATCTTCTTCGGTGTACCAGTCGATAAGAATGCGTTTGCCGTTATTATGTATTTTGGCAATGAGCCTGAAAATATCGTTCAGGTAATTCATCGATGCCGAATTAAAATATTTAAGCTTTACCTCAACAGACAAGGGTTGGGAGGTTGAAGGCAACTGCGCAGTAAAACCTTCCAACCATGTTAATATCGGCTCGTAAAATTTGCGGGCATTTTCCGGCCTTGATGCACCCCTGATGACAAACATAAATTCATCGGGATCGAAAACGATCTTTGGGGTATTATCGGTACGTTCAATCTGAAGGATTTCCATTTTAAAAATTTTATGAATTTATGAAAAATAGCTGAGAACTCAATATTATTACTGGTTCAAATATATTTTGGCATTATTGCAATTTGCTGTTTTTCAATATTTTACATATACTAAAACTCTAAACAATGTTTGAGCACAAAACAAAAAACCAAAGTTTTTATTACTGTTAAAAATCAAACTTTGAACTTTGAACTTTGAACTTTGAACATTAAACTTTAAACTTTATTCCCATTCAATAGTTGCAGGTGGTTTAGAGCTAATGTCGTAAACTACCCGGTTTACGCCTTTCACATTATTTATTATCCGGTTTGAAATTGTTGCCAGAAACTCATAAGGCAGGTGCGACCAATCGGCGGTCATTCCGTCGGTTGACGACACGGCCCTGAGGGCCACTACGTTTTCGTAGGTGCGTTCGTCGCCCATAACCCCTACCGACTGCACTGGGAGCAAAATTGCCGCAGCCTGCCAAACTTCGTTATAGAGGTTAAACTCCTTCAGCCCTTCAACATATATGTTATCTACTTCCTGAAGCACCTTAACTTTTTCCCTGGTAATTTCCCCGAGTATTCGAATAGCAAGCCCCGGGCCCGGGAAAGGGTGCCTGTTTAAGATATTCGGATCGATTTCCAAAGCCATGCCCACCCTTCGCACCTCGTCTTTAAACAACAATTTCAGGGGCTCAATAACTTTTAAGTTCATACGATCGGGCAGCCCGCCCACATTATGGTGCGATTTAATAGTGGCCGAAGGGCCGTTTACCGATACCGATTCAATTACATCGGGGTAAATTGTACCTTGCCCGAGCCATTTTACATCTTGTATTTTGTGTGCCTCTGCATCGAAAACCTCAATAAAATTTTTGCCAATGCTTTTTCTTTTGGCTTCCGGTTCAGAAATTCCCGAAAGGGCGCTAAGGAATATTTCACCAGCATCGACCCCTATAACATTCAACCCCATGTGCTTGTATGAGTCGAGTACTTTAGAAAACTCATCTTTTCTTAATAAGCCGTTATCGACAAAAATACAGGTAAGCTTATCGCCAATGGCCTTGTGCAGCAATATTGCAGCCACAGTAGAATCGACCCCGCCCGAAAGCCCCAGTACAACTTTATCGTTGCCAAGTGTATTTTTAAGTTCGGCAACTGTGGTTTCAATAAACGAAGCCGGGGTCCAGTTCTGTTTGCACCCGCAAATATCAACCACAAAATTTTTAAGCAGCTTTAAGCCTTCGGTGCTATGGTAAACTTCGGGGTGAAACTGTATCCCAAAAGTATTTTCACCTTCAACATGGTAAGCGCCAACTTTAACATCGCGTGTGCTTCCGATAATGTTATAATTACCGGGCAATTTAACAATGGTATCGCCGTGCGACATCCACACCTGGGTGTTTTTTGCAAGCCCTTTTAACAAAGGCGACTCATGGTTAATGTATTCGAGGTTGGCACGGCCATATTCGCGGTGTTTCGATGGCAAAACCTCGCCCCCGAATGCCTGCGATAAATACTGGGCGCCATAACATATACCCAGAATTGGCAACCGGCCCTTAACACCTTCCAGGTCGGGTTCAGGATGCCCGGTATCGCGAACTGAACAGGGGCTCCCCGACAAGATAATGCCTTTTACAGACTTTTCGGCCTTGTCAAGCTTATTATATGGGCGAATCTCGCAGTAAACATTCAACTCGCGCACACGACGGGCAATAAGCTGGGTATATTGCGACCCAAAATCAAGTATGATTATTTTTTCTTGCACTTTATATAATTTTGGGCACAAATATACTATTTTCCCCACCAATAACGAGGATAAAAAAGAGGTTCTGGATTGTTTTCGCCAGCAAGCTGCTATTCAACAGGTTTTATCTAAAACAAACATTAGCAAGTTTGAAAAGAACTTTAATTTTAGGTGCAAGTGGGGTAAAAGCTTGTAAACACCAAACAGGCCCGCCGCTTTCTGAAGGGCACGAATTGTTTGCCGAAAACTTTGATTTCGCGGGCACATTGCCTACATTTGCCCTAAGTTCTTTGA
>JAFGQZ010000012.1 GCA_016935435.1 Bacteroidales bacterium
ATAAGTTGTTCTTTAATGTTTTCAGGAATTTCATCGCGTTGCGGAACGCTCATGAATTTCCCAGTCATAAGCGACTTGTCCCATTCAAGCCAGGAAACATTTACATGCCTCGATGCCAGGGATTCAACAATAACTTCAAGAGATTTCGACTTTTCGCGAACGGCAATTGTGTCTCCGGGTTTTAATAATGCCGAAGGTACATTAATTACCTCGTTATTTACAACAATATGGCAATGAGTTACCAATTGGCGTGCCGCAGCCCTTGACGGAGCAATACCAAGTCGGTACACAAGGTTGTCGAGGCGCGATTCGAGCAATTGCAACAACACCTCGCCTGTTACACCTTTGCTGGCCGAAGCTTTTTGGAAAGCATTTGCAAACTGGCGTTCTAAAATACCGTAAGTATATTTAGCTTTTTGTTTTTCTTTAAGTTGAAGCCCGTATTCTGAGGTTTTCCTGCGTTTTTTGCTGGCCCCGTGAAAACCTGGAGGGTAATTTTTTTTCTCAAAATATTTATCGGCTCCATAGATCGCTTCACCAAATTTTCTGGCGATCTTGGTTTTTGGTCCTACATATCTTGCCATTTATTTCTCTTTAAAACGTTATCAAATTATACTCTTCTTCTTTTAGGTGGACGGCATCCATTATGCGGCATAGGTGTAACATCGACAATTTCAGTTACTTCAATACCGTTGGAATGGATTGTACGAATAGCCGATTCACGCCCGGCACCGGGACCTTTAACAAAAACCTTCACTTTACGGAGCCCTTGGTCGTATGCTGTTTTAGCACAATCCTGGGCAGCCATCTGGGCCGCATAAGGGGTGTTCTTTTTCGAACCTTTGAAACCCATTTTACCGGCCGACGACCAGGATATAACCTGCCCCTGGGCATTTGTCAGCGAAACAATTATGTTATTAAACGAAGCATGAACATGTGCCTGACCCAGAGGTTCAACCTTAACAACTTTTTTCTTACTTGTACCTGTCTTCTTAGCCATATCCTAAAATTATTTGGTAGCTTTCTTCTTGTTAGCAACTGTTTTCTTACGACCTTTACGGGTGCGGGCGTTATTTTTTGTGCTCTGTCCGCGCACAGGTAATCCGAGACGGTGGCGCACACCACGATAGCAACCGATATCCATCAGTCGTTTAATATTCAATTGTACCTGCGAACGTAATTCACCTTCAACTTTAACTTCGTCGCCAACGATTTGCCTGATAGCGTTAATATCGTTATCGTCCCAATCGTTTACTTTTTTGTTCCAGTCGATACCTGCCTTGGTAAGGATTTTCTGGGCAGTGCTACGTCCGATACCATAGATATAGGTTAAACCTATTTCTCCTCTTTTGTTTTTTGGTAAATCGACACCAACAATTCTAGCCATATAATAGAATCAATTTATTTATTACGAATTATTAACCCTGTCTGCCTTTATGCTTAGGGTTTTTCTTGTTAATAACATACAAACGGCCTTTTCTTTTTACAATTTTGTCGTCTGCTGATCTTTTCTTTAAAGATGCTCTAACTTTCATAGTTAATCTTTATTTATATCTGTAAGAAATTCTTCCTTTTGTTAAATCGTATGGCGACATCTCAACCTTAACTTTATCGCCGGGCAAAATTTTAATGTAATTCATACGCATTTTACCTGAAATATGCGCAGTAATCACATGTCCGTTTTGAAGTTCTACCCGGAACATTGCATTTGAGAGCGCTTCTTTAATCACTCCATCCTGCTCAATCGATGGTTGTTTGGCCATATATTTTCTGTCTATTCTTCTTCTATATATTTAAAAGTCGATAAAATATCCGGTGCCCCTTTTTGTATTGCAATGGCAAGTTCAAAATGTGCCGAGGGCATTTTATCGCGCGTGCGAATTGTCCAGCCGTCTTTTTCCTGAATCACCTCTTTACGCCCCATATTTATCATGGGCTCGATGCAGATAACCATTCCTTCAGCTAGCTTGTGCCCTTTGCCGCGTTTTCCATAATTTGGAACTTCTGGCGCTTCATGAAGGTTTTTTCCCAATCCGTGCCCAACTAGCTCTCGAACTACAGAATATCCGGCATTTTCGCAGTATTGCTGTACAGCAAAACCAATATCGCCAGTCCTGTTTCCGGGCAGTGCAACTTTAATACCTTCGAAAAGCGATTCCCGTGTAATTCTCAGCAAGCGTTCCTTGTCGGTTCCGATTGCCCCAACTGCAAAGGAATAGGCAGTGTCGCCGTAATACCCGTTCTTTTTAACACCGCAATCAATTGAAACAATATCGCCTTCGGCAAGAACATAATCCGATGGTATCCCGTGTACAACCTGGTTGTTAACAGAAGTACACAAAGTTTTTGGATACCCCTGGTACCCCAGAAACCCTGGCTCGGCATTATTGTCGCGGATAAATTCTTCTGCTATTTTGTCGAGTTCTACAGTTTTAACCCCTGGTTTTATATGCTTTTTAAGTAAGCCCAGGGTTTTTGAAACCAACAAATTACATTCGCGAATTATTTCAATCTCTTCCGCTGTCCGAATATTTATCATCAAAGAACCTTATCTACGCTATTAAACCGATGCCAATGCCCCAGCACGGCCTTTTACTTTTCCGGTCTTCATAAGACCGTCGTAGTGCCGCGATAATAACTGGGCCTCTATCTGCTGAAGGGTATCCATAACAACACCCACCAATATTAGTAACGATGTTCCGCCATAAAACTGGGCAAAACTGTTATTGACCTTCAATATCATGGCAAATGCAGGCAAAATTGCAACAAATGCCAGGAAAATTGAACCCGGTAGCGTAATTTTCGACAAAATATTATCGAAATATTCAACTGTTTTCTTCCCTGGTTTTACACCGGGGACAAACCCGCCGTTTTTACGGATATCTTCGGCCAAACGTTGCGGGTTTATTGTTATTGCTGTGTAAAAATAGGTAAAAGCTATAATTAACAGGGCAAATACAAAGTTATACCAAAATCCGGTAAAGTTTGTAAAAGCCACAATAAAGCCTGGAACTTCTTCGCTGCTACCATATTGCACAAAAGTTAAGGGCAGGAACATAATTGCCTGTGCAAAAATTATTGGCATTACACCAGCAGCATTAACTTTTAAAGGAATATACTGCCTTACCCCGCCGTACTGTTTGTTGCCTACAATTCGCTTGGCATATTGTACAGGTATTTTGCGGGTACCTTGCACCAATAAAATAGTAACAACAAATACAAGGAAAAGGAAAACAATTTCTAAGATAAAAACAATTGGCCCGCCCATGCCTGACATACGGCTGGTAAATTCGCCAACCACAGAAAACGGCAGGCGCGCTATAATACCAATCATAATTATTAGTGATATACCATTGCCAATTCCTTTATCGGTAATTCGTTCTCCGAGCCACATAACAAACATGGTGCCGGTAGCAAGTATGATAACCGAGCTTATGGTAAAATACAACCCACCGATAACCCTCGCTTCAAGAGGTATTTGTGTGAGATAACTTGGAGCCTGTAATAACAAAATACCCAAAGTAAGATAACGGGTAATCTGGTTCATTTTTCTGCGGCCGCTTTCTCCTTCTCGCTGTAACCTTTGAAAATAAGGCACAGCAATGCCGAGAAGCTGAATAACAATTGATGCAGAGATATAAGGCATTATGCCTAAAGCAAAAATCGAAGCTGAAGAAAAGGCCCCACCGGAAAACATGTCAAGAATCCCTAAAACACCTTGCTGGGTTCGTGACTCCAATGCCTCCAGCATGTTTGGGTTAACCCCTGGCAATACTACTTTAGAACCCAAACGGTAAATAACAAGAATTCCAAGGGTATATAAAATCCTTGTCCTGAGATCTTCAATTTTGTAGATATTCTTTAATGTTTCAATAAACCTTTTCATTCGATTAGATTTTTTCGGCAGTTCCCTGTAAAGATTCTATTGCAGCCTGGGCTGACTTTGAAAATGCGTGCGCTTTTACAATAAGTTTTGTTTTAAGCTCGCCTTTGCCAAGAATTTTTATTAGATCGGACTTTGCAGCTAACCCTGCATTAATAAGGGTTTGCACATCAATTTCACTGACATTGTTTTTCTCGGCAAGGTTTTGTAAGGTAGAAATATTGATACCTTTATATTCAACGCGGTTTTTATTGTTAAAGCCAAATTTGGGCACACGGCGTTGCAAAGGCATCTGCCCGCCCTCGAAACCAATTTTTCTTGAATAACCCGAACGTGATTTAGCCCCTTTATGTCCACGTGTACTGGTTCCGCCATGGCCTGAACCCTGGCCCCTGCCAATACGTTTTTCGCGTTTAATTGAGCCTTCCGCCGGTTTTAAATTACTTAAATCCATCTCGTGTTGTAATTTTTATAGTTGATCAACTTTTACTAAATGTCTTACAGCGGTAACCATACCTAAAACCTGTGGTGTGGCTTCGATTTCTACCGATTTGTTAATTTTACGGAGCCCCAAAGCCTCAAGGGTAAGCTTTTGCCTTTTAGGACTGCCTATATCGCTGCGTACCTGGGTAATTTTTATTTTAGCCATTTTTGTAGTCATTAACCGTTAAAAACTTTATCGAGTTTAACACCCCTGTGCTGTGCAACAGTGTATGCATCACGAAGTTCGAGCAAAGCGGCAAAAGTGGCTTTAACAAGGTTGTGTGGGTTCGAAGAACCTTTCGACTTTGCAAGAACGTCGGTAACACCAACACTCTCGAGCACTGCCCTCATAGCACCCCCTGCCTTTACCCCTGTACCACTTGATGCAGGTTTCAGGAATACATTGGCACCGCCAAATTTAGCGTATTGTTCGTGGGGTATTGTACCTTTTAAAACCGGAACTTTAATGAGGTTTTTCTTGGCATCTTCAACACCTTTTGAAATAGCTGTTGTTACTTCGTTTGCTTTTCCTAAACCATAGCCAACTATACCATTTTCGTTTCCGACCACTACAATGGCCGAAAAACTAAATGTACGTCCCCCTTTGGTAACCTTGGTAACACGTTGTATGCTAACCAACCTGTCTTTTAACTCTAAATCTGTTGTTTTTACTTTTCTGATAGTTGTAGCCATAATGGTTAGAATTTAAGTCCCCCTTCCCTGGCAGCATCAGCAAATGCTTTAACCCTGCCGTGATAAAGATAACCGTTTCTGTCAAATACTACTTCGGATATACCTGCTTCTTTTGATTTTTCAGCAGCCAGTTTGCCCAGGAGCTTTGCCTGTTCAGACTTGTTTACTTTTTGTCCGGCCAGGCTTTTATCAAGCGACGAAACCGATACAAGTGTGCTTCCGGCTAAATCGTCAACCAGCTGGGCATATAATTGCTTATTGCTGCGAAAGACTGTTAAACGAGGCCTTTCCTGTGTTCCTGATATTTTTTTACGTATACGCTGCTTAATGCGTATCCTACGTTCGTCTTTTGTCAATGACATAATATCTCAAGTTTTACTTTTATTTCGCACCGGCAGATTTTCCTGCTTTTCTGCGTAATTCTTCACCTACAAACTTAATACCTTTTCCTTTATAAGGTTCCGGGGCCCTTAGCGAACGAATTTTAGCAGCTACCTGCCCTATAAGTTGTTTGTCGGCACTTTTTAGTGTAATTATAGGGTTGCTGCGTTTTTCGGTTTTTGCTTCAACTTTAACTTCGGCAGGCAGTTTAAAATGTATATCGTGCGAATAACCAAGGCTCATTTCCAAAACCTGGCCTTTAGCTTCTGCTTTATATCCAACACCAACAATTTCCTGCTCTATTTTAAACCCTTTAGAAACACCTTCAACCATGTTGTTTAGTATAGACCTGTAAAGCCCATGCATGGCTTTATGCCTTTTTTGCTCGGTAGGCCTTGTAACTACAAGCTCGGTTTCGTTAATCTCTACCTTAATATCAGGGTCGATTTTCTGTGTGAGTTCACCAAGCGGGCCTTTAACCGTAACACTGTTATCTTTGGTAACATTTACGCTGACACCTTTTGGCAAAGCAATGGGCAATTTACCTATTCTTGACATTTTTCCGCCTCCTGATTAATAAACATAACACAATACTTCCCCGCCAATGTTTTTTGTGCGGGCTTCTTTATCAGTCATTACCCCTTGCGAGGTAGATACTACGGCAATTCCCAGGCCATTTAATACGCGTGGCATTTCTTCGGAGCCAGCATATTTTCTTAAACCGGGCTTACTAACCCTGTCTATGCCTTTAATGGCAGGGGTTTTTGTTTCAGGGTGATATTTCAAAGCTATTTTAATCACTCCCTGTGGGCCTTCGTTTACAAATTTGTAGTTAAGTATATACCCTTTGTCGTGAAGGATGCGGGTAATATCTTTCTTTAAATTTGAAGCCGGGATCTCAACCACTTTATGGCGCGCCATAACGGCGTTCCGAATTCTGGTAAGATAATCTGCTATTGGATCAGTAACCATATTTCTTAATTTATCTATATCTAATATTATTACCAGCTTGCTTTTTTAATTCCCGGGATTAATCCTTGAGATGCCATTTCCCTGAAACAAATCCTGCTTACACCAAACTGGCGCATATATCCTTTTGGCCTTCCGGTAAGTTTGCACCTGTTATGTAAACGTATAGGATTAGAGTTACGGGGCAATAAGCTAAGTGCCTGAAAGTCGCCTTCTTCTTTTAACTGCTTCCTTTTTTCGGCATATTTGGCTACAAGTTTGGCGCGTTTAACCTCACGTGCCTTCATTGATTCTTTTGCCATATTCTAGTTCTTTTTAATATTTTTAAATGGTAACCCGAATTCCTTAAGCAAAGCGTATGCTTCTTCATCGTTATTGGCCGATGTAACAAAAGTTATTTCCAAGCCAAGAATTTTGTTTATTTTATCAATATCAATTTCAGGGAAAATGATGTGCTCGCTGATTCCGAGGGTATAATTCCCACGCCCGTCGAGTTTGCTTTCAATGCCTTTAAAATCGCGAATACGGGGCAATGCCACAGCAATAAGCCTTTCGAGAAATTCATACATTTTATCGCGGCGAAGGGTAACTTTAACACCGATAGGCATTTTCTTCCTAAGCTTAAAGTTCGATATATCTTTTTTCGAGTAGGTAAGAATTGCTTTTTGCCCGGCAATAAGGCTAAGTTCGGCCTGAGCCATGTCGATAAGCTTTTTATCGGCAACAGCTTGTCCAACACCCTGGTTGATAACAATTTTTTTCAGCTTTGGAACCTGCATTACCGACGAGTATGAAAACTCTTTTTTTAGTGCAGGTATTATTTCTTCGCTGTATTTTTTCTTAAGCGTTGCTACGTAGGTCATTATTTAATCTCCTCTCCAGATTTTTTAGAATATCGTACCAATTTGCCGTTTTCGCCGGTTTTTCTACCAAGCCTGCAAGGGGTGCCGGTTGATGGATCGACAACATTAAGGTTTGAAACATGAATGGCAGCTTCTTTTTCAATTATTCCGCCATTAGGGTTTTTTGAATTAGGCTTGGTATGTTTCTTAATCATATTAATGCCTTCTACAATTGCCCTGTTTTTTTCTTTGATCACTTCCAGTACACGGCCTTTTTTTCCTTTGTACTCCCCGGCGTTAACGAAAACATTATCGCCTTTTTTAATATGTAATTTCTTCTGCATCGGACTTACAATTAATTATAAAACTTCAGGGGCCAGTGAAACAATCTTCATGTATTCTTCGCGCAACTCCTTGGCAACTGGTCCGAAAATACGTGTTCCGCGAATTTCGCCAGTATTGTTGAGCAGTACTACTGCGTTGTCGTCGAAGCGGATATACGAACCATCGTTACGGCGTATCTCTTTTTTTGTGCGCACTACAACCGCTTTGCTCACCGTTCCTTTTTTGATATCTCCCGAGGGAATTGCGCTTTTTACAGTAACTACAATTGTATCGCCAATGGAAGCATATTTTTTTCTTGTGCCACCGAGTACCCTTATACAAAGCACTTCTTTGGCGCCGCTGTTATCTGCTACTGCTAATCTTGATTCTTGCTGTATCATGGCTATTTCGCTCTTTCAATGATTTCAACTAATCTCCAACATTTATTTTTGCTTAGAGGCCGAGTTTCCATTATGCGAACAACATCACCGATGTTACACTCATTTTTCTCGTCATGAGCTGCCAGTTTGGTTGTTTTGTTCACAAACTTGTGATATATAGGGTGTTTTACTTTTCGTTTAACAGCAATAACTATCGATTTCTCCATTTTATTGCTGACAACCACACCTATACGCTCTTTTCTAAGATTTCTCTTTTCCATTGTGTATGCTGTCCTTTACTTGTTTTCTTCTTTAAGTTGTTTTTCACGCAGCACTGTCATTAACCTGGCTACGTTTTTACGCGATTCCTTAAGTTTTAAGGGGTTGTCGAGCGGCGATACAGCATGGTTGAGGCGCTGCTTGGCCAGAAAACTTTTTTCGTTTTCTATTTGCTCGAGAATCTCTTTCTCTGTTAGTTCACGCAATTCTGATGCTTTCATTTCTCCAATATTTAATTTTCTACATAATCGCGACGAACAATAAACCGCGTAGTAACCGGTAATTTCTGGGCACCAAGCCTTAGGGCTTCTTTAGCAATTTCCAATGGCACCCCTTCTGCTTCGATGATTATACGGCCGGGGGTTACCGGGAAAACAAAGCCTTCGGGTGCACCTTTACCTTTACCCATACGAACTTCGGCTGGTTTCTTTGTTATCGGCTTGTCGGGGAAAACACGTATCCATATCTGTCCTTCCCTCTTCATGTAACGGGTTACTGCCTGACGCGCTGCCTCAATTTGACGTCCTGTTAACCAGCAGCTTTCCAATGCTTTGATGCCAAACGAACCGAACGATAACTGATTGCCACGCTGAGCATTGCCTTTCATGCGGCCCTTTTGCCTTCTTCTAAATTTTACTTTCTTAGGCTGTAGCATTTCTATATTGTATTAAGCTGTAATCTAAAAAAATTATTGTTGTTGTTTTTTCCTGCGTTTGCCGCTTTTTGGACGCCCGCCACCGGCTGTTGCCGGAACATTTTTGGTGGCACCAACATTGGGCGACAAGTCGCGTTTTCCATATACCTCCCCTTTGCAAATCCATACTTTGATGCCAATAACACCAACTTTGGTATGGGCTTCGCCCAGGGCGTAATCGATATCGGCCCTTAGGGTGTGCAATGGGGTACGTCCTTCTTTGAACATTTCGGAACGTGCCATTTCTGCACCACCAAGCCTGCCTGAAATCATTATTTTAATCCCTTCGGCGCCCATTCTCATGGTAGAGGCAATGGCCATTTTAATGGCCCGGCGGTATGAAATACGTCCTTCCAGCTGACGGGCAACATTGTTGGCAACAATGGTTGCATCAAGTTCGGGGCGTTTTACCTCGAATATATTTATCTGTACCTCTTTACTGGTAATTTTCTTTAATTCTTCTTTCAACTTATCGACTTCCTGTCCGCCTTTACCGATTATAATACCCGGACGGGCGGTGTTAACAGTTACAGTGATTAGTTTGAGTGTACGCTCAATAATTATTTTCGACACACTGGCTTTAGCCAGACGTGCATTCAGATAAGTGCGTATTTTTTGATCTTCAGCGAGCTTATCGGAATAATTTTTGCCACCAAACCAATTGGAATCCCAACCTTTGATAATTCCAAGCCGATTGCTTATCGGATTAACTTTTTGTCCCATTAATCTTATTTTGTTTGAGTGTCGTTAGTTGATTTTTCTTTTGCCGTAGTTTCGGCAACATCGGGTGCGCCCAATACAACCCTTACATGGTTTGAACGTTTACGCACCCTGTAGGCCCGCCCTTGTGGTGCCGGTTGAACGCGTTTAAGCATTCTTGCCGAGTCAACAGCAATTTCTTTGACAACCAGTTTGCTGTCTTCGATACGTGCGCCATCGTTTTTAGCCTGCCAGTTCGCAACTGCCGACAGAACTAATTTTTCAAGCCTGCGCGAAGCGTCTTTGGGGTTGAACTTAAGCATATCGAGTGCCTGGTTCACTTCCTTTCCGCGAACCATATCGGCAACTAAACGCATTTTCCTGGGCGATGTAGGGCAATTGCGCAACATGGCCATTGATATGCTTTTTTTAACTTCTTTGCGTTGTTCAGCTCTATTTCTTTTACGTGCTCCCATTTCAAAAATCTTTTACAGTATTAACAGCTATTACTTCTGTTTGCCACCATGACCCCTGAAAATACGTGTTGGTGCAAACTCGCCGAGTTTGTGGCCAACCATGTTTTCGGTTACATATACAGGGATAAATTTGTTGCCGTTATGAACAGCTATGGTGTGACCCACAAAATCAGGTGAGATTATTGATCGTCTCGACCAAGTTTTTACTACCTGCTTTTTACTCGATTCGTTCATTCCAACAACTCGTTTTTCGAGTTTGAAATCAATGAATGGGCCTTTTTTCAACGAACGACTCATATCCTAGATCTTAGTTGTTTTTTGTTTTTCTTTTTTCTACAATATACTTATCGGAACTTTTGCGTTTAGCACGTGTTTTGTAACCTTTGGCAGGAATACCTTTACGTGAACGCGGATGCCCGCCCGATGCACGGCCTTCGCCACCACCCATGGGGTGATCTACCGGGTTCATAACAACACCGCGTACCCTGGGCCTGCGGCCTAACCAACGGTTACGCCCGGCTTTTCCGGATTTTTCCAGCCCATGATCAGAATTTGAAACACTGCCAACAGTAGCCCTGCAGGTTGTAAGAACCATTCGCGATTCGCCTGAAGGAAGCTTTATGATAGCAAACTTTCCGTCCCTGGATGTTAACTGGCCGTACGAACCTGCACTTCTGGCCAAAATACCACCTTGTCCCGGACGAAGTTCAATGTTGTGTACCAGTGTCCCAAGTGGAATTTCGTCAAGGGTTAGGGCATTTCCAACCTCAGGGGCTATGCCTTTGCCAGACCTAATTGTCTGCCCTACTTTAATTCCGTTCGGTGCAAGTATATAACGTTTTTCACCATCTTCGTAAACAACAAGCGCTATAAGGGCAGTACGGTTTGGATCGTACTCTACCGATTCAACAGTTGCGGCCACTCCGTCTTTGTTGCGAAGAAAATCGATAATACGGTATTTTCTTTTATGTCCACCGCCAATATAGCGCATGGTCATTTTACCCTGATTGTTGCGCCCACCTGTTCTTTTAATTGGGACAAGCAGTGACTTTTCAGGAGTACTTGTAGTAACCTCGTCGTAGGTACTTATTATCTTATGTCTCTGACCTGGTGTTACAGGTTTAAATTTTCTAACTGCCATAATTTCTTAGATATTGCTGTAGAAATCAATTGTCTCGCCTTGTGCTAAAGTAACTATTGCCTTTTTGAAAGAATTTTTTCTTCCTTCGATAATTCCGGTACGTGTATATCTCGATTTGTTTTTACCGGCATACACCATGGTGTTTACGTTTTCGACAGTTACCCCGTACATGTCTTCAACTGCTTTTTTTATCTGAATTTTATTGGCACGACGGCTGACAACAAACCCGTACCTATTCAGCTTTTCTGCTTGAGCAGTTAATTTTTCAGTCACTATGGGCTTCAGTAAGATGTCCATTTCTTTATTTTGTTTTCGTCAAACTAATCTTCTTTCTGTAATTCGTTCAGAGTACTCTCGATAAACACAAGGCTTGAACAATTCAGTATGTCGTATGTATTTAATTCTGAGATTGTTACAACTTTTGAACCCTCAAAATTTCGCGACGACAAATATATGTTTTTATTTGGTTCGTTCAACACCATCAGCGATTTTTTATCGCTAATTTTCAAGTTATTAAGAACGTTTACAAAATCTTTGGTTTTCGGTGCTTCGAACGAGAAGTCTTCAACAACCATAATCGACTGTTGTTTAGCTTTATAGCTCAAAGCCGAATTTTTTGCAAGTTGTTTTACTTTTTTGTTAAGTTTAATGCTATAGTCCCTGGGCTGCGGGCCAAAAATACGCCCCCCCCCACGAATTGTAGGCGACTTAATGCTGCCTGCGCGTGCACCACCGGTACCTTTCTGCCGTTTAATCTTACGGGTGCTGCCAGCAACTTCACCACGTTCTTTCGACTTGTGGGTTCCCTGACGCTTATTGGCAAGATGTTGCTTTACGTCAAGATAAATTGCATGGTCATTGGGTTCAATTGCAAAAATTGTTTCTTTTAGCTGAACCTTTTTACCGGTATCGTTTCCTGCGGTATTTAATACTGCTAGTTCCATTATTTCTCTATTATTACATACGACCCATTAGCTCCGGGAACAGAACCTTTTAACATTAGAATATTTTGTTCCGGAATAATCTTAACTACTTTCAGGTTGAGGATTTTTACAGCTTTGTTCCCGTCTTGCCCGGCCATTCGCATTCCTTTAAAAACCCTTGAAGGGAACGACGAAGCTCCAAGCGAACCAGGAGCACGACCGCGGTTATGCTGACCGTGAGTGGCATCGTTTACACCACTGAAACCATGGCGCTTTACTACGCCCTGAAACCCTTTACCTTTTGAATTGGCTTTAACATCAAGCCAAATATCGTTATTAAAATAATCAACGGTAATTACATCGCCGGGTTTCCAGTCCTTCACAAAACCTTTCAGCTCAATAACCTTACGTTTTGGAGTAGTACCGGCTTTTTTAAAGTGGCCCAACATTGCTTTAGGAGTATTTTTCTCCTTTTTATCGTCGAAAGCAAGCTGCACCGCATTGTATCCGTCGGTTTCCACGGTTTTAATCTGGGTTACTGTACAAGGGCCGACTTCAAGCACCGTACATGGTACATTTAACCCATTTTCATCGAAAATGGAAGTCATCCCAACTTTCTTTCCTATTAATCCAGGCATTTTATAAAGCTTTTACTTCGTTCACACTTTTATTTCTACTTCAACACCACTTGGCAACTCTAATTTCATAAGAGCGTCGATTGTTTTTGGTGTGGAACTGTAAATATCCAACAGGCGTTTGTAGGACGATAATTGGAACTGTTCCCTTGATTTTTTATTTACAAAGGTTGAACGCAATACCGTAAACACCCTTTTGTGCGTAGGCAGTGGGATTGGCCCGCTAACTACGGCCCCTGTACTTTTTACAGTTTTCACGATCTTCTCGGCAGACTTGTCCACCAGGTTATGATCGTATGATTTTAGTTTTATTCTAATTTTCTGGCTCATTCCTAAACCTATAAAATTATTCTTTAGTACCTTTTATATTTTCAATTACTGTTTTTGCAATGTTTTCAGGAACTTCATCGTAATGCGAGAATTCCATTGTTGAAGTTGCCCTTCCGGAGGATAACGTACGCAAAACGGTTACATATCCGAATTGTTCTGCCAATGGCACCTTAGCTTTAATTACACGTGCACCGGCCTTGCTTTCCATTCCTTCAACCTGTCCGCGGCGGCGGTTAAAATCGGCAATTACATCGCCCATATAATCTTCAGGTGTAACAACTTCTGCCGACATTATTGGCTCGAGCAGAACATTTTTTCCTTTTCTTAATGCAGTTCGGAAAGCCTGCTTGGCACATATTTCGAATGATAAAGAATCAGAGTCAACTGCGTGGAATGAACCATCGAGAAGTTTTACCTTAAGGCTTTCTAACGGGAAACCGGCAAGTACACCATTGCGCATGGCCTCTTTAAAACCTTTTTCTACCGATGGGATATATTCTTTAGGAATGTTTCCGCCTTTTATTTCGTTTACAAACTGAAGGCCTTTAACTTCAGCATCGGCAGGGCCTATTTCCACAACGATATCGGCAAATTTACCACGTCCACCCGACTGTTTTTTAAACACTTCGCGATGATTAATGGTCGAAACAAGAGCTTCTTTGTATGCAACCTGGGGTGCACCTATGTTACATTCCACCTTAAATTCGCGTTTCAGGCGATCTATAAGTATTTCGAGGTGAAGTTCGCCCATACCGCGTATTACGGTTTGGCCAGAATCTTCATCGGTATTCACCTTAAATGTAGGATCTTCTTCTGCTAATTTTGCAAGGGACATGCCAAGTTTGTCAATATCACCTTTAGTTTTTGGCTCAATCGCAATACCAATAACCGGATCGGGGAAAGTCATCGATTCGAGCGATATCGGATGTTTTAAATCGCATAGCGTATCGCCTGTAATAAGTTCTTTGAAACCAACACCGGCACAAATATCTCCAGCCTCGATAACATCGCGTGGATTTTGCTTATTGGCATGCATCTGGTATAAACGGTTGATACGCTCTTTTTTTCCTGTGCGCGGGTTTAAAACAGTGTCGCCGGCATTAAGCGTACCTGAATATATTCTCAAGAAAACTAATCGCCCTACAAAGGGATCGGTGGCAATTTTAAATGCCAGTGCCGAAAGTGGGGCTTTTGCATCGGGTTTTCTGCTAATTTCATTTCCGGTATTCGGATCGAGCCCATGCACTTCTTCTATATCGATTGGAGAAGGCAAAAGGTCGCATACAGCATCGAGAAGTCGTTGTATGCCTTTATTCTTGAACGCAGAGCCGCATAGTACCGGTATAATTTTTTGGTTGATAACCGCGCGCCTGGTATAAGCCATAAATTCTTCTACCGAAATCGATTCGCGATCTTCAAGAAAACGTTCAAGCAAATCATCGTCTGTTTCGCAAACGGCCTCAACAAGTTTTTCGCGCCATTCTTCAACAGTATCAACAAGATCGGCAGGTATATCAACGTATTCGTATTTCATGCCCATTTCGGCATCTTCAACCCAAACAATTGCCCTGCGTTCAATTAAATCTACAAGTCCGCGGAAAGTATCTTCGCTGCCTATGGGTATCTGCATAGGCACGGGAAATGCACCTAATTTTTCTTCAATCTGGCTGACAACCCCAAAAAAATCGGCACCTACCCGATCCATTTTATTTACAAAGGCCAAACGGGGAACTTTATATTTATCGGCCTGGCGCCATACTGTTTCCGATTGTGGCTCAACGCCCCCAACGGCACAAAAAACAGCAACTGCACCATCGAGCACACGAAGCGAACGTTCTACTTCAACAGTAAAATCGACGTGGCCGGGGGTGTCAATAACATTAATCTTGTATTCCTGGTTTTGATGTTTCCAGAATGTGGTAGTAGCTGCTGATGTAATGGTTATACCGCGTTCCTGCTCCTGAACCATCCAGTCCATGGTAGCAGCCCCGTCGTGTACTTCACCAATACGGTGGGTCAGGCCTGTATAGAACAAGATGCGCTCGGATGTAGTGGTTTTTCCGGCGTCGATGTGGGCCATAATCCCAATATTTCTGGTATATTTCAGATCAGAACTCATACTAATTATCAGCTAGCAACTATAAATTATAAATAAAAATCAATCCCTTATGTCAAAAAACCTCACACTAGAAGCGGAAGTGTGCAAATGCCTTGTTGGCTTCGGCCATCCTGTGAGTATCTTCTTTTTTCTTATATGCGCCACCTTCTTCGTTGTAAGCGGCTAATATTTCGTCTGCTAATTTGTCGGCCATTGAACGCCCACCACGTTTACGAGCAAAAAGAATAAGGTTTTTCATACTGATTGATGCTTTCCTTTCAGCACGTATTTCCATTGGAACCTGAAAGGTTGCACCACCAACACGCCGGCTTTTAACCTCAACCTGGGGGGTAATGTTTTCAAGCGCCTTTTTCCAAACGTCGAGTGAAGCAGCTTCGATATTTTTACCTTTTTTCTCTACTATATCAAGAGCATCGTAAAATATTGCATAGGCAGTACTTTTTTTGCCGGAAAACATCAGGTTATTCACAAATTGTGTAACCATAGGATCTTTATACTTTGGATCCGGAAGCAGAATTCGCTTTTTTGGTTTCGCTTTTCTCATCCCTATCTTATATGCTATAAATTATTTCTTTGGTCTTTTAGTTCCGTATTTCGAACGACGTTGGTTCCTGCCTTCAACACCAGAGGCATCAAGGGCACCACGTATTAGGTGGTAACGCACGCCGGGCAAATCTTTAACCCTGCCCCCACGAATAAGTACAATTGAGTGTTCCTGAAGGTTATGGCCTTCGCCGGGAATATAGGCGTTTACTTCTTTCTGATTGGTAAGCCTTACCCTGGCTACCTTACGCATTGCTGAATTAGGCTTCTTTGGGGTTGTTGTGTAAACACGTACACAAACTCCACGCCTTTGCGGACAAGAGTCCAACGCAGGTGCTTTGCTTTTGTCCAGAATTTGCTTCCTTCCCTTTCTTACTAATTGTTGTATAGTTGGCATATCCTAATGCTTTTTTATCTTTTCTAAAAATTCGGCTCGCAAAGGTAGGTTAATTTTTCTTAAAAACAAGAGAACCTAATATTAATTTTTATGATTTTAAAAATAATTTTTTCCTTCCCGAAAAACGAGGCGCAAACTTAGTAAAAGAATCTGATTTAATGCAAATAAATATTGTTTTTTTTGTGTCATGAACAGCAAAAAAAATGTGAGGCACACCAAACTGCCTATGCCATGCAGGCGCTAAAACTTCGTCGATTAATTTAGCCCCTTACCGGCAAAATAAAGGAAACTAAATGCCTGACAACCGACAATAAAATGTAGTATGCCATTATATAAATTAGCCATGAAATTCCACCTGCCAGGTATAATGCCAGCGCCCCGGTAATCAGAAAATACCTCCACCGGTTCTCTTTAAAATTCAGGTTTTTGAACTTGAGCGACAACATGGGGAGGTTGCTTATCATTAAAAACGACAGAAATGCCACAACTACAATATATATGTAAAGCAAATAAACCGATTGGGCAAACAAATGGTTTGCGGGGTGATTAACAAAAATCCAGAGCGAAACTACGATAAGGGCATTGGCCGGAACCGGCAGCCCGCGAAAATCGGTATGTTGGCTGGTATCGATATTGAACCTTGCCAGGCGAAGCGCCGCAAACACAGCAATTAAAAAAGGTATGCCCATAATAATTGCGGCTAAAATATTGTTGCCATATACAATATTGCTATGTTCGATAAACATAGTTTTTTTTACGAGTGTGTACATAAAAACCGATGGCAATACTCCAAAACTAACCAAATCGGAGAGCGAGTCGAGTTGCTTTCCAAACTCTGAAGTGGCATTCAGCAACTTAGCTGTTAATCCGTCGAGCACATCTGCTAAAGCGGCAATTAGCATTAATATTATGGCATACCAGGCTTTTTCTTCAAAAACCATAACAATGCCGATACAGCCCGATAACAGGTTAATTATTGTTAATGTATTTGGTATTACAATTTTATAATTCTTCATTCGATAAGGTTTTATATGTTATTTATTTAATTGCCGGTTCGTTGTTTTAGTCTGTTTGTTTGCCTTACAGTCTTTCATAGTTTAAGTGCTAATAATATTTGTCAATGCCTCCAAATCCTGAAATAAGTTTATTGTTTCGTGTTTTTTGTACAAAGTTAGCAAGTCGTTTGGTAAATTCATCAGGCCGTTTTCTTGCACTATCAATGTATGCAATTCGTATTCGTTGGTATGGCCCTGAAAATTTTTTAAAGTTGTTCCATGCTGTTTTGTCCTTTTTTATTTCATTTAAAATGTCGATTGGAAAAACATACTCTTTTGATATAATTTCCCGGACTGTTTTAAGTAATGAATTATGGATTAAATTGTTTTCGGCTAACCATTTCAGCCGTTCTTTATTGGGTTGTGAATAACTGCTCCAGGTTTTTCGGGGAGTAAACCGCTGGATTGTATGGTCTTTGTCAAGGGTTTTACAGGTACTGTCTATCCAACCGAAGCATAGGGCTTCTTCAACCGCATCGTTGTAAAGGATACGTTGTTCGCCAGTTGACTTTTTAGCATAAACCAGCCAAACTTCGTTTTCAATGTTAAAATTCAGTTGAAGCCAGTTTCTCCATTCAGCCCTAGTTTTAATGTAAAGTGTCCTTTCTGTCATTAATTTGTTCTAATGGTTTTTAAAGTTAATTTTTTGCCTGACTGATTCCGAATATTTTTACAACGACCGCTAACAATAGTTTTTGGCCAAACATAGGGGCGTTAAACCAATTTTTTTAGTTTTAACACTACTGTGTCAACTACTATAGTTAAGTATTTAGATTTTTCTGCTGCAAAGCTATAAAACTTGAATGATGCAATTATACTTAGTGTTTGTATATTTGCAAAGTTTATAATTGCCCGTGGGCTGCAAATAACCATTAGATGATATTTATGGTCTCCACAGGGCCTAACGAAGTAAATTAAGCAGGTTTAATATTTCAATACTATGAAGATTGCAATAGACTTTGACGGTACAATAGTAGAGCACCGGTACCCCGAAATTGGTGAAGAAAAGTTATTTGCCTTTGAAACCCTCAAGCAGCTGCAAAAACTTGGCCACCTGTTAATACTTTGGACATTCAGGCATGGACAGGAACTGGATGAAGCTGTGGAATACTGTAAGAAAAACGGGGTGGAGTTTTATGCTGTCAACAAAAGTTACCCCGAAGAAGTGTTTGATCCGAAAACAATGAGCCGCAAGCTTGATGTAGATTTGTTTATCGACGACAGGAACATAGGCGGTTTTATGGGGTGGAGCGAAATATGGCAATTGCTTAACCCAAACGTAATTGATTCGGAGTACAGCGAAATTAGCGATTTGTTAAGCCGCAGCAACCGCTCTGTTGGAAGCCGCCTGAAAAAACTTTTTAAATAATGAATGCAAAGAACATGTCCCTTTTAATTAAAAGGCAGGGCCTTGCCGCTGCCCTCCCGCTTTTATTTGTTTTATTGTCGTGTTGCACAACAAATACAACAAAACCAGAAAAACCCAAAAAAAGTGAAAAAGAAAAAGCAAAATCTTTCTTTATAAACAAACCTTTAAAGGACGAAATGGTGCAACTGGGCAGTAATTTTGATGTGCTTATCGGCACAAATAAGGAACTACAGCCCGATAGCGTAGTGGTTTCCCATAACGGAAAAAAAATGGACCTTTACTCAACCGGGAACTTTTCGTTCTCTTGCAATCCTGCAATATACAAGCCTGGGCGGAAATTAATCGACATAAACATTTTTTATTCCGACAGCCTGGCCGAAACCCACCGTGTTTTTCTATTATTCTTGCCCATAGATGCCCCAAAGCAACTTTCGTACAAAGTTGTGAGAAGTTTTCCGCACGATCCGGAAGCCTATACACAAGGACTGTTTTACCACAAGGGCTATCTTTACGAAAGCACCGGGCAGCCTAATCGCTCGTCGGTTCGGTGTGTCGATCCGAAAACCGGTGAAGTATTGCGGAAAAGAAAGCTCGAACCCCAGTATTTTGGCGAAGGGATAGCCCTGGTAGGCGACGAAATATTTATGCTAACCTACCGCGAACACAAAGGATTTGTGTTTAAACGCGACGATTTCAGCCTCATACGCACCTTCGACCTTCAAACCGAAGAAGGCTGGGGTCTGACTAACTACGGGAATAAACTTTTATTAAGCGATGGTTCGGCTTTCATATATTTCTTTAACCCCGAATTTTTTACGCTGGAATCGCAAATTGAAGTTTGCAACAATACCCGTCTGGTGAACAACCTTAACGAACTGGAACTTACCCCCGACGGGCTTTTTGCTAATATTTACGGCCAAAACACAATAGTTGCCATCGACCCCGAAACCGGAATTGTAACCCACACCCTCGACCTTTCTGCCCTTTTCCCCCCCGATGTGCCCCACGATATGGATCATGTTCTAAATGGCATTGCTTATAACCCCGATACTAAAACATATTATATAACTGGCAAACAATGGCCGGTAATGTATGAGATTGGCATATTTCGTTAATTAACAGAATGTTGCCCTTATTGTTAATAATACCTAAACAATAAAGGCCAAATTCGATGGTTGTTTTGGGGGTTTTTGTTAATAACCTGTTCATAAAGTGGCCTGAAAATGTTTACAAACAAAACCCGGTAAAAAACCGAAACTTTTTTTTAAGTCGCTATTTTTGGCAACAGAAAATAAAACCATATACTTGTAAAAAATTATCCTGAAGATGGGAAAAATAATATCCTTAGCAAACCAGAAGGGTGGTGTCGGAAAGACTACTACAGCCATTAACCTTGCTGCCAGCCTGGCAGTTTTAGAAAAAAAGGTTTTAATTGTTGATGCCGACCCGCAGGCCAACTCAACCTCGGGCATAGGCCTCGATGTTAAGAGTGTTGAAAACAGCATTTACGAATGCCTTATCGATAATGTGCCTGCTAAAGACGTAATCATCGAAAGCGAAATCAAAGGTATGCACATTATCCCCTCGCATATCGATTTGGTAGGTGCCGAAATTGAAATGCTCAACATGGAAAACCGCGAGCACATGCTGAAAAAAGTACTGGAACCCGTAGCAAAAGATTACGACTTTATACTTATCGATTGTTCGCCTTCGCTGGGATTAATAACAGTTAACGCCCTTACAGCAGCAAACTCGGTAATGATTCCGGTACAATGCGAATATTTTGCACTCGAAGGGCTCGGCAAATTACTGAATACCATTAAAATAATACAGAGCAGGCTCAATACCGAACTCGAAATAGAAGGCTTTGTGCTTACCATGTACGATGCCCGCCTCAGGTTGTCAAACCAGGTAGTTGACGAGGTTAAGAAACATTTCCAGGAAATGGTTTTCGAAACCATTATCCAAAGAAACATTAAGCTTAGCGAAGCGCCCAGTTTTGGTAAACCTTGCGTACTTTACGATGCAGAATCGAAAGGTTCAATAAATTACTTAAACCTTGCTAAAGAGCTTATTGCAAAAAACGAAGAAGTTTAAGCATAAAAAATAAGGCAATATTCAATGACAAAAAAAAATTCATTAGGACGAGGGTTGGGGGCTTTAATTGAAAGCCAGGAGACTATGCCACGGCCAGAACCGGCATATACAAAGCAGCCGGCAAGCAGCGGAGTGGCCGAAATTAATATTGACCAGATAGATGCAAACCCCTATCAGCCCCGTACTATTTTCGATGAAGAAACACTAAACGAACTTGCCACTTCCATTAAGGAAATAGGCATTATTCAGCCCGTTACGGTAAAACTCAATGATGATGGAAGGTACCAGTTGATTTCAGGCGAAAGGCGCCTCAGGGCATCAAAAATTGCCGGACTGGTGAAAATTCCGGCTTATGTGCGAAAAGCCAACGATGAGAACCTGCTCGAAATGGCCCTGGTAGAAAATATACAGCGCGAGGATCTCGATGCTATAGAAATTGCCATCAGTTACCAACGCCTGCTCGACGAGTGCAACCTTACACAGGAATCGCTAAGCCAAAGGGTAGGAAAAAAACGTGCAACTGTTACCAATTATGTGAGGCTTCTTAAACTACCTGCCGATATCCAGATTGGCATCAAGGAACGGAAACTTTCCATGGGCCATGCCCGTGCCCTGGTTAATATTGAAAAACCCATTGACCAGATAAAGCTCTACAATAAAATAATTGAACACGACTTGTCGGTACGCAAGGTTGAAGAACTGGTGAGGGAACTTAGCGCAACAAAAACCGAAGCCCCTGCAACCGAAAACCCGGTGCCGAAAGAATATGAGAACTTAAAACACGACTTATCGAATTTCTTCCAGGCAAATGTTGAATTTAAACGAAGCAATAAAGGCGATGGTAAAATCGTTATTCCGTTTAAAACCGATGAGGATTTAGAAAGATTAATTGCTATCTTCGACAAGTTGAACTTTAAATAGCGCGTTCAGAAACAACCATGTCTGGCAAAAAATACACCTTTATGAAAAAATCAAGCACCCTTGCGGGTGCTTTGTTTGTTTATCTTGCCTGTACTTTTGGCCAGGCCGACAGTATAAATGTTTCTGCCGGAAAAGCCCCAAACCGGGCAAACGCCGAATCTTTTTCCGATGAAACCGATAATGAATTGCCACTGCGGGTTTATACAGCCCGTCGTGCCAAAATTGCTATGTTCTCCTCAGCTGTGGTGCCAGGCCTCGGGCAGGCATATAACGGAAAAATATGGAAAATACCCCTTATTTACGGCGCCGGCACTTTATTGTATTATTCTTACGAATATAACAATAACTTTTATCAAAGGCTCAAGTCTGCCTATAACGACGAGGCCGTAAAAAATGCCGATCCACAGTTGAAAGATTTATCAAATCAAACCATCGATTTGAAAATGAACGATTACCGGCGCCAGCGCGACCTTACGGTAATTGGCTTCGGCTTATTGTATGTGGTTAATGTTGTAGATGCCATGATTGATTCATACATGCTCGACTACGACATAAGCAAAGACCTTTCGATGAAAGTGTCGCCAACAATGCTCCAACCGTCGCCCGATGCGTATTTTGCCACTTGTGGCCTGAAAATGAGTTTACGATTTTGATTTACCAATTATGAAAACAACCACATTACTGCTTTTTCTCTGCCTAAGTTCTTATGCTTTTGCCTCAAACCCCGATACACTAATTGTTGAAGATGATTCATCGGCAATGATGTTTTATGAGCCCGATACGGTTGAATTCGATGAAAGCTTCGATGCCAATGTCGATAGTATGCTAAACCTCTATTATGTGCAGGAAAGCCTTGAAGGCAATTTAGTTCCCGCGGAAACAGAAAAAGCCATTCCTGTTTTTGACGACGACACCTATAGATCAAGAATTGAATCGATACCTTCGGTCGCCGGGCTAACTTATAACAACCTTGTAAAACGCTACATCGAAGTTTATACAGTTAAAAAGCGCTCACAGGTTGAGGTAATGCTTGGGCTTTCTGAACATTATTTTCCGATTTTCGACGATATTTTTGATTATTATGGCGTGCCCAACGAAATGAAATACATGTCGATAATAGAGTCGGCGCTTAACCCCCGTGCGTATTCACGGGCGCGGGCAGTCGGGCTGTGGCAGTTTATGTATGGTACAGGACGTATTTATGGCCTTGAGGTAAATTCGCTGGTTGACGAACGCAACGATCCCATAAAATCGACACATGCTGCTGCTAAATTTATAGGCGATTTGTACAATATGTATGGCGACTGGCTCCTGGCGCTTGCTGCGTATAATTGCGGCCCCGGAAATGTTAATAAGGCCATTCGCCGTTCGGGGGGCAAAAAAAACTTCTGGGAAATATACTACTACCTCCCACGCGAAACCCGGGGACATGTACCGGCTTTTATTGCAGCTGCCTACACAATGAACTATTTTAAGGAACATAACCTGGAACCTGCAAATATTGATTTCCCCGTAATAACCGATACTATAATTATTAACAACAAACTGCATCTACAGCAGGTTTCAGATGTTTTAAACATTCCCATGAAACATTTACGCGACCTGAACCCCCAGTTCCGGTACGACATTGTGCCTGGCCATATTAAGCCTTATGCCCTGATGCTGCCCGATGAGCACGTTTTAAGTTTTATCGATTTGCAGGATTCCATTTTCTCCTATAAAGACTCAGTTTTGCTTAACCCGAAACTGGTAAACCAGCCAAGCCATTCAACCCATGTGCCCGATATGCCTGGCTCCGACTATGTTAAACTTACCTATACCGTTAAATCGGGTGATGCTATCGGCCTTATTGCCCAATGGTACGGGGTACGCCTTAGCGATATTTCATACTGGAACAATATACACAAAAACAGGATACAGGCCGGACAAAAACTTGCAATTTACAAACATAAAAACGTTGCCGACAAATTTAAAGATATTAACACACTGAGTTATGCCGAAAAACAGGCACGTATAGGCAAAACTGTTTCTTCGGCAAACAGCACGGTTACATCGGCTTCTGCATCTGACAACAATAATAGCGATGCCGGATTTATTATTTATACTGTTCGTTCGGGCGATACTCTTTGGGATATTGCAAAACAATATCCGGGTGTTTCCGATACCGATATTATGCACTGGAACAATATAACCAACGCCGGAAGCATAAAGCCGGGACAGAAACTTAAAATAAAACCCCGCTCGTGAACATCAACAGGTAAATAATGCAGGTTAAGCCCCATATCACACTACTTTATCTGCTTTCGGTATTTACTATACTGTTGTTAATTTCGTTTGCTTTTTTTATTGTTTTGCCCGAAAATCAAACACAGTTCAGGCTTGTTTCTGATATTTATATTGGCTTTCCATCGCCAGCTGAAATTTTCAGGCAAAAAAAAGACCATTATGCCGACATAAGCCAGATTATAGAACAAAACCAAATTACCAGCGATAATGATTCGGTTGCTGATGCCCCTGCTGCAATTTTTATTCCCGACACTCTGAGGGCCAATGCCGACAGTTTGAAAAACAGCGTGCGCCGCTTACAATACCCCGGTACCGACCGTTCGCTGTTATACCCGGTTTTCAGGGAAATGGACAGCGCTGCTTCGCTAAATAAAGTGGTTAGAATTGTCCATTATGGCGACTCGCAAATAGAAGGCGACAGAATTACTTCGTTCCTGCGAAACAAATTACAGAAAAAATTTGGAGGAAAAGGTGTCGGGCTTATCCCTGCCAGGCAGGTTTACGATTTTAAGTTTTCGGTGTTCCACAATGCCTCTGAAAACTGGAACCGTTATACCCTTTACGGGAAAACCGATACCCTTATAAAACATAAAAGATATGGCTTACTGGCCAGCTTTAATTCGTTTACACCACAACCCTGCGACAGCTCCCCGAAAAACAGGATCCCGGAATATGCATGGATTAGTGTGCAACAATCGCCATATTCTTACGGAAACACTAAATCGTTTGAGCAATGCCGAGTGTTTTATGGATACAACAAACAACCCTTCACGGCAAACCTTATTGTTGGGGGCCAATTGGCCGATAGCGGCACATATCAGCCTGCCGACAGGCTAAAGCAAATAAAATGGAGCTTCGACAGCCCTGTTAGCGAAATAAAAATTGAGCTTAAAGGAAAACACAGCCCCGAATTATATTGCATAGCCCTCGATGGTGAAAATGGAGTGGCTGTTGACAATGTTGCCATGCGTGGATGTGCCGGCACTGTGTTTACCAAAATGGATCCCGGGTTGTTCTCAAGCCTTGTGGAAAAACTCGATGTAAAACTAATGATATTGCAATTCGGTGGCAATATTGTGCCAAACATACGGAGCAATTATTCGTTTTACGAGCGTTGGTTTTATTCTCAGCTAAACTATATCCGAACCTACGCTCCGCAGGTACAGATAATAGTTATCGGGGTTTCGGACATGTCGGTTAAAAAAGGCGACACCTACACTACCTACCCAAACCTGGAGCTTGTACGCGATGCCCTTAAGAACGCAACATTCAGGGCAAATGCAATATACTGGGACATGTATGAGGCTATGGGCGGCAAAAACTCCATGCCCAGCTGGGTATTTGCCAAACCACCACTTGCAAGCCCCGACTTTGTTCATTTTAACCCCAAAGGAGCCCAAATAATTGCCAATATGTTCTATAATGCGCTCATGCACGAATACAACCAATATAAAAAACATTTACTACTACAAACCGAAGAATGAAAAATTTGCCGGCCATATTAGTTATATTAATTGCGTATTCAGGCATCAATGCGCAGTCTGGCGATTATTTTATCGGCCCGCCAAAATACAGTTTTATACAATATAACCAGGCAAAACTTATACTTCCGGAAGACGAAAGTGGTGCAGAACGGCTATTCTCCAGGCTCGACAGCCTGATGTTGTACGGTATTGGTAAAATAAATATTGTGCATATAGGAGGCTCGCATTTACAGGCTGATGTTTACTCTCATCAGATACGCAAACGACTGCAAACCCTGCAGGCTGACATGAACGGTGGCCGTGGCTTTGTTTTTCCCTACAGGGCTGCACGTACAAACAACCCCTCGAACTACAGGATAAGCTTCTCGGGCAGCTGGGAAACCTGTAAAAACACCCAATTTAACCGTATTTGCCCTCTTGGGCTTTCAGGCATTTCGGTAAAAACTAGCGATAATAAAGCCCGGATATCAATAAACCCCAATACCGACCCCGAAATTTCATACTCCTTTACACGCGTAAAAGTGTTCCACCTGCCTTCGATGTATAATTTAAGAATTTCTGTTAACGACTCGTTGTTTGCAGGTATATACGACACACTGGGCGGCTTCTCGCTTTTTGAAATCCCCGAAAGCTATTCTTTAAATATGTTCTTGCACAAAGCCGACAGTATTAATAGCGAATTCACACTGTTTGGAATAAGCCTCGAAAACGACAGCCCCGGATTGGTTTACCACGCAATAGGGGTAAATGGCGCCAGGCTCAGCTCTTACATCAATTGCCAGTTTTACAGCCAACACCTGGCTGCACTCGAACCCGATTTATTAATTTTTTCGATAGGGACTAACGATGCCAATACCCGCGATTTTGACAATAACCGGTATCGTATTGAGTACGAACAGCTTATTGAAATATCGAAAATTGCTGCCCCTAATGCGGTTGTTTTGGTAACAGTGCCAAACGATTGCTACTATATGAAACGATATGTGAACCGCAATACCGAAATAATGAAAGATGAAATATTCAGCCTGGCTAAAACCAACAATTACATTGTATGGGATTTTTATACGGCAATGGGCGGGTTGAACTCTTCGCAAACCTGGTATAATAACGGGTTAATGCAACACGACCGCATTCATTTTAACAGGGAAGGCTACCTCATAAAAGGCGATTTGTTTGTAACTGCCTTTCTGCGGGCTTGGGAAAAAAACCTTGCCGACAGGACCGAAAAAAAAATTTCCCAGTTTAAGGGGAACAATATGTCAAACCCATTGGTAATTGATAAATAATGGCAGATTTTTTCAGGACAATCTTTCTTTTCGACGAAAACAACCCTCTGATTTTCACCCGGTTTTTTTTCTGGGGATTTTTTGCCGTTGTCATTACCGGCTTTGTATTCATTCACAAGCACAAAGCTGCGCGTAATGCATACCTTTTTCTTGTAAGCCTGTTTTTTTACTATAAAACCGGTGGTTTGTTCTTCTTTATACTGATTTTCTCGACCATTACCGATTATTTTCTCGGACTTGCTATTTTTTATGCCCACTCCCGATTACAAAAAAAAATTTGGCTCTCGTTGAGCTTATTTATAAATATTTTTGTTTTGGCCTTTTTTAAATACGACTATTTTATAACCGAAACCATAAACCAAATATTTAACACCAACCTCGAAGTAGTAACACATGCTGCCAAATGGTCGAATGCAATTTTCGGCACCCGTTTCAATTTAGGGGAAATTCTTCCCCCGGTGGGCATCTCTTTCTTTACCTTCCAAACAATGAGCTATGCCATTGATGTTTACCGCGGGCAGGTGAAACCTGTTAAGAGCATTGTCGATTTTGGCTTTTATGTTTCGTTTTTCCCCCAGCTGGTTGCCGGCCCTATAGTACGGGCTGCCGAGTTTATACCCCAGTTGTACAAACCGTATTCATTAAGCCGGCAGGAGTTTGGATATGGGGTTTACCTGATTCTTAAGGGGTTGACAAAAAAAATGCTGGTAGGCGATTTTATTGCTGTAAACCTTATCGACAGGGTTTTTGCAAATCCGGCATCGTTTTCAGGCTTCGAAAACCTTTCGGCCCTGTTTGGTTATTCGCTTCAGGTATATTGCGATTTCTCGGGTTATACCGATATTGCTATAGGAGTTGCCCTGCTCCTGGGCTTTTACCTGCCTAAAAACTTCAATTCGCCCTACAAAGCCAAAAATGTGGGCGATTTCTGGAAGCGATGGCATATTTCCCTCTCTTCGTGGCTAAAAGATTATCTGTATATTCCAATGGGGGGAAACCGCAATGCATCAAATTTCACCTATATCAGTTTGTTTTTTGTTCTTTTGTTCATTGTTCTACTATCCCAAAAATTAGTGCTAATACCTATTTTTGTTTTTATAATCGGGTGCACTTTTTTGTTAACCCGTTTCTTTCCTTCAATTAACAACCAGGTTACTACCAATATAAATTTAATGATGACCATGCTAATTGGCGGCCTATGGCATGGTTCAAGCTGGACTTTTGTAATTTGGGGCGGATTGAACGGACTGGGGTTAATCGTTTACAAATATTGGAAAAAAATAAGCCCCTACGAAAATATCGATAAATGGTACGTTAACGCCTGGAAAATATTACTTACGTTCACCTTTATTACCTTTACCCGTATCTGGTTCAGGGGGGAAACATTTCAAGGCACAATGGAATTGCTCTCGCAAATATTTAAACACTTTGGGGGCAATGCCGTTCCACAAATGATTATTAGTTACTGGAAACCATTGGCTATGCTGGTGTTTGGTTTAGTAATACACTGGCTGCCCGACAGTGTTAAGTGTAATTACCGCGACTGGTTTATAGCACGCCCGATGTACCAGAAAATAGTAATTTCGTCGTTTGTAGTTTTTATTATTTACCAGTCGGTTTCGTCGGAACTGGCCCCTTTTATCTATTTTCAGTTTTAACCTGAACTATTCAAATTATTAAAAATGAATAGTTCAGGTTTATGTGCCGGTTTATTCCTTTATAAGTTTAATCCGTTGAATTTGCTTGTCTTTAAATTCAACTATACCGGTATAAACACCGGCAGGAATATTGCCAATATTAATTTTTTCCGCACCATTGGTAAACTCTTCCAATATAAGCTGTCCCGAAACATTGAAAAGTGTAACCCTGTTAATGCTTTCGGCATCCGAAAAACAGATGTAATCTTTAAAAGGATTGGGATATACACCTATACTGCTTTGCGTATAGCTATCGGTTCCAACAGTAACAAATATTTCGGCTTTTGTTTCCGGAAGGTTTGTGGTCGATAATATGTAATTTCCCATATCGGCGCCTGTGAGGTTTATTTCTGTTATATAAACAGGAATTTCAGTACCCGCATCGGATGATGAGAATTCGGCAATAAATTCAAAATCAACATCATCGCCAAAGATAAATCCGGATAGAATTATATTGTTATCTGCAATTGTTGCTGCCAGAGTGCCATCATACTCTTTATCGGCTACAGAAAAATTGCCCGAAACAATCAGGGTTTTGGCGGTAATGTCGGCTGTCAGCCCTGTGGGCTGGGTAAGCGCGTAATTATCCTTATCAACCCCGCTGAGGCTTATAGCGCTTATGCTTACTGTTTTGGCGATACCAACATTCTTGTCGGCAAAGCTACCACTTGCAGGCATGGTTGCTGTAACATCGTCGCCGGTAATTTTCCCTTCGAGTGTCCCGCCGCTCAAAACTGCGTCAACCGTGCCATCGTATTCTTTGTTGCCGGCAGTTAAGCCAGAAAT
>JAFGQZ010000103.1 GCA_016935435.1 Bacteroidales bacterium
GTCCGGCAATTTTTTTTTGGTACTTCTGTTTCAGGTGGACCAACCAATGGCAATGAAGGTTTACTCTCGAGGATTATTAAAGCTTAACTTGTTTTCTATTATTTCAATGGCCGATGCCATTATTTTGTCGGTTTCCGAATAAGCTTCCTCAACCGAAGGTGGCACAATATAATCGGGTATTATTCCCCTGCCAACAGGAATTCGTTCTATGACCTTATCTGTAAAAACCACTTTAACCAGCGGCACCCTGAGTAAGAGGCCGGTTTTACCTAATAATACCTCGGCAAAATTCACGGCATTTATCTGATAAAATGCTGTAGGCGTTTCGCGGCCGATTATTTTGCCCCTTCCACAGCTTAGCACTAAGCCGGCAAATTCGGCAGCTGCCGAAAACGAATATTCATTTACCAATACAAAAACATTCTTATCGAACCTTATACTGTCTGATACTTGGTGCACAGATTTTTTTAACAGCTCTGGATCGTGTTTCTTGTAATAGCCTTCTTTGTTTTCTGCTTGCTGGTAATCGGGGAACAGGCCTTCAACATTTGAGAAATTCATGGTGTGTTTAAAAAAACCATATTTTGAATTACTGTTGACCTTGTTATATCCGTGCGGGCAAATGGCAGACAAATCGGATATTAGCGAGAACATCCGGTACATAACTTCTGAAGAACCGCCATAGTTGAAGCGAACATCAACAATTAAGTTTTCTGTTTTGGCGGCAGCTATTTTCTTTATAAAGCTTTTAACCTGATCTTCTTCGCTTTGAAGCAAACTAAACGTTGATATCTTAATATATGCAATATCATCGGAGATAAAGTTGCACGAAATGTTTTCCTGTTTGTCGGGAATATACTTCAACGGAGGCTGGGGGTTGTTTTCATCTGTAAAATTGCCGGTTATTTCTTCTCCGTTTTTTAAAGTTAGGTGCAGTTTGTAGCCCGAATTTGCCTGGTAATACCACCGGAAATACTTCATAAAATGGTTCATCAAGGCTCGTGTGTTGTAAGTCTGGATATATCCATCGGCTCCGTCAATTGTTCGCTCCAGAGTGTCGATAAGCAATTGTGCATCTATACCGTTTACACTCGCAACTTCGCGGTTTATATATGTGCTGAACTCCCTGGTTGCACTTAATATAATTAGCTTTCCTTCAACAACGCCCAATTCGAAAGGTGGTTTCGAGTTGTCGTTTATTTCATAAAGAAATGGATATAATGCGGTATGATTATCCTTTATTGATGTTATTACCGGCCAGATGGTTTTGCGAAACTCCTCCGATGTCATCGGACGGGTTAGTTGATTGCTTACTGAAGTGCAAATGCTGTCGAAAATTGGTTTTGGGGAATAATCGTACAAGCCCGGATGGCCTTCGGTTAGCGATTGTTTAAGGATATGAAAGGCCTCAACAAGTTCCTGGGCCGTATGTTTATGTGTTTTATAGTCAATTGGGTTGTTGGAATTTTTTACAAAACTTGTTTTAATATTGAATACCGACATAGGATCGGCCGGCTTGCCGGAGATCGATCGGCTTAGCATGATCGACGGTTTTTTAATTTTTGAGTACGAATAGCCCAATCGGCCAAGTGTATCCCCTTGTTTTACCATATCGCCTGTTTTAAAGTACTTAACAGGGCGCAGGCCAACAAGGGTTAGCACATCTTTGTTCTTTGTCTGCACCCTTACCATTAACGAAACATACTGCCGGTCAACAGGTTTATCTGGCAACTGTTGCCTTAGTTCAGCACAGATTTCTGTTTTCTTAACACTGTCGGTATATGCAATATCTTTGCCTTGTTGCAATGGTTTGTAAGGTATATATGAGATAACTTCCAGCGAAAAAAGGAAACAATACCCGATATTAATTATTTTGCCATCGGCCGGGCACAATACCGGGGTATTTTCCGGCCCCCCAATAAACAAATTGTCTAAATTTGTTTCGCCTTCAATACTTTGTTGTGGGGCGCACAATACTATTTTAGCCTCGGAACTGTTTATCGGCCAGGAATAATAGGTGGTTTGGCCGTATAAATTTTTACCTGTAATTAAATACAAAACCAGCATAAGAATAAAAAATAGCTTACGCCCCATTGTAAATGGTGTAAAAGTTGCTTTCAATAAGTGTAACATGTCTTTGTTTATTTATACTGTTTATTTCAATAACTTCAATTGTTCGCATGGCCGATTAGCGCCAAAAATAAGAAAAACAATTATATTTTCATGCCCGGCAAAAAAAAGTAACGTTTTTCGCGTTTTTATTGGTTTCATTAAAATGTAGATATTTTTGTACAGTATTGTATTTTTGCATATAATACCAACCGAAACAGGTTGATAACCGATATTAATGAACCAAGCAGGTTAAAGTTTATGATGTAAAACATTTACCCAAATTAAGTTAACTAATAAAATGCCATATACTGCCCGATACATCGATTTAGGTTTACAGGAATACAAACAGGCCTGGGAATTCCAGGAAAAATTGCACCACGAAATTGTTGTAGAGAAAGCTGCCGGCAACAATACACCCGGAAAACTCATATTTTGCCAACACCCGCATGTGTTTACCCTGGGCAGGAGCGGGCAGCAGAATAACCTGCTAATAAACGACGAGTTCTTAAAAAAGATAAATGCAAGCTATTACAAAAGCGACCGTGGGGGCGATATTACCTATCACGGGCCCGGTCAGCTTGTGGGTTACCCCATTTTCGACCTCGAAGCATTGCAAATAGGGGTAAAGGAATATATTCACCGTATCGAAGAGGCCATTGTTTTAACCCTTTCCGACTACCGCATAAATGCCTCGCGTCTCGATGGTGCTACAGGTGTATGGCTCGATACCAATACCCCGTCGGCCAGAAAAATTTGTGCCATAGGCGTTAAGGTAAGCAAGTCTGTTACCATGCATGGTTTTGCACTAAATGTTAATACCGATTTAAAATACTTTTCCTATATTAACCCATGTGGTTTTATCGACAAGGGGGTTACATCGATACAAAAAGAACTTGGTACCGAAATGCCCTTTGTTGAAGTAGCAGAAAACCTCAGGGAGAAAATAGCCCGTTCGTTTGGGATACAGTTATTTGTTTAAGCTTTGTTTCTTTAGTTAGCGACACTTATCAGCTCTGCGTAAGATAATTCTTTTTGTTAAGAATGATTTTAAATTATTTTGCTCGGCTTATTTTTATACTTTTGTGCCATTGAATGCTTCTTTGAGAATTTGTTATAAACAGTAGTTTTTTTTTGATTGCCGGTTAACACATAATCAATTTTAATGGAAAAATATTGGAAAATACGTGAAAAAGCTCCATTGGCAGAGATTGAAAGACTGGCATCGGAATTAAACATCAACCATGTTTTGGCAAATCTGCTAATCCAACGCGATGTCACTACTTTCGATGAAGCGAAAGCTTTTTTCCGCCCGAGCCTCGATAACCTGCACGATCCTTTTCTGATGAAGGACATGGACAAAGCTGTTGACAGGCTTAAACTGGCGGTTCAAAAAAATGAGAATATACTTGTTTATGGCGATTACGATGTTGATGGTACCACTTCGGTAGCGCTTGTTTACTCATTTCTGCGCAAAATATATTCTAAAGTCGATTATTACATACCCGACCGTTACGGCGAGGGTTATGGGGTTTCGTACAATGGCATCGACCATGCAGCGGCCACCCGGGCATCGCTGGTAATAGCCCTCGATTGCGGTATTAAGGCTATCGACAAAATCAGCTATGCATCAGAAAAAAGTATCGACTTTATTATTTGCGATCACCATACACCAGGCGACAAATTGCCCGAAGCAATTGCTGTGCTCGATCCTAAGAGGGCCGATTGCCTTTACCCGTTTAAAGAACTATCGGGTTGCGGAGTGGGCTTTAAGTTTATGCATGCCTATTCGTTGCGCAACAATATACCTTTTACTGAATTGCTCGATTATATCGACCTGGTTGCTGTAAGCATTGCTTCCGATATTGTTCCGATAATTGGCGAAAACCGCATACTTACACACTATGGGTTAAAAAAACTCGAAGAAAACCCCGGCATAGGCCTGAAAACCATTAAAGAAAAATCGGGGGTGGAAGAGGGCAAACCTATTGCTGTTGAAGATGTGGTGTTTAAAATTGGCCCGCGTATTAATGCTGCCGGGCGCATGGATTCGGGCAAGCAGGCAGTTGATTTGCTTATTTCGGCAAGCGATAAAGAAGCCAGGCTTTTGTGCGACAGGCTAAATGCCCATAACCAAACTCGCCGGAACATCGATAAGAACATTACCGAAGAGGCAATTTCCGATATCAGGCAGCAAAGCAACAAGTATAAATACTCTACTGTACTTTATAACCCGGGCTGGCACAAAGGGGTTGTGGGCATTGTTGCATCGAGGCTTATTGAATCGTTCTACAGGCCAACAGTTATACTTACCGAATCGAACGGTTTTGCCACCGGTTCAGCACGCAGTGTTAACGGTTTCGACTTATACGAAGCCATTAACGGGTGTGCCGATTTGCTTGAAAGTTTTGGCGGGCACATGTACGCTGCCGGGCTCACCTTAAAGCCCGAAAATGTACAAAAATTTAAAGACCGTTTTGAACAGGTTGTCAGCGAAAGAATAACCACCGAACAGCTTACCCCCCAGGTCGAAATTGACGCCGAGTTGAACTTTATTGATATAAACGAAAAGTTTTACCGTGTGTTGAAACAGTTTGCCCCGTTTGGCCCCGGAAACATGAACCCGGTTTTTTTTGCCGAAAATGTTACCGACAACGGCACCGGAAGGCCGGTTGGATCCGATGGTGAGCACCTCAGGCTAACACTCATACAGGAATCCGATCCGTTCAGGAACCTCAATGCCATTGCTTTCGGGCAAGGACGAAAATACGATAAGATAAGCAAAGGCAAAGCATTCGACATAGCCTATACTTTGGCAGAAAACTCGTTTAGGGGGCAAACCAGCCTCCAGCTAAACGTAAAAGACATAAAAATCGATCATTAACAATTCGGCACAATCTGTTTATACAGGGTTTTCGACAGCTGTTGCCAGTTTGTCCAAAACCCCGTCGATAGCCGACTCGACCCTTTTCCAGTCGGGTATAAGAACACTTCCCTGGGGGTTCTCGTAAAACTGTTTCACTGCCGAATCGATACTGGAAGCAAACATTTCTATGGCGCTCATTTCGGAGTGGTAGTCAAACGATATCTTATCGCTGTACATTTCAGAGAACGACTCATATACAGATACAATTTCACGTGCATTTTTAAGATAAGCGTGCCGAACGGCATTAAAGGTATCGTGGCCGATAACTTTTCCGTTGCCGGCCATAAAGGTAAAAAATGTACGTGCTATATCGGCAGCCATAGTATATAAGCCGCCCTCGGTTTCGCTCCCCATTTTTTGGTGTTTGTGGTCGTACCTGGTAACCAGTTCAATCTGGCAAATACGGTGTGTGCGCATATTCCTGAATATTTCGCCCAAAATGCCTACTTCTATGCCCCAGTCGCTTGGGAACTGCAGAATTCGTGCCTGGCTCACAAAGGTGGCAAATTCGCCCGAAAGCGGGTATCGAAAATCGCCCATATAATCGATATATTCGGTATTCCCGAAAATGTCTTTCAGTGCCCTGACAAAGGGGAAATAAAACAGCCTTACAACCCTTCCGTAAAACTGGTTGTTGTAACGTATATAATAGCCTTTAGAAAACTGGTATTTGAGAGAAACAATCGGATAGAGCAAACGTATCAGCAAGTCTTTGCTGTATGTTAGTATATCGGCATCGTGAAAGGCCAGCGCCGAAACTTCGCTACGGGCAATTACGTAGCCCAGGCCTGTCCAAACGGCATGGCCTTTGCCCCTTATGCCTACCGAAAGTTTTTGTTCTATTTCCGTAACCAGCTCACGAACTTTTAAGCTATCGTTCCATATTAGCGAGCACTTGCTCCCAAGTGGTGCCACTATTTCTTTCGAAGCTTGGTATTCATCGAGGCTTGCTTTGTCTAAACAGATATAAACTTTTTTAACCAACTGCATAGCCGAGAGCACCTGTATAATATTCTTCATGGCTGGCGACGACAAATCGGGATAAAGGGCCGGAATAAGCACCCCCATCGGGATACGCGAAGCTTCTTCGAGGAGCTGTTTCTCCATATTTTGGGTGCTTTCCTCGTACAGGAGCGAAAAAGTGGGCAGTTTATTGATGTAGAAATCGGCCATTTCATTCGGTTTGTGAAAGGGGGTGGTTTGCAATAATTGAATAAACCCTGTGTTTGTCGGGCACAGTATTAAGAGGCAGCATTTATTAACCGGTATGTTTAGGCCGGCACTTTCAAGTTTTCTGTAAATTAAAGAAATAGAAGCAAAAAGGCAAGGGCTGGAGAAAAAACTTTGGCTGGGTATTATTCTGTTACAAACATGAATTTTATTGGATCACAAAATAATTTTATGAAATTTTTAAAAAAGAAGAACAAGCTCTTATCAGTAAAATATGCGAATTAAGAGTTGAATTTTCTCTGTGTATCTCTGTGTCTTCTCAGTGTTACTCCGTGAAATTGTTTTTTTTGATACACAGAGTTTCACAGAGTCCCGATAAAATCGGGATCACAGAGTACCACTGAGTTAGTTTATATAGCGCTTTATACCATTTTTAAGCATAGTAACATTAAAATTTATTAGCAA
>JAFGQZ010000104.1 GCA_016935435.1 Bacteroidales bacterium
AAAAAAAAAAAAAGGGGGATTTTTTTTTCTAATTATCTTTTGTGGAATGCACTGCCCATGCATAATCCAGCCTTATCCCATAATTGCCCTTACTTTGTTGTAGCTCCCCGAAGGCTGTGCCGGCACTATGTTTGATGTAATTTTATCCCCGTTCAGTATTATTTCTTTTATTCCTTTTTCGATGCCTGGATTTATTACTTCAATTTCGAATTGGGCGCCGCGAAATTTTCGATAAACCGTAAAGTTTTTCCAATGTGCTGGTATGCAGGGGTTAATTTCCAAGCCGTTGTAATGTGGTTTTATGCCTAGTATGTATTGGCTAATGGCATAAAAGTTCCAGGCTGCTGTGCCGGTAAGCCACGAATTTTTTGCTTCCCCGGGCCTGAATGCATCCTTTCCGGCTATCATTTGCGAATACACATAGGGCTCGGTTTTGTGGAGATCGCTAATGTCCTCAAGGTATGAAGGGCAAATTTTCTGGTAATATTCCCAAGCCCAGCTGCCACGCCCTGCTTCGGTTTCGCCTATTATTACCCAGGGGTTGTTATGGCAGAATATACCGGCGTTTTCTTTATACCCGGCCGGATAAGTGGATATTTCGCCATATTCCAGAACATATTTTGTGAATGCAGGGTGGTTTAGAACTATGCCGTAGTTGCAGTCGAGAAATTCTTTTACGGAATTGAGGGCGTTCAGGCACAGGCCTTTTTCTTTCCCTATTCCAGCCATGGTACACCAGCCTTGTGGTTCAATGAATATTTTCCCCTCGTCGTTTTCGTGGCTGCCAACTTTTTTTCCATAATAATCGTATGCCCGAAGAAACCATTTACCGTCCCAGCCATGCTCTTCGATGGCTTTAACCATGTTTTCGACATGGACTAGGGCCGATTCGGCTTCGTTATGCCTGCCTGTTACGCGGCACAATTCAACAAATTCGCGGCCATAAACAACAAACAAGCCGGCTATCATAACCGATTCAGCAGTACCGCCCGGTTTGTTTTCGGTAGTCTGGAACGATTCGTTCGGGTTTGTTGAGAAACAGTTCAGGTTTAGGCAGTCGTTCCAGTCGGCCCTTCCGATAAGTGGCAGCTTATGCGGCCCAAGGTTTTTTACTACGTGGTAAAACGAACGTTTCAGGTGCTCGAAATGGGGAGCTGCTTTTGTGGTATCATTGTCGAATGGCACAGGCTCGTCGAGAATTGAAAAGTCGCCTGTTTCCTTAATGTAAGAAGTAGTTGATAGTATCAGCCATAAGGGGTCGTCGTTAAAATTACCGCCAATGGCATTGTTTCCTCGCTTGGTTAATGGCTGGTACTGGTGGTAAGCCCCGCCATCTTCGAATTGGGTCGAGGCAATATCGATAATACGTTCGCGGGCTTTTTCAGGTACCAGGTGCACAAAGCCAATCAAATCCTGGTTCGAGTCGCGAAAGCCCATGCCCCTTCCGATGCCTACCTCGAAAAACGATGCCGAGCGCGACATGTTAAAGGTAACCATGCACTGGTACTGGTTCCAGATATTTACCATGCGGTCGAGTTTTTCATCACCGCTTGATACCATGAATATTTCCAGTAAATGCTCCCAGTATGCTTTCAATTTGTTAAAAGCAACATCTGCTTTTTGGCTGGAGTTAAACCTTTCAATAAGTTCTTTTGCCCGGCTTTTATTGATTATTGCTTTGCTTTCCCATTTTTCGTTATCGGGGTTCTCGATATAGCCAAGCAAGAAAACAAATTCTTTCGACTCGCCGGGCTTGAGTTCAACTTCGAGGCAGTGCGATGCAATTGGCGACCAACCGTGAGCAATACTGTTTCCGGGTTTTCCGTTTAGTACAGCCTGTGGTCCCGAAAATTCGTTGTACAAACCCACAAAGGTTTCCCTGTCGGTATCGAACCCTTGTATAGGGGCATTTACATGGTAAAAAGCATAATGGTTGCGCCTTTCTTTATATTCGGTTTTGTGGTACAGGGTTGAACCGTCAATTTCCACTTCGCCGGTTGAGAGGTTCCTCTGCAGGTTGTTTTGGTCGTCTTCGGCATTCCACAGGCACCACTCGATAAACGAAAAGAGTTTTATTATTTTGTGTTTTTCCGAAGTGTTTGTTAATGTAAGCTTTTGTACTTCGCACCACGATTGTAAGGGAACAAAAAACAGGGCTTCTGCCATAATTCCGTTTTTTTTGCCAGTAATTTTCGTATAGCTCAAACCATGCCTGCACTCATAACTATCTAGAGTTGTTTTTACAGGTTTCCAGCCAGGCGACCAAATTGTGCCCTCGTCATTAATATAGAAATAACGCCCACCGTTGTCCATCGGAACGTTGTTGTACCGGTACCGGTTAAGCCTGCGGAATTTGGCATCTTTATAAAAACTGTAACCGCCGGCAGTGTTCGAAATTAGCGAAAAGAAATCGTCGTTGCCCAGGTAATTAATCCATGGGAAGGGTGTTGCAGGTGTTGTAATTACATATTCCCTGTTTTTGTCGTCAAAGAAACCAAATTTCATTTGTTTAGCCTGTTAAATTTGCTCCTGCAAAGTTAATGAAGCCAATTAAAATTATTTATAGCGAGCAGGGCTTGTTTTAGCCCGGCGCTAAAATCTGTATTTATCAAAAGCCCGGCAATATTGGCCCTGGCACAAACCTGGCAAAGTTATGCCGATACAAACAATACAGAAAAAGGAAACAAAGCATACTTACAATTCAAAGGCATGGCTTGGGTATTACTCCTTTTTGTAATTAAAAATTATACATATTTAACAACAGCGGTTTTATTATTCTTTTATTTGTTATTACTTTCACCAAGTTTTTATCGATAAACTGAATAAAGCACATGAGAAAAATAGTATTACTGGGCATTGTATTGTTTTCAGCTATTACGGCATATTCACAAAGGGGGGTACTTAAGTCGTATAATTTTAATATACGGCCAGCAATGAACGAAACCGCCAACGGAATATGGAAACCTTTTAAAACCAACTGGTACGACCCTTCGGCCGATACTACCTATTATAATATACCACGCAGCACCGATTCGATGTATGTAAGTTATGCGGGGTGGCCCGATAATGGCGATTTACAGGTGCCCGACCTCGAAGTAAAAGTGAAATCGCTATGGTATGGCGACAGTATTTTTTTTCTCTTGCAACGTCTCGACGATATTTATGTTACCGGATATACGCCCGATGGACAGCCCGATGCCGATGTGAAAGCGGGCTTGGAAAACCGCGATGCCTCAACCCTATATTTTTACCTGAGCGCCGATTCGGCAAGGCTCAGTTCGACCTACTCTTTTAGCGATTCAGTTGCCTGGTTAAGGTTTGTTTGGAAATCGGGCGATGTGGAGGCTAAACTCGTAAATGGCCAGATGGCAAACAGCTTTGAAGGGTTTGGCGCCGAGTCAGTGCAATGGTGCAGCGGTATGTATTGCTATGCCAAAATTGCAGTTTCTATTTCTAAACTGGCTGCCTACCTCCCCGGTGAATTTGAAAGGCAACTCAGCGATGTGGGCATTGCTTCTGTAGGGTTTGCTGTTGATGCCAGCGAAAATGATAAAGAAGCCGGGGAAAGCCCGTTTGAGATACAGACACGTGCTTATTGGCCTTCCGATATGGGCCAGTCGGCAATGGAAAATGTTCCGTCGTGGGGCTGGATTTGGTTCCGCAAAGATACCTTGATGTACGCTTCGTCTGTATATGAGCCCAAATCAGCTTTTGCGTCGGTATATCCGAACCCGGCCTCGGATTTTCTTACTATTGCTTACCCCGATAACTACTATGGTAGTTACAGGCTGGTTGATGTTACCGGCAGGGTGGTTTTAAGCGGAGCTTTATTGCCCGGGGAAAATGCCATTTATCTATCTTCCCTGGTGCCCGGGGTTTATTATCTGGTAATGGACGAGAAACGCGGCGTTTCATATACCGAGAAAGTGATAATCGGCAAAGGTTTCTTTTAATAGTCAATTTTCACCCTTATTCCCTCAGAATGGCTTGAAAATTCCGGGGCATACATGCATTGAATGGTGGTAATTCCGTTCGAGAAATCGCCTCTTTGGGAAACCCTCAGCGGATATTCAAAAACATAAGTGCCTTTGGGCAACCATCCAATAAAGAAGTGGGTGGCCAAATCGCGGGGGCTTTCGTAATAATACAGGCCATCTTGGTATTTGTGTGTTGAAAGGGCCGATACAGGTTCAAAGGCCGAAGCACGCATATCTTTCAGGTGCACATATTCCATTGAGCGATCGACACGCAATTCAATTCGTACTTTTATTAAATCGCCGGGCTTAAGCTTCGTTTTTTCTGTAATGGGTGTAATTATTGGCCCATGTGCCGTATTTTGCTGGATGAACAATTGTTTGTACAGCTTCAGGGGTGTTTCGGCAGGGGTAATTTTGTCGAGTTGTTCGAAATATTGCCAGTAAACAGCCCCCCACGCTACGCCATCGATGGGTTTTGTAATGGTTATATTTCCCATTTTAGGGGTTATTTCGTTGGCCTGCCACGATTTCTTGAAATATCCTGTGCCGGCTTCGGTATTAATATCGGGCAATTTGCCGGGGGCAATAATTTCGTTGCCCACCTGTATTTCAACCATGGCATCGTCGGCCAGTAAATCGGTGCCGCGGCGCAAAAGGGCATAACATGCCTCGGTTGTGGCTTTTGTAGTTTTCCAGTTTTGGGTTTGTTTTTGTTTCAGGAGCCACACCTTTAAATCTTCCACTGCCTGCTGGTCGTTGGCAACTTCGTCGAAAACCTCAATCATAAGGGCTTGGGTTTCAATTGGTGCCTGGTACCAGAAATATCCGGTATTGTATTTCCAGGACATGCCCATTTCAACGGAGTGCAGGGCCCGCTCATCCAATGATTTTACTATCCGGGCGGGGGTTTCATGATCGTTTTGCCGGTGAAGTGCCAGTGCCAGCATTCCCTGCATGTAAATATCCTGTTGGAGCCAGAATTTTTTTGCCTGTCCGATGTAAAAGTCAAATCCTTCGCGGTGTGTGTGTTGAATTGGCACATCATTAAAATAGCTGCGTGTATATAAGTAGTGTATGGCAAGTTGGCCTAGGTGGTTGTCGTTGAGGCTGATTTTTCCTTTTTTAGCTTCGGCTTTAAGCTGTTCGTAATTATCCTGCATGTTTCTGTCTATATATTCCAGGGCTTTTACAATCATTTGCCAGGTGCGGGGATTGTGGCGTACCGACTGGATCCCCATTACATCGAGGTGCCCCATGCCGGCTATAATATGCTGGGTAATGTAACGGTCGTCGGGGAACCCTTTGAACCAACTGAAGCCTCCATTGCTGCCCTGGGCTTCCATAATTTTCTTCATTGCCCGTTCGAGTTCATTGCCCATTCGGTTCAAGTCGAAAAGCAGGGCTATGTTGCGTTTTTGCTGGCTTTCGTTTTTAGCCTGTAAAACCCAGGGGGTTTCTTCGAGCAAAGCCGATTTAAGTTCCTGGTTTTTTTCAAGGCCCGATAACAGTGCGTCGGGCTGTATATTTCGCCAGGTATCGAATACAGCTTTAATTTTGGTGTTTGAGTTCGAAATATGCGAGGCAATGGCATTGGCGTAATACCTCGAAAAAGTTTGTTCTGTACATTCATACGGGTATTCCATCAGGTATGGCAATGCCTGAACTGCATACCATGCCGGATTCGATGTGAACTCCAGCGTAAACTGGTTGTGACGCAAAGTGCCTGATGTGTTGCCGGCCAGTTTTTCGAACCTGAATGTTTTGGTTTGTTTTCCCCTTACGGGCAAGGGCAGTGTTTCGGTTACCAGCATGCTGTTGGTTATAACCGGCAGGGTCATTTCTTCACCATCGGAAAAATTGCCCGATTTGGCCACAATACGATAGGTTATTGCCTGTATGCCTTCGGGTATTTCAATGTGCCATTCAAGGTTAGTGCTTTGTTTTTCCTTTAGTGAGAAAGGTTTTTGATTGTCGAGGTTATATAATAAAGAATCAATCGGTTTCATGCTGAGGGCATCGAAGAATGTCAGACGGGCTTCGCCGGATAGTTCTTTTTCTGTAAGGCTTGTAATTTTGGCTGAGAAATACATTTTGTCGTTTTCCCTGAAAAAACGGGGTTGGTTGGGTACTACCATTAGTTCTTTCTGGGTTTTTAGTTCATTGGTTGCCAGTGCCGATTGTAAATCTTTTGTGTGGGCAAAACCCAGCATCTTCCAGCGGGTAAGGGCCTCAGGAATTGTAAAGTTCACAATAATGGCGCCCTGCCCGTCGGTTTGCAGGTGGGGGTAAAAAAAGGCTGTTTCGTTAAAATTTTTGCGAAGTTGCACATCGCCTGATATATTGGGTGTTTTTGAAATTGCAGTATTTTCCGAAGGTGCCCCTGGTTTTTCTATAGCCATGATGCTGCCGGTTTCCCGAACCTCAATGTCATCGGAAATGTCCATCATCATTTCTTCGCTTTCGTCTGCTTTTGCCTCGGCACGTTTCGCTTTTTTTTGTGTTCCGTAGCCTGTTACTATTACTTCGTCGATCTGTTCATGTTCGCTGAAGTAAAAACTATGGTAATAATTAATATGGTACCCAAACCAGTTTAAATTGTCGTACGTAGGGGCATAGTAATACCTTGTGGGGAATTGGTTCCAGTTTCGTTCAAAATTCTTAAAAGTGCTTTTTTCAAAACCATTTGTGCTGGCCCAGCCCAGGAGCATGCTGTTTGTCCGGTAAAACGAGGCCTCCCAGCTGTGCGGCCTGAACGCATCGAGCGAAGCATCGTAAAGGGCAACAACCATTTCGGCAGCAACCTTTTCGGCTTTGCTCCCGGTAATTTTTAACCGCCATTGTTCCTGCTGACCGGGCTGTAATTTGTCGCGGAACGATTCGAACTGTACCACCAGTTGTTTGTTTGTATAGGGAACGGTAATAATTGATGTTTGGGTGTACAGTCGGCTGTTTTTTACAAATGTTGCGTGTATGGCAATATTTCCCCTGTGCTCTTCTGTAATGGGTATTTCAATGTTTTTTTTCTCGCCGGCAAGTTTCAGGTACTGGGTTTGGATTATTTTTCCATCGAGTTCAAGCTCATATAAAATGCTTGTTTCTTCGGAAACAGCGATAAGCATCTTTGCGGTTTCGCCAGGTTCGCAAACTGTTTTTAACGGAATTAGCTGAAAGTTTACCGGGTAAGCCTGGTTTTTTGCCGTAGGATCAACGACATCGAAGTAAGTGTTTTCTTTTACAGGCTGGCCGAACTTGTCGGTTGAACTGATTTCAAGCATGTATTTGCCAGGAGCCCACGATGATATCCGTTTTAGCCCAAAGCTTTTAACTTTTGAAGTTTCAAATGACTCCCGGAACATTTCTTTTTCCTTTTCCCATCTGTAAAAATTATTTTCGTCGCCGTACAAATCGTCGGGAAAAAGCCGGTGGAATTCTTCCCTGGTTAAAATAAACTTGTCGGGCTTTTCCCATAATCTTTCGCGATAGGCCTTTTGCGGGCTTTGGAGTTTCCAGATAGTAACAGCAACCGTTGCCGGCTCAAACTCTCCGGAAAGGTTAGTGGTTTTAATGTTAAATTTTTGATTTGTGGCATCGGGGTTGCTTATGTCAATATCGCCTATGCCGACCCCTAATTCCAGCGCCTTGTACCCAACATTTACCGTAGCCTGGCGGCTTTGGGTTTCACCGTTGACATCGGTAACATCGGCATAAACCGTAAAAATAAAAACCGGCTCAGTGGCGCGATCTACTGTTTCGTCGGGTATAGCCTTGAAATTAACCGAAAAGCGCCCCTGGGCATCGGTGGTTGTTGTTCCGTTTGTAATTTCCATTTTGGGCGATGAAGGGGTATAGCCATACCTGTTCCACCACCACCAGGGGAAACGGGCCTGGCGCACAACCCTGTATTTCACCTCTGCGCCATCGATTGCTGCGCCTGAATAGGCTGTAGCTTTTCCGGTTACCGTTATGTTTTCGCCCAGTTTATAACTCCCTTTTACAGCATCGGTAGTAACTTCGAACTTCGGGCGCTTGTATTCTTCTACCGAAAAATAGTAAGTAGAATAATTATCGTCGTTTACTTGTAGGTACATTTGCCCGGTAAGCCCCGATGCAGGGGCAGTAAAAGTTCCGCTGAACGACCCGTATTCGTTTGTTTTGAGTTGATGTTGTGCCACAAGTTGGTGGTTGACATCGAAGAAGTTAACAATACAGTTTCTCTCGGTTTCCAATGAGTTGTTTTTTCCATCGCCTGAAAACAATATCCCTTTGAAATAGATAACCTGTCCGGGACGATAAATAGCCCTGTCGAGAAACAATACCGACTGCAGTAATTCTTGGGGCGGGTTATGTTTGAATTGCGAAACCGAACCATCGTATATGTTGTACCGGTCGCTGTCGATCGGCCGGGTGCTTATAAAGTCGTTGCCATAAGAAATATCAACAACCACAAAATTTCCGATATGGTAGTTGTTTTGTTTTACCTGATAAGGAATTTGTGTATAACCGTTCGCGTTGGTATAAAGTAAGGGGTTTTTTTCTAATTCATAGTCGCCTGTTTTTTTACTGTACACAAATTTCCATGCCTGTAACTTTGCATTGTTTACAGGGTTGCCTGATCTGCGGTCGGTTACATAAAACGAGGTGGTGCCATCGTCATTGTTCCTGTGAAAATAGGCCAGGTTTGAAATAGTTGTAAATGTGTAGGACAAAATATTCCCCGAAGTGGCAAATTCGGGCGATGCACTGAAAATAAGCATATAGTCGCCTGCCGGCAGCCCGTCGATGGGTATTTCTGCGCTGTGCCACTGATAATCGCCCTCGTCGGGGAGCACAACTTTTGCAGATTTAACGGCATCTTTGGCTAAAAAATAGTTTAGGAATTTTTCTTCGCGATCGGACTTGTAGTCGCGCAGCCATTTTTTGCGTTCGTCCCTCACCTCGTTACGGGTTACCTTTACAGCACGCCAGTATAAACCGGTAAAATTTTTGTACCTGACCAACGCCCTGAAAGGTTCGTTTGGTAAGTTTGCAGTTTCAATTTCAGCACTGAGGTCTTTGGTTTTTATTTGGTTCTGAAGGTTGTAGGCCAGTGCCGACTCTTCGTTGTCGGGAAACCTGTCGATTGCCTGCTGGCATATTTCCCATGCTTTCTTTGTGTCCCACTTATGCTTGTCCGACTGGTTAGCCTTATAGCCATTGCCCCTTTCTATCCAAACTTGGGCAATTCGTGCTGTTACCAGGCTCGATTCGGGGTATTTAAGGTTTTTTTGTTCAAGTTTTTGCAGGGCATTGAGGTAAAGTTCCTGTTTGTCAGACAGGGTAAGGTGCCTGAAAACAAAGTTGAGGCGCTGTAAATCTAAATCAATAAGTGCAGCGGGCGAGACATCGTTCAGGTGCGACAGGGTTAAGTCCTGGAAAATTTTCATTGCATAATATTTGTAAGACAAACTGTCTTTCGTGGCAATGTTTATTTTTGAGAAGTTTTCGGCTTCGCCCAGGGAAGCTTCGGAACTTAAGCTGAAAGCATTGGCCGGTTGCGTTATCGAAGGTTCTTCATCCATAAAGAAATTTAAGGCCCTGTGTGCCAGAAAATCGTAAAGGGTTGGCCTGTAAGCTTTTCCCTTTGCATTGCCCCCGGTAATTATTTCGTTATAAAAATCGATTTGTACCGATTTTAAATCCCGATCGTTCTCCAGCGAAAGAAAATACTGCTTTATAGTTTCGTCCACCAGCTTTTCAATGCTCCAGGTAGAAATGTCGTCGTTTTTGTAGCCGGTAGTATGTGTGCGGTTGGCAAATAAATACCGGTTCGATTGGTAATAGCGCCAATACATTTCGGCCAACATGGAATGCAAAACCGGCTTGGCCGGGAAAGTGGCTGCATTTGCCTCTTCTTGCAGACGGTTCAGGTTTTTTACGAATGCACCTTCCTGTTTATATTCGGTGTATTTCAGGATATGGATAACCGATTTAACCAGCTGCTGTGCGTTGTTTTCGTCCCTGGCATTTGAATAAATCAGGTTTACAACACCAAGCGCCGACTCCGGAAGCCCGTTTCTTTCAAATTCAATAACCTGCCCCCATGCAGTTTGGTAATCGAATTCGGGCGTATTTTGCAGTATGTGCGGTATGCCGGTAAACATGGCCGAAACGAACAATGAGCCTGCCGACACAAAAAGTATTATTAAATTTTTCATCGGGCAATTTTTAATAAATTTGAAACATTCAGGATTTAATCTTTTAATACAGATGTTTAAGTTACCGTTTTTCCATAAGCTGTTTAGTTTTTTTATTCAGGAACTTGGGGCAACTAAAAATATAGACATTTAAAACCGGCCTTCCCCCTAAAAATTTTTAATAACAGTAGTTGGTTTAAAAATTAGCATCTGCACACAGGCAGCTCCCAACATGAGGATTCACATAAAAATATATTTGAGGCAAAAGAGCAGCGCCAGGATAAACAGTGTTAAAGAAATATTTTTCCGGTTACCGGTTAAAAGCGACAGAACAACATAACTTATAATCCCAAAGGCAATACCTTCGCTGATACTGAAGGCAAGGGGCATCATTATAATGGTAATGAATGCCGGTATCGATTCGGCATAATTTTCCAGTTCAACCTTAGTAATAGGGCTAACCATAAACAGTCCGATAATAATAAGGGCAGGTGCTGTTGCTGCTTGAGGCACCATTAAAAACAGTGGCGAAAAGAAAATTGAGGCAATAAAGAACAGTGCCACAAAAAACGCAGTAAGCCCGGTTTTTCCTCCTTCGGCAATGCCAGCAGCGCTTTCGACATAAGTTGTTACGGTGCTGGTGCCGAGAAGCGCGCCGGTAGTGGTTGCCATTGCATCGGCCAGCAGGGCTTGTTTTACTTTTGGTATTTTCCCTTTTTTATCAATCAAGCCGGCTTTACTGCAAACCCCTACCAATGTGCCAACAGTGTCGAATATGTCAACGAACAGAAAGGTAAACAGTACCATCAGTATATCGGGGGTGAAAATTTGTCTGAATTCCAGTTTTAACAAAACAGGCGATAGCGAAGGCGGGGCCGAAAATAACCCGTTTGCCGGAAAATGGCTTAGCCCTGTGGGAATAGCCATAATAGTTGCACCAACGATGCCCAGCAGGATAGCGCCCCTCACTTTAAGGATAAGCAACGCCGAAATTATCAGGAAACCTGCAATGGCTACCCATACCGATGGTTCGTGCAGGTTGCCTAGCCTTACAAGGGAAGAGGTGTCAGAAACCACAATCCCCGCATTTTTAAGCCCAATTAAGGCAATAAAAAAACCAATGCCCACAGAAATTGCATGTTTTAGGCTAATAGGAATACTGTTTACAATTGCCTCGCGTATATTAAAAAACGACATTAAAACAAACAGCGCCCCTTCGGCAAATACTGCGGTAAGGGCTGTTTGCCAGCTATAACCCATGCCAATTACAACCGTAAAAGCGAAAAAAGCGTTTAAGCCCATTCCCGGCGCCAGGGCAAAAGGCAGGTTGGCCATAAATGCCATTAACAGGGTACCAATAACCGATGCAAGTGCTGTTGCCGTAAAAAGGGCACCTTTGTCCATTCCGGTTTCGCTAAGTATCGATGGGTTTACGGCCAAAATATAAGCCATGGTCATAAACGTAGTTGCCCCGGCAACAAACTCCCGGCGAATAGTGGTGTTGTGTTGTCTGAGGCCGAAAAATTTGTCGAAGATCATTTCTGGTTTGTTTTGGAAAATAACAGGCTAATTTAATGAATGTCAGGTGAATTTTATAAAAGCAAAGCTCCGTGGTTGATTTTTTTTGTAATATTCCTGCAGATATTTCACTATTGGAGTTTTTGGTTTATCTTTTTAATCTCATTCTCTTGCCGGGAATAAAAAAAAGCCTACCTTTGCAAGCTCGCAAAAAAGCGATAGTAAACTAAATAATTAAGTTTTATGTATTTAACAGCTGAAAAAAAGGCCGAATTGTTCGGCCAGTACGGAAAGTCTAATACGGATACCGGGAGCCCTGAAAGCCAGATAGCCTTATTTTCCTACCGTATCAGCCACTTGACAGAGCACCTGAAAAGTAATAAGAAGGATTTCAGCACCCAGCGTGCCCTTCTTAAATTGGTTGGTAAACGAAGGAGATTACTTGATTATCTGAAAAGCAATGATATTGAACGCTACAGGGCGATTCTGAAAGACTTGAACCTGCGCCGGTAACACAGGGCGAAACAAAAAGGCAATTGAAACCCAATTGCCTTTTTTTATTAAATAAAGGGGGGTATCGAAAAATTGCATAACTTTAGCCCCTTATTTAAATAAACAATAAATTATATATGTACAATTCGTTTGTTAAGACTATCGACCTTGGCGATGGAAGAAAAATTGAAATCGAAACCGGGAAACTGGCAAAACAGGCCGATGGATCAGTTGTTGTTAAAATGGGCAACACCATGCTTCTTGCAGCGGTAACCTGCGCCAAAGAAGCGAAAGAAGATGTAGATTTTATGCCCTTGCAGGTTGAATACAAAGAGAAATATGCCGCAGCAGGCCGTTTCCCCGGCGGCTTCCTGAAACGCGAAGGCCGCCCGGGCGATTATGAGATTCTTGTGTCGCGGTTAATCGACAGGGCCCTGAGGCCATTGTTCCCCGACGACTTTCACGCAGAGGTTTTTGTAAACGTTTTCCTGGTTTCGGCCGATAAAGAAATTATGCCCGATGCCCTTGCCGGGCTTGCAGCATCGGCTGCCCTGGCTGTTTCCGATATACCTTTTAACGGGCCAATTTCTGAAGTGCGGGTAGCCCGTATCGACGGAAAATTGGTAATTAACCCTACTTTCAGCGAATTGGCCAAGGCCGATATCGATATCATGGTAGGTGCTACTTACGATAATATTATGATGGTGGAAGGCGAAATGGAAGAAGTTTCGGAAGCCGACATGCTCGAAGCCATTAAATTTGCCCATACCGAAATAAAAAAACACTGCAAAGCCCTTATCGAATTCTCGGAAGAGGTTGGAAAATCGGTAAAACGCGAATATTCGCACGAAGTTCACGACGAAGATTTGCGCAAACTGGTATGGGACAAGCTTTACGATAAAGTTTACCAGGCTGTTAAAGAAACCCCGAAAAAACACGAAAGGCATGATAAACTCGATGCCATTAAAACCGAATTTACCGAAGAATATAAAGCATCGTTGCCCGAAGGTGCCGAAGCCAACGAAGTGCTTATTTCACGCTATTATCACGATGTTGAGAAAAAGGCGGTACGCTCATTGATACTCGATGAAAAAATCCGTATCGACGGACGCAAAACCAACGAAATACGCCCCATTTGGTGCGAAACCGATTACCTGCCCGCAACACACGGATCGGCAGTTTTTACCCGTGGCGAAACCCAATCGCTCACAACCGTTACCCTTGGTACCAAACTCGATGAAAAAATGATTGACGAGGTTCTGGTACAGGGATCCGATAAATTTGTGCTACATTATAATTTCCCCCCGTTTTCTACAGGTGAGGCAAAACCGTTAAGAGGCCTGGGGCGGCGCGAAATTGGTCATGGAAACCTTGCACACCGCGCCCTTAAACGCATGATACCCGATGATAATTCGTATGCCATACGTGTTGTTTCTGATATTTTAGAATCAAACGGCTCCTCGTCAATGGCTACGGTTTGTGCCGGCACCCTTGCACTGATGGATGCAGGCATTAAAATTAAAAGGCCTGTTTCAGGCATTGCCATGGGGCTTATTACCGACAAAGAAACAGGAAAATATGCCGTGCTGTCAGATATTCTTGGTGATGAAGATCATCTGGGGGATATGGACTTTAAAGTAACCGGCACCGAAAAAGGAATTACGGCTACCCAAATGGACATCAAAGTTGACGGGCTTTCATACGAAACCCTTGCCCAGGCACTCGAACAGGCACGAGCAGGAAGGATGCACATCCTTGGAAAAATCCTGGAAACTATTGCCGAACCTCGCGAAGACTATAAACCGCACGTTCCGCGAATTGAAAAAATAATTATTCCAAAAGAAATGATCGGCGCCCTTATTGGCCCCGGAGGGAAAGTTATTCAGGACATCCAGGCGAAATCGGGTTCAACTATTGTTATTGAAGAAGTCGATGGCGTTGGTGGCGTAGTTGACGTTTTCGCTTCCGATAAAGAATCGATTAACAAAGCCATGCGCCTTATTAAGGGCATAGTTGCTGTGCCTGAGATTGGCAAAGTTTACGAAGGTGTTGTCAAATCAATAGTTACTTTCGGCGCTTTCGTAGAAATTCTGCCGAATAAAGACGGATTGCTGCACATAAGCGAAATCGATTGGAAACGTATCGAGAAAACTGAAGATGTGCTTAAAGTTGGGCAGGAAATCGAAGTGAAACTTATCGATATTGATGAAAAAACAGGCAAACTTAAACTTTCGAGAAAAGCCTTGTTGCAAAAACCAGAAAGAACTGAAGCCCCACAAAGGCCCAGAAACGATAACAAAAACGATTAACACTTAAAAGGCTGCCTGCAAAAGACAGCCTTTTGTTTTTTATCAATATTCAATGGCCTGTTCCCGGCAGGCTAAATATATTCCTTCATGTTAAAGGGCATCTGTAAAATCGACAAATAATGCCCGCCAAGGCTCTCGATAGCTTCGTCGTCTTCTTCGTAATACCAGTTGATTTCAATATTCAGGCCTTCGGAGTAGTGTTTCTTCAATACCCTGAAAATGCCCAGTAAATATTTCGATGAACCGCTGTTGACATAATCGAGGGTTACGTTAAAAATTGTTTTTTCGGCCGGCGACTTAAAATAACCACCAAGCCAATTCAGAATGGGGTCGTAAAAATCGCCGGGGTTTTCGGGTATCGATCGCCCTTCGATTGAAAAAACACCGGAATCGGCATCAAAAGATACTGCCGGGGTGTTTTGGGTTTTGCCAATTATTAGCTTTTCCATAGTGCAAAATTTTCGACATTTTTAGTAAAAAGCTGATTTAAAACATATTGGTCTGGCTCAAATATAAAATATTTCGAACAAAATATATTTATTCCTGTTGATAAATATAAAAATTGTTATCAACATTCCGAAGGGAATTTTAGACTATGCCGCTATAGGCTTACTATTGATATAATTCTTAAATTTGTGCCCAATAAAAAAAATAAATGAAAACAAACATGGTTTTTGATATTGACATGATTAAAAGGGTATATGGCGAATTTGCCTCTAAAGTTGAACAGGCAAAGAAAATTACTGGTAAAAGCCTTACCCTGACAGAAAAAATACTCTATGCACATCTCGACAAACCTGCTAAAAACGCATTTGTGAGGGCAAAAGATTATGTCAACTTCAGGCCCGACCGCGTGGCAATGCAGGATGCCACGGCACAAATGGCGCTTTTGCAGTTTATGCAGGCCGGGCAAAAAACTTCACTGGTGCCCACCACTGTACATTGCGATCACCTTATTATGGCCCGCGATGGTGTTGCCAAAGATTTGTCGGTAGCACAAAAGACAAATAAAGAGGTGTATGAGTTTTTAAGTTCAGTGTCAAATAAATACGGGCTTGGTTTCTGGAAGCCCGGCGCTGGCATTATTCACCAGGTTGTACTCGAAAATTATGCTTTTCCGGGCGGTATGATGATTGGTACAGATTCGCACACAGTAAATGCCGGAGGGCTTGGAATGATTGCCATAGGTGTTGGGGGCGCCGATGCAGTGGATGTTATGGTGGGCATGCCCTGGGAACTTAAATTCCCCAAGCTGATAGGGGTTAAGCTTACCGGAAAAATGAACGGATGGACATCGGCCAAAGATGTGGTTTTAAAAGTTGCCGGATTGCTTACCGTAAAGGGCGGTACAGGTTGTGTTCTCGAATATTTTGGCGAAGGCGCCCAAAGTATTTCCTGTACCGGAAAGGGAACTATCTGTAATATGGGCGCAGAAATAGGCGCAACAACCTCAACATTTGGTTACGATGCATCGATGGAACGGTACCTTAGGGCAACAGGGCGCCAGGATGTGGCAGATATGGCCAACCAAATCAGGGAACACCTTACCGGCGACAAAGCTGTATATGAACAGCCCCAGAATTATTTCGATCAGGTAATTGAAATAAACCTGTCTGAACTTGAGCCATACCTCAATGGCCCTTTCTCGCCCGATATTGCCACACCCATTGGTAAAATGAAGGAAATTGCCGAAAAAAACGGATGGCCCCTGAAAGTAGATGTCGGGCTGATAGGTTCCTGTACCAACTCATCGTATGAAGATATTTCGCGGGCTGCTTCCATTGCAAAAATTGCCATTGAAAAAAACCTGAAAGCAAAGGCCGAATTTACAATTACCCCCGGTTCGGAACAGGTTAGGTTTACCATTGAACGTGACGGGTTTATTGAAATATTTGAAAAAATAGGCGGAAAAGTTTTTGCCAATGCTTGTGGGCCGTGTATCGGGCAATGGAAGAGAGACGGTGCTGAAAAACAAGAAAAAAATACCATTGTGCACTCGTTTAACCGTAATTTTGCCAAACGTGCCGATGGAAACCCAAACACGCACGCATTTGTGGCTTCCCCGGAAATTGTTACGGCGCTCGCCATTGCCGGCGAACTAACTTTTAACCCCCTTACCGATTACCTGGTTAACAGCAAAGGTGAGCAGGTGAAGTTAAGCCCGCCCTTGGGCGACGAGCTGCCAAAAAAAGGATTCGAGGTGAAAGATGCAGGCTACCAGGAACCTGCAAGCGATGGGAGAAATATAGAAGTGGCGGTTAATCCCGAATCTGACAGGCTACAACTTTTAACGCCATTTGAACCCTGGGACGGAAAAGATTTTACCGGATTAAACCTGCTTATTAAAGCAAAAGGCAAATGTACCACCGACCATATTTCAATGGCCGGCCCCTGGCTTAAATACCGCGGCCACCTCGATAATATTTCTAATAATATGCTTATCGGGGCAGTAAACTACTTCAACGATAAAACCAATTCGGTTTTTAACCACGAAACCGGACAGTATGCCGAAGTGCCTGCAACAGCCAGGGCTTACAAGTCAAAAGGCATTGGTTCTATTGTAGTTGGCGACGAAAACTATGGCGAAGGCTCTTCACGCGAACATGCTGCCATGGAACCCCGCCATTTGGGGGTAAAGGCTGTTTTGGTAAAATCGTTTGCCCGCATACACGAAACAAACCTGAAAAAACAAGGCATGCTCGCACTTACTTTTGCCGATAAAAACGATTATGATAAAATTAGGGAAAAAGATAAGATTGATATTATCGGGCTGGGCCAGATTTCACCAGATAAACCTTTGACTGCAGTATTGCACCACGATGACGGGACAAAACAAGAGATTTTGGTAAACCATAGCTATAACCTTAACCAGATTGAATGGCTAAAAGCCGGCTCAGCCCTTAACCTGATTAGGATTTCGGGAATCGCTTGAGGTATAATTGGCAGGGCTTTTTCGGGTTAGGGAACATAAAATGCAACCCTGGCGCAGGTTTTACGTAAGAAGTCAGTGATTTAAAAGAAAATTGTTGCAGAGGTATTAATGCTATGGAAATATCCAAAATGTGCATAAAGAAGCTTCATTTTAATATCTTTTTAAGTATTAATGATTTTTTTTTAATGAAAACTTTGGTATGTTTGTATGTATCTATCATACCATGTAACCAGCAAAACTAAGTAGTAAATCAAATAATTATTCAGAACTATGAAAAATTTAAAACTAAACCTTTTCTTAATTGCTGTTGCAGCTTTGGCATTTGGCGGCTGTAAGGGCTTGAGCAAAATGGCAGAAAATTCAAGTCCCGATCAGTATAAAGTAACCCCAAATCCGCTTGAAACTCATGCAGGGCAGGTTGAAATGACAGTAAATGTTACTTTTCCTGAAAAATATTTCAACAAAAAGGCTATTGTAACAGCTACACCTGTACTGAAATACGATGGCGGGCAAACCGAATTTGAGCCGACTGTTTTACAGGGCGAAAGTGTTGAGGCAAACAATAAGGTTATACCTTATGCCGGTGGCAGTTATTCATACACCGGAAAAATACCCTATAAGCCCGAAATGATGAAATCGGTGCTTTATATGGAAATGACGGCACAATTAAAAAGCAAGTCAGTTGAAATTCCCGCAATTCCTATTGCCACAGGTGTTGTTGCTACACCAACTTTGGTAAAGGTTAACCCGCAGGCAATTTTAATGGCCGACAATTTTGTGCGCATTACCCCCGATGCTTTCTCTGCTGAAATTCTTTATGTAATTAATAAAGCCGATGTTAGGGCTTCGGAACTAAAAAAACAAGAAGTTACCGACTTCCAGGGCAAAATGCAAGAGGCTGCTGCCAATGAGAGAATTGATGTAAAAGGCGCAAAAATTTCATCGTATGCATCGCCTGATGGAGCCCTCGATTTAAACACAAAACTCTCTGACAACCGTGGCAAATCGGCCCAGGATTACTTGTCGAAAACCCTTAAAAAACTTAATGTACAGGGTTCCGATGCACAACAGTTCCTGCAGGTTGTTACTACAGCAGAAGATTGGGACGGTTTCAAAAAACTAATGGAAGCTTCTACCATTAAAGATAAAGAGCTTATCCTCCGCGTTCTTTCGATGTATTCCGACCCTGAAGTGCGCGAAAAAGAAATTAAAAACATTGCTGCAGCTTATACCGAAATTAAAGACGAGGTGCTTCCAAAACTTCGCCGTTCGCAAATGATTATTGATGTTGAAAAGGTTGGGTATTCCGATGAAGAATTAAAAACACTTGCTGCTACTAATGCAGATACTCTTAATCTTGAAGAACTGCTCTATGCAGCAAAAATTACCGAAGGCAACGAAGCTAAACTGGCTATTTACCAGAAAGCTGCCGCAAAATTCCCCGAAGATGTTAGGCCAATTAACAATGTTGGGTATATTCAAATTCAGCTTGGCAACAAAGACGAAGCTAAAGCAGCTTTTGAAAAAGCCAAAGCTGTTAAAGAAAACGATGTGGTTAAAAACAACCTTGGGGTAATTGCCCTTATGGAAGGCGATGCCGCAAAAGCTGAAGAACTTTTCACTGCTGCCATGAGCGCTGGCGAGGCTGTTAATTACAACCTTGGGATTATAAAAATTCAAAATGCCGACTATGCAGCCGCTGTTAACTATTTTGGCAATAAGCCTTCGTTTAACGCTGCATTGGCCCAGGTATGCAACAACCAAACAGAAAAAGCTGTTGCTACCCTCGATGCTATTGGCGAAACCGATTGTCCATGGGTTTATTATCTGAAAGCTGTTGCAGGTGCACGCGCTGGCAGGGAAGAAGTTGTTATACCGAGCCTTCGCCTTGCTCTTGAAAAAGATAAAAAAGGTGAAATTAAAGGTTATGCATTAAAAGATGCTGAGTTTAGAAATTTTATAGCTAACGAGGCCTTTGTTGCACTGGTTAAATAATTGCAGGCAAATAACATAAAACAAAAAAGCAGCCATTTGGCTGCTTTTTTGTTTTGTTTTTAGTGGGTTTGTATAATGTGCCCCGGGTAAATTAAATTACTTTATACTTTTTAAGCAGTATTTCCATTTCGGTTTGCATGGACTTGGCTTCGCTTGCAGCAGCCTGGCTAAAGTCGGTGTTGTTACCGGCAAATATTACCGAGCGCGAAGCATTTACAATCAGACCGCAATTTTTTGTCATGCCATATTTGGCAACTTCTTCCAGCGAACCGCCCTGGGCACCAACGCCTGGCACCAACAAGAAATGTTCGGGCACCAATTCGCGTATGTTAACAAGCATCGAGGCTTTAGTGGCACCTACAACATACATAATATTTTCTGAAGGGCCCCAACTTTTCGATTTTTCTATAACTTCGGTAAAAAGCGGTTTATTGCTGCTGTTTGAAAAATATTGGAAATCGGCTGCACCGGCATTTGATGTAAGAGCCAGCAAAATTACGAACTTATTGCTGAAGCCCAAAAACGGGGTAACAGAGTCGGCCCCCATGTATGGCGCAACTGTAACAGCATCGAAGGGGAGTTGTTTGAAAAATGCCTCGGCATACATTTTCGATGTGTTGCCAATATCGCCTCTTTTGGCATCGGCAATTAAAAATATCTCGGGGTATTTTTCTTTAATATAGTAAACAGTGTCTTCCAAATCGTGCCATCCTGTTAACCCTCGCGATTCGTAAAACGCCAGGTTTGGCTTAAAAGCTATCGAGTAAGGGGCCGTAGCATCGATAATTGACTTGTTAAAATCGAAAACAGGCCTTTTCGACGACAGCAAATGTGCGGGCAGTTTTGCCATTTCGCTGTCGAGGCCAACACACAAAAATGATTTCTTTTGTTTTATTTGGTTGGTAATATCCTGTAGGTTCATTATTTACTATTTAAGGTTCTGTTTCTTTAGTTTTATTTTTTGAGGCATTAAACCAAAAATTCAGTGGCAAAGGCAAATGCTTTGCCACCGGCTTATCTTTCTAATGTTAGTTCATGCCGCTTTCTTTTAACCTTTCGGCATTTTCGGCCATCTGGAGTTTTGCGATTATTTCCTCAATATCGCCGTTTACAATCGATTGTAAATTGTACAATGTAAGGTTAATCCGATGGTCGGTAACCCTTCCCTGGGGGTAGTTGTAGGTGCGTATTTTGGCTGAACGGTCGCCGGTTGAAACCATGGTTTTTCGTTTTGCGGCCATTGCGTCCATCCGTTTTTGGTATTCGAGGTTGTATAATCGCGTACGCAGTTCCTTCATAGCTTTGTCGAGGTTTTTTAATTGCGATTTTTCGTCCTGGCAGGTTACAACAAGTCCGGATGGGATGTGGGTAAGCCTGATTGCCGAGTAAGTTGTGTTAACCGACTGGCCTCCGGGCCCCGACGAGCAGTAAGTATCTTTTCTGATATCTTCCTGTTTGAGTTCGATGTCGAACTCATCAGCCTCGGGCAACACAGCAACAGTTGCGGCTGAGGTGTGGACCCTTCCCTGGGTTTCGGTTTGTGGTACACGCTGCACACGGTGCACCCCCGATTCGTATTTTAGAATGCCGTAAACCCCATCGCCGGTAACAGAAAAAATAATTTCTTTATAGCCGCCAACAGTGCCTTCGGTAATGCTTGTTACTTCGGTTCGCCAGCCTTTTATTTCGCAGTATTTTGTGTACATGCGAAAAAGGTCGCCGGCAAAAATACTTGCTTCGTCTCCCCCTGTGCCAGCCCTGATTTCAACCACGGCACTTTTTGCGTCTTCGGGGTCGGCGGGTAAAAGTAAAAGTTTTATTTCGTTTTCAAGTGGTTCGACTTTCTCTATCAGATCGTCGAGTTCGGCTTTGGCCATTTCGCGAAGTTCATCGTCTTTTTCTGCCGAAAGTATGCTTTTGGCATCTTTAATATTGCTCAACAGGTTGGCATAATCTTTATATGCTTTAACAATGGGATCGAGTTCTTTGTATTCTTTATTTAATTGTACATACCGTTTCATGTCCGAAACAATGTCGGGCTGCATTAGTAAATTGCCAACTTCTTCGAAACGGTGTTGTACCCCTTTAAGTTTATCCAATATAAAATTGTCGCTCATTGCTTTTGCTCCTCATTAATAAATAAATTCACCGTGTTGGCTTTTGATAGTAAGTTTTTTTTCTGCCGAAGCTTCAACATGCCCTATAATACGGGCATCGACATTAAAAGATTTAGAAATGTCAATTACTGTTTGCGCATATTTTTCGGGCAGATATATTTCAAACCTGTGTCCCATGTTAAAAACCTCGTACATTTCGTCCCAATCGGTCCCGCTTTCTTTTTGTATAAGTTTAAACAATGGCGGGGTGGGGAACATGTTGTTTTTTATGATATGCAGTTTATCGGTAAACTTCATAACTTTTGTCTGTGCCCCTCCTGAACAGTGGATCATGCCGTTTATTGCAGGACGAAGTTCGTCCAGTACGACTTTAATAATTGGGGCATAGGTGCGTGTAGGCGAAAGCAATAGTTTTCCGGCTGTCATGTTAACTTCGGGCACAATGTCGGTGAGCTCCAGCGAACCAGTGTAAACCAGCGAACTGGGGATTAGATCGTCGTAACTTTCGGGGTATTTGTTGGCAAGGTGGTTGCTAAACAAATCGTGCCTTGCCGAAGTTAGCCCGTTACTGCCGGTCCCGCCGTTGTATTCGTCTTCATAACTTGCCTGCCCGAACGATGCTAGGCCTACTATAACATCGCCAGGTTTAATGTTGTTCTCCACAACTTTGTTTCGGGGCATTCGGCATGTAACCGTCGAATCGACAATAATGGTGCGTACAAGGTCGCCAACATCGGCTGTTTCGCCACCTGTTAAGAATATGTTTACACCGTATTGGGCGAGTTTATCGATAAGTTCGTCGTACCCTTTAAGAATACGCATTATAATGTCGCCCGGAATTTTTATTTTATTGCGCCCTATGGTTGACGACAATAAAATGTTGTCGGTAGCCCCCACGCAAAGTAAATCGTCGATATTCATAATTACAGCGTCCTGGGCTATGCCTTTCCAAACCGAATAGTCACCGGTTTCTTTCCAGTAAATATAGGCAAGCGACGATTTAGTCCCGGCACCGTCGGCATGCATAATTGTGCAATAATCGGGGGCACCGGTTAAGTAGTCGGGCAGTATTTTGCAAAATGCATTGGGGAACAGGCCTTTGTCGAATTCGGCTATAGCCTTGTGTACGTCTTCTTTTTGTGTCGATACGCCCCTTTGGCTGTACCGGTCGGCTTTACTCATTCAATTAATTATTTGTGGTGCAAAAATATAAAAAGTTACGAAGTTAGTGGCATATATACACGAATGAATTAAGGGGGCTTAAACTATAAAAGCCGGCAGATATTTACCAGCCGGCTTTTTTTTATTTATCCTGTTTAAAATTTGTTTAACTACTTTTTGAGTGAGGGTTTACCTGGTCAAGAAATTCACGACGGAATTCTTTTTCCTTGAATTTTCCGTGGAAACTGGCAGTATATGTCGAACTGTCCTGATCTTTAATGCCGCGCAAGGTTACACACATGTGATCGGCAGTTATGGCTACGGCAACATCTTCGGTTTGCAATGCCCTTTTAAGTTCTTCGGCAATTTGCACTGTTAGTCTTTCCTGCACCTGTGGGCGCCTTGAAAAATAATCGACAATGCGGTTTATTTTTGACAAACCGATAACTTTACCGTTCGAAATGTAGGCTACATGGGCCTTGCCAATAATTGGCACAAAATGGTGCTCGCAAAAAGAGTGAACTTTTATGTCTTTTTCTATGAGCATTTCATCGTAATGGTACTTGTTTTCGAACAAGGTTACTGCCGGTTTGTTTTCGGGGTTTAGTCCGCTGAATATTTCGTTGACGTACATTTTTGCAACGCGCTTAGGGGTGTCTTTGAGGCTGTCGTCGGACAGGTCGAGGCCCAGTATGCGCATAATTTCGGCAAAATGTTCGCTTATCAGTTCAACTTTCGATTGGTTGTCAAGAGCCCCGGCATCGAGTTTTAACCCGGTAGTTTCAGTTTTGTCGCTGAGTACTTTAAGGTAATCCCTTCCGGCTAAGGGCGCTTCGGGGAATTTATATGCAGAAGTATCGTAGTTGGTTCCCATGTTCTTTTGTTTATTGGTAATCGGTAAGTTTTTCCATTAGTTTTTTGCGGGTAAAGAAAATACGGCTTTTTACTGTCCCTATTTTTAAATTGAGCTCGTCGGCAATTTCTTTGTATTTGTAACCCTGGGTGTGCATCAGAAAAGGTACCCTGAATTCGTCTTCAAGCCCGTCAATAGCTTTGTTGATTTCTTTTACAGAGTATTCCGATTCGGGCGACCCGCTGTAGTTTTCTTTTTTCAGGTTCAGGTAATACAAATCGTCGGTATTGTCGAAAGTAGTGTTTGCCTTTGTTGCCCTGCGATAGTTGTTTATGAAGGTGTTCTTCATAATTGTAAATGTCCAGGCTTTAAGGTTGGTGTTGTCAACAAACTTGTCTCTGTATGATATGGCCTTTGCAAAGGTTTCCTGCAACAGGTCTTTGGCGTCCTCGCGGTTGGTTGTCAGGCTTAATGCAAACCTCTCGAGGTTGTTGCTTAAGCTGGTTAGCTGATAATTAAATTCTAATGCTGTCATGGCTGTTTTGTTTTATCAGTTAAAATGTTTAACAAAAGTAAACAAAAATTAAACACTACACAATAGCATGTGTGTTGGTTGTGTTAGTTGCAGGTGTTGTGTTAAAAAGAAATATGTATTGAAAATAACAGAAATACAGTTGTTTATATATTGCAATACAAATAAATTCTAAATAATATTTAACGATTATTTAACAAACCGCAGGTTTTAATTATGTTTACATAAAGTTAAACAAAAAGATGCGTTATAATGGTAAATGGCTGCACGTCAGATGTGAAAGTTGCAGGTTTATGGCCAACAACAATGAAAATTGTAAAATAAAGGCTATAGCTGTCCGATAAAATCGATAAACCCTTTTATATTGTGCAATACAACTATGTTTTTGGGCTGGATTTTAAGTTTCTCTGCTTGCAATCCGGTGAGAATGATTTTTTTCCCAGGCAATGCCTGCGATAAGCTTTTTACATATTGGTCAATACCAGGTGTTTCCATAGCTGTAACAATGGAGGCAAGCCAATAGTCGGAGGGTTTGAATTTTTCTATTGCCACAAGGTTGTCGAGTGGTAACATTGCCCCCAGGTAAATAACCCTATGCCCGCGTTTTTTTAATACATAGTGCATAAATAAAAGTCCCAGCTCATGTAGTTCGTTTTCTGGTAAAAACAGTGTGAAAGTTTTTGCCCCTGGCTTTTCGGGAGGCACAACGCTGTCGATTGCCACAAGGCATTTTTGCCTGATAAGGTTCGAAACAAAATGTTCCTGGGCCGGCGAAATAGTTCCTGTTTGCCACATAATTCCCATTCGGTTGAAAAAGGGGTACATAATATCGATGTACATGCGTTCGAACCCCATTTGTATTATGGCACGGTTAATAATTTTCTCGAACAATTCTTCATCGAGATCAATCATTGACATATACAGGCTTTCAAGCTGGCTTCCGGTATTGTGCGGGTTTTCCGAAAATTTTTCTACAAGGGCAGATATGTCGCTATTGGTAAGTTGGGCTATTTTAGAAATCTTTAGTCCGTTTCGGTTAAGTGTGGAAATATTTAAAAGTTTTTTTAAATCTGAGTCGTTATAATGCCTTATGTTGGTATCGGAACGTCCGGGCTCTACAAGTCCGTAACGTTTTTCCCAAATACGTATGGTGTGGGCTTTAATGCCCGAAAGCCTTTCTAAGTCTTTAATGGAGTAATCTCCCATAACCTGGTTAATTCTAATAAAGTATTAAACAAATTAAATTGCTAAATGTTTCGGTTTTGTTAAATATATTTTTGGCAACATTAAACAAAAATTCACTATCAGCATATTTTTGTTGTTGAAAAGTTAATTTATACAAACAGATAGTTGGTGCAAAGCTAGAGTTTGCGTATGAGCGAAATGCCATCCCTGAGCGGTATTATAACAACTTCAACCCTGTTGTCGTTTCGTACAGTGTTGTTAAATTCTTTTATGGCGAGTGTGTCGCGGTCGGTTGCCGAATGTTCATCCACCACCTTGCTGTTCCATAAAACGTTGTCGGCTAAAATTATACCGCCGGGTTTAACCTTTTCAATTATTAAATTGTAAAATGCTGTGTACGATTGTTTGTCGGCATCGATAAAAACCAGGTCGAACTGGTAGTTTAATGTTGGGACAATATCGAAAGCGTTGCCGGCAAAAAGCTCGATTTTATTTTCGAGCCCGGCTTGTTTTATGTATTTTTTTTGAATCGATACCAATTCATCGTTACAGTCGATAGTTAAAAGCCTGCCATTTTCCCGTAAGCCTTTAGCGAGGCAAATGGCCGAATAGCCTGTAAATGTGCCAATTTCCAGGATATATTCGGGCGAAACAAGTTTGCTTATTATTTCGAGAAACTTGCCCTGCAAATGTCCCGATAGCATACGCGGGTTTAATACTTTAATGTGTGTTTCGCGGTTTAAAGCGGCCAAAACAGGGTCTTCGTCACTTGAATTTAACCCGATGTAACTTTCAATTTCATTAGAAACCATAACTTTTTTTATTCTTGCAGGGTTAGAAATGATGGAAAAGTTTGCGGTGCAAAGTACGTCCTTAATGATATATCAGGGTTGAAATTTTATCGGGGTCAAAAAGGTCGGCGGCAACCTCAATAATTTCCGATGCTGTTATGGCGTCGATTTTTCTGCAAATAGTGTCCAAATCGTCAACTTTATTATAAACCAGCTGGCTTTTGCCTATCGACAACATCTGGCTTTCGTTGTTTTCTGCAGAAATAGCAATTTGTCCGGTTAATTGTTTTTTTGCTTTAGAAAGCTGTGCTGTGCCTAATTTTTGAGAGGCCAGTTTTTGTAGTTCGCGGCGGGTAATCGAAAGGCACTTTTTAAGGTCTTTTTTGTCGGTACCAAAATAAATACTGAAGGCGCCTGTATCGGAAAAAGCATTATATCCCGACTCAACGTTATAGGCATATCCACGCTTTTCGCGCAAAACCATGTTTAGTTTTGAGTTAAGCCCCGGGCCGCCAATATAGTTGTTTAGAAGGTGCAGTGTGAGCCTACGCGGGTCGTTGTAGCTGTATGCCGGCATACCAACAATGCAATGTGCCTGGTGTGTGCCTTTAAATACTTCGCGGTATTCGGCCTTGTATGAGTTTGTGTTGTACAACTCCCGTTGTTTTAAAGGTTCGCGCAGGGGCAAATCGTAAAAATACATTTCGAAATACTTTTTTACCTTTTTAAAACTGTACCGCCCAATCGAGGAAACAATCATTTGGTTTGTAGGGTAATTGTTCCGGTAAAAGCTTTGAATAGTTTCTATACCCATATTGTAAAGGCTCGATTCGGTGCCCAGAATATTACGGGCTATAGGGTTGCCAGCGAAAATAAGTTCTTCAAAATCGTCGAAAATAAGCTCGAAAGGCGAATCTTTATAAGAGTTAATTTCATCGATAATAACTTCTTTCTCTTTAATAATTTCTTTTTGCGGAAAAACCGAGTTAAAAGCTATATCGCGTATAAGTTCGAATGCACGGGCATAATAATTGTCGAAAAAGGTCGTATGTATGCAGGTTTCCTCTTTTGTTGTATATGCATTCAGTTCGCCGCCTACATCGTCCATACGGCTGAGTATATGGTAGGCTTTGCGTTTTTTTGTACCTTTAAAAATAAGGTGCTCAATTAGGTGCGTGAGGCCATGCTCAAACTCTTCTTCGTCGCGCGAGCCTGTGTTCATAATTAGGCCGCAATGGGCCACTGGTGAATCAATTTGTTTATGTATGAGCTGTATGCCGTTTTCGAGCCTGTGTGTATGAAATTCCATCCCCTCAAAATTAATGGCTACAAAAGTATAAAAACAATGTAAATAATCGACTTTTTTAAATTATTGTTTATCAGTAAAATATTAATTGTTTTAAAGATTTGGGCCGATATATTTTTAAAAAAAGGACGTGAGTTTTTGGTGGAAATTATTTTTTATTTACATTTGCACCGCTGTTAAGGCAAGGTGCCATAGCTCAGTAGGTAGAGCAACGGACTGAAAATCCGTGTGTCCTTGGTTCGATTCCGAGTGGCACCACCAAAATGAAACAGAATATGGGTACAACACTATTGAGTTGTACCCTTTTTTTATATGTTACCAGCTATTTTTTTTTAACAGGAAAAGCGGGACTGCTTGAAATATTGAAAAAAAATTAGCACATACAGGAATGTATTGTATTTTTGTTGCTCAATTCAAAAACAATGATGGAACACCCACGG
>JAFGQZ010000013.1 GCA_016935435.1 Bacteroidales bacterium
AGGGAACAGCGCGTTTGGGGTTCCCCTTCAGGGGATTAAGGGGTGAGTGTAAGGGTTTCATCTATTACTTTTTTTCTTAACTAAACGGCATTTAATAATAATCGATAAACCATAATGTCCAAAATGTAAAACCAGGACACTATTTAATACACAAGCAAGAACGGGAATTTAAGAGAAAAATTTTGCTCAGGCAACTGGTTTAAGTATAAAAGGCAGCGACAATTTCGATTTTAGCACTTCCCCGGTTTCCTCAATCGATTCATCGTCAGATTCGTACCGCCAAGTAACTTCAATAATACCACCTTTATCTTTATGGAGATCTTCGAGGTAGCCCAACAGAAAATGAATCCATTTCACTGAACCGGTGTTAATATAATCGAGATGGAATTCTAAAAAGAGGGTTTTATTAAATTCGAAATAATAATTTTCCAAATCGCCAACCAGGTTATTGTAAAATACCGAAGGATCGGCCATTCGCGAAACACCCGACAACCTAACTTTTTTCATACGCCTTAAAAGTTCAAGTTTAGGGCTTAGGTTATCGGCTTCCTTGTTCGATGCAATAAATTTCGAAAATATATTATACTGGAAAGCCACCTTTAAAGATTTATGGTTGATCCTGTTATGCAGCAATAAGATTAACCGGAAATGCCGAATTGAGTTTCAGCCTTTCGCCGTTAATCTGAATATTTACATTTGAAGGTTGGTAATACCAATTTACTATAATGTCATGCCCTTGCAATAGCGCCGATAATTTCTTCATAATAAGAATTATCCATTTTGTTGAATTTTCGTCGATTTTGCTGAGGCGGATATTTATAGTTGTAAGCTTAAGCCCCTGATGGTTAAAAGCAATAGCCCATTTCAACACATTGCTGTAAAACCAGCTTGTGTTTTTAAAAGTTGAGCTGCCCGAAATATTTATCACCCTTTTCTCTTTATCGATTATTACCTCTGGTGATGTACTTCTTGCTTCAATGCGAAATGTTAACATACCCGATTATTTAAACGTTAAGAAAATTGATTTATGTAAAAATACCCGATTTTAAAGGTTTATAGCACAATTAAAAATATGATTTGCCTTAATATAAACCGATGATATGGATCATTTGGTTTGTACCATTTACTTTTAAAAAATAATGACGAAATTGTAATACCATGTTAGCACACGATAAACAGGCTAATTTAGACTTGATAAGAATAATAGATTAACTATCTACGTATTATTTAATGTATCATTTTTTTAGAAACGATTTATGAGCAGAGATGCCTTCACTGGTTGTGATTTGTATTAAGTAAATACCTTGTGGAATAAAGGATAAATCTAACTGTTCGTTAAATGATATATAAAGTGGGCTTAGTTCACGAACATAAACTTTATCGCCGAAGGAGTTGTAAACAGTTAACAATGCCCCGGCGTTTGCAGGGACCGATTCAATAACTAACGATAAGTTACCTCCTGAAGGATTTGGAAACATTTTAAAGTTTAAAACCTTATCGCCATAATCCGGACAAACAAGTTTAATATCCCTGTTATCGCAACTGTCAGGACCATAGCAACAAAGCTCTGCTACACTATAGTTTGCATTGGGGTCGTAATTACATGCATTAACATCCATACACCCAAGAATTATAGAATCAGAACAGGACCCATCATTACAAACAGCTTCTGGGTTATATTCAACAAACCACGGATCGGTGCAACCACAAATAAACGGGTAATTCAACCATCGGCTATAGATTTCATTCTTTTCAGGCTTGATTAATGAGTCTGTACCAAATATTGATAAACTTTTATTTGTGGCAAGGTTTATAAGTTCGCAGTTAATTTTAAAGGCCAATTCACCTTTTGTGGTAAGTTGTGCTATTAAAACATAGTTATTGCTATCGAAACCAACAATGCTGTTTTTGCCAACGGTAATAAAAAAATTTTCTCCGCCACTGTTTCCGGTAAAGTTAAAAACATTGCTGCGTGTTTTTGTACCAAAAGTACTGTCGGATATATTTGTACCATAATTATAACTTGTTGCAAAACTATCGGCTAAAACTAATCCATCGGCTGTAATAATTGGAATACCAGCTTCAGGAAACTCTTCCGACAATAAACCCATAATATTGTTTTTACCTCCAACAATGGATGTGTCGGGGTCGTTGGTTTTTAAAACTCCCAAATGGCTGGTAGTTGCATAACCAATGGTAAGCCAGGAATCGAGACCGGTTAGCCCGATTGGAAGCAAAGCAGGGTTTAAGCCTATGCCATAATCCACGCCAAAACCTGTGTGGTTAAAAAAGTTATCGGTACTTGTAATAGTAAAATTACGTATTGAATCGCCGATAAGAGATTTCAAGACATATCCTTCATCCAAAACCAGGTAAACCCTATAAGTAACAGACCCTTCTTCCAGGCAGCCTCCGAACAAATCGGTCGTATCTTTTGCCCCGATAATATAATATTTCTCTACAATAACTTTCTGAAGTTGTGCCTGGGTTTTAGCAGCATAAAACAGAAATATTAGTAACGTTATAATAGTTGTGCGAGTCATGCTATTCTTTTTTCTGTAAAATAAATTATAAATCGTACGATAAACTTATAATGCAATCGGTACCATAATTATAGCTGTCAAAAGGATACTTTTCATAACTGCCCTCGTAATAATAAGCCCGGGTAACCGATTGCTTTAAAATATTTCGTATTTTAAATTCCATGCTAAAGTTTTTCCAAAGCGTTTTTCCCAATTTAAAGTCGAGGCGGTGGATGGGAAGTTCATAAACATCGGGTACACCCTTGTTTGTAGATGGTAAGGCAACTTTTTTACCCTGTACATTATAACTTAGGGCAGCAGTTATACCCATTTTTTCCAAAGTGTAATCAAGTAAGCCGTTAACAATAAAAGGCGCTTGACCAAACATAGTGCGTTCTACATTACCAATAACCCTTGTATTATCATTTTTGTCGTATATATCCACTTTTGTATTTGATTTTACAAAGGTTACATTAGCACTTAGACTTAAGTTATTGATGATTTCCTTTTTGCCCTCGAATTCAACTCCGTGTGCCTCTCCGAAATTTGCATTGCTCCACTGATAAACACCCTGATAAACCATTTCGATATGGTTTGTAAACTGTTTAAGGAAAAACCCTAAAGAAAAAAATTGATTGTTTTTAAAGTACGATTCTAAGCGGATATCGTAATTATCGATATTTGATATTTGTAGAAAAGGATTGCCAAAAACATAACCTTGTAATTCGTAATCGAACATAAAAAACGGGGAAACTTCCCTAATACTTGGTCTGGCTAGAGATTTGCCATAATTATACCTTGAATTAATAGTTATTTTATCTGTCGAAAGTATCTTGAAAAGAATATTTATGTTTGGTAAAAAATCGGTACTGGTTATATTTGCCGGATTTGCGTAATAACTGTTTAATCCGGGAATCTGACCACCTCCATCAAACTTCCTACCCGGATCATCTTTTGGAAGTCCAAGTTCATAATATTTCTTTACATCGTTGAACAAATCTGTATTTTCAATACGAAATCCACCAGATACCCGAATTTTAGAGGTTATCTCGTAATCAAGCATTAGAAATCCTGCTTTTATAATGTTATGGCCAATATTAAACAGCATATCGTTGTTCAATGCACCATCGTAGTATCGATGCATTACAAGCGAACCTTGACGGTTTTGGGTAATCTGAAAAAGATTTTGATTGTTTAATTCCGAAGGATTTCGGATGTACAAATAACTACCACCACCTGTGCCTTCCACATTGTAAATATATTGATCTGTTTCACGGGTGTTGCTTAAATAGGCTGTGCCAAATTTTAACCTTCGGATAAATTCTTTTTTTCTGCTAACAGGAATTTCTCCTGAGAACCTTGTGTCAAGTATGTTTTCATCTAAATATCGAAAAGTTCTTTGCCTATCAGAACCTGATGTGAAAATATATCCTAATGAGTCATAGGAACTATCTTTTCCATATGAAAAACTTTTAATGTCGGGGGTTGAACTCTCGCCGTCTGTGTATGATGCAAATAAATCAATTTTTAATTTTATTATCGGTATATAGTGGTTGGATATTAGCTGATATACCATTTGCTGGCGTTCCTCATAATCATGATTGTGTTTTATAACTTCATAAATACCATGTTCAGCATCTGCAGGCCAAAAATAACCCGAATCGACCCTGGCTTTATTCACTCCACTCATGTTGGGCATATACAGAAACGATATGCTATGAAAAGGGCTTATTTTATAAGAAGCTCCCAACAAGGCACTCCATTCACTGGTTTCAGATGTTACATTTCGAACATAATCAGAATAAGATGTAAATGCATCCTGACCCTGATTATAAACCCATGAATTTTGTGTGCTGGCAGGGTCGCTCTTAATACTGTTGGAATAGCGGAAACCAGCAAGAAAACCGAGAGGGCGATCCAGAAAGATTATCTGGTTGCCAAGTGTAAAATCCTGGCTAAACGAAAGCGGCGCTTGTTGTTTTATAGTCATCCAATTATTGGGCAAAGTCTGGCCAAAATCTGATGCAGGAGTGTTGATATTTATAAAAGCATTGTTATATAAGCTCTCATTGTAATTAAGAGGCTGATTAGCAGCAATTATTGAGGGGTTATCGTATATATTTCCTGGAGCTAACAGACCCAATTCAATGAGGCTTAGTTTATAGTAAATATTTTCATAATACGCTCCCTGAAAATGGCTGCTATTTACACCAATTGAATTAAGATAAACTTCGAGGTCATTTCCGGTTAGTTTTTGATAATCGTTTAAAGTAGATGAATATTCCGAAAATTTTGAATGATCGACATCGCGAAAGCCTTCATCAAAGCCCAGCCAGTCGGTGGGGCTTTTTTCCGACGATACAACATTTTTAAAAGTGGTTTGTGGGTTATATCCGACAGAAGTTTTTATGCTTAACATAAATTTCTGGGGATAATCCCTGGTATCAATCGAGAGATAAGCACCAGCCCAGTCGCCGGGTAAATCAGGGCTTTGGGTTTTAGTTACCACAATATTATCGATAAGGCTGGTGGGAAACATATCGAGTTTTATATTGTTTGTAAGCGGATCGAGAGTTGGAATGCGTGCCCCGTTTATGGTAGTTTTAACATATCTGTCGGCTAAACCACGCACAGTAATAAAACCTTGCACAGTAGATACCCCTGTAACACGTTTTATGGCATCGTCGACTTGCGAATCGCCGGTTTTCTTTATAGTTTCCTTGCTTATAAAATCGATGCTGTTTACCGATTTCATTTTTACCTCTCTCATATAAGCATCCTTTGCCCTGTTTGCCTTTCCGATAACTATTGCTTCTTCGATTTCGGTTGTAGTAAACGATAGTATATAATCGTATATTGCAACCTTTCCATTTTCAACATGTATTGTGTCTTCGACCGATTGGTATCCGATAAATGTAATTCGAATGACTTGTTTCCCAGCCGGGACTTTCAGACTGTAGTTACCCTCGAAATCGGCAATAGTGGCCACACTATTGTTGTTTTTAAGAACTATTGTTGCCCCGGTAAGGTATTCTCCGTTTTCGTCGGAAACATTTCCCCTGATTGTTCCCTGGCTTATGGCTAAGTTTATTGTTATTATATTAATTAGGGCTATAAATATCAGTTTTTTCATTCTTTCGAAGTGTATATTCTTTTGATTGAGTCTGCACAATATTGGTTAAGTAAACCTCAATAAATTTCCTTCATCGATTAGTAATTTAATACCGATAAATTTTTTAAAAAGAGCGGAACCCTGAATATACTCCGGTCCCGCTCTGCCAAAAACAGAATGTGCTAATTTGGTTGTTAATGATTTCAGTTACCTGTTTTAATAAAGTGCACATATTTGTCAACCTTGTTTTCACCTGTGTACTTAAGAATATATACACCCTTATTTAATGCTGATACATCAATAGTTTCAATATGCTTTCCGCTCAGGCTCGTAAAATTTTCACTCTGCAAAAGATTCCCGGTAATATCATAAATACTTATTCTGCAATTAACTCCACTTTTTAATGATGTATATTCTATGCGCAACGAATTCTGAACCGGATTAGGGTAAATTGAAATGTCGGATTTTAATTGTTTTTCATTTTTAATAGAAACAGGTTTATTAACAATTAAAGAAATTGTTGTGGAAAATGCACTTAGTGTTTCGTTGTCTGTTGCCCTGGCATTAATATTATAGTTGCCCGATTGATCAGCTTTCCAGCTAATCTGAAATGGCGCACTTAGAACAGTACCGATTTTATTATCGTTAATGAAAAACTCAACAGAATCGACTGTTCCATCGTCGGTTGCTTCAGCAATAATCATTAAAGTTGAATCCAGGGTAATTTCGGAATCATTTACAGGTTGTATAATAGAAACCGCAGGAGGCATAATTTCCGAAACGGTTACTGTTATGCTGTCTTTCGAAACATTTCCCTCATTGTCGGTGGCAATTACTTTAACAATATGGGTTCCCAAACTACTAAAAGAATAATTATGCTTAACGGTATCAGAAGAAATATTCGATTCCATAATAAAGGTTTTTATTTTTTCATAGCCGGCAAAAATTTCAACAGAGTCAATAGTGCCGTCGGAATCTTTAACAGAAGCCTCGATATCGAAAGGTGTGTTTATTTTAAGATGGGCATTGCTTTTGGGTGTAATTATATCAATCGATGGTTCAGGATGATAACCATAAGCAACATTTTTTGTATATCGAATCTGGCCATACGGATTTTGAGTTGTGATAACAAAATTTAAATGCAATTCACCCGCAGTTGTTAATTGCCCAATATAAACAATATTTGAGGCTGCATCGGGCCCGGGTGTTGCACCGGGAACAATCCAACCGCTATTATAATCGTATAACTTTGTAGAATTATTACTTGTAAATAAGCTAATTGGTTTTGGTATAGATAAATCTCCCGGGGGGGTAGTTTCGGGAGTAATTGGAACATACCCCAAGGCATTTACCGATTTTAATACTCCAACATGGCCGGTGCCAATTCTTCCGTCGGCTGCATACGAATCGTATTCCAAGTTTGGGAAAACTGAATATAGTGCAGGGTTGGCACCTTGTCCCGAAGCCGTGCCAAAAACATTATCGTTATAAAAGGGCAAGGAACTTTCAATAAGCATGTAAGTTAACGGATTTGTATTATCTAATCCGGTGCATCCAAGAAACTGGAAATCTGGTTCCAAATCGGCGAATATGCGATAGGCGATATGATTCGGTGTTAACTTACTGTCTATTGCAATTGCTGCTTCACTAACCGGGTTCTTTTCGATTAACAAATATTCGAGGCCATAACCTTTTTTACCTATTACTGTGTCAATTTTTATTTGCGCATTTGCTGAAAGAACGAGTGAAAAGATTGCTATGTGAATAAGTAAAAACTTTTTCATGATTGATTTTTTTAGGCGTAAGTATTTTTGTTGGTGTTTTGCTAGTAGAACTGATATTTTAAAAGTTGTTATATTATCAGACAAAAGTAAGGTAAGGTTAAGGATAAACAGGTTTAGCTTATTTTAAGGATCTGTGGTATTAACCTTTAATTTTTCTTCTTCTGTTTAACTATTACTTAACTTGGCGTGACTCCATTAACAGTTTTAAATAACAGATTAAGATAGTGGCTTAATAAAAATCCCCGGCCAAAATAAAAGGCCGGGGAAAAAAACTAGCCTAACTAACAATAATCTATTTTTTAATTACCTTGTATTTCATAATAGTTTCATCTGTTGCTAAAACCAATAAATAAACTCCCTGTTTAAACCCGCTAACATCAAGGTTCAGCATATTTACATTGAAGTTTTTACTTTTTTCCAATATTTTATTACCAGCCAGGTCATATATCGAAATTTGGTTAACAATAGTTTTGATGCCCGAAAGATCGATAGTGAGCATTTCTTCAACCGGGTTTGGAAAAATATTTACAAATTCCAATTCATGGTTATGAATGCCTTCACCGGTCGAAACAATAAAATTTGCTGTTGCTTCAGACATTATTCCATCGTTATCATAAGCATATACTGTAATTGTATAGGAACCTAAAATGGCCATCCAGTCTATTTCATAAGGCTCTTCGTAGATAACTCCGAGTTTTGAACTGTTTAGATAAATTTCTACCGAATCGATACGATCATCGTCTGTGGCAGAAACGCTTATTGTAAGCGCAAAAACGGGTAATATTACAGCATTGTTTTCTGGTGTAAGTATGGAAACTTCGGGTGCAATGTTAACATCAATAACAGAAACCGAAACTGAATCGGCTGCTCCTGCGAAACCTCTGTTGTCGGTGGCAACAGCTTTTATTACAAAACTACCGGTATCGGCCTGCCATGAGAATGAATATGGAGCGAGCGAATCTGTATAATGCAGGCTGTTTGAAATATAGAATTTTACAAAAGCTACAGAACCATCAACATCGTTTGCATTTGCCTCAATGGTTACAGCATTACCATAGATTATTTCGGCACCATCTGCAGGAGATAGGAGAGTAATTGAAGGTGCGATATTCGCCACAACATCGATGTCTATTAAATCTGGCATCGAAAGTTGATCGTTGTCAGTAGCGATTACCCTAATGGTGTGGTCGCCTGTAACACCTATCCAGGTGAAAGAGAAAGATGATTCGGTTGTAACAGCCAATTTTTGGCCATCGATATACAATTCAACAGAGTCTATTGTACCATCTGCATCCGATGAACTTCCAGATATAATAATTGTATCGCCTGCGATAAATGTTGCGCCAGCCTCAGGAGTTTCGATATTTATAACAGGTGCAACAGCGTTTTTAACTAAAATTGTAACTGGAAGCGAAGTGGTGTTAGCTCCTTCGTTATCGTAGGCTTTGGCTGTAATCGATGGGTTACCTAATGCTGCAGTCCATGTAAACTGATATGGATGGATATAATCTGTATTAACTTTTAGATCGTTTATATAAAATTCAACCGAGTCGATAGTTCCGTCATCTGTAGCATTTGCAGTAATTGATACCGGATCGTAGTTTAAAAAAACAGCGCCTTCAACCGGACTGGTTATGCTAATCACCGGAGGAATAATATTGTTTGCATAAACTGTTATTGTATCGGAACCTGATAATCCATCGTTATCTTTTGCAACAGCAATTATCGAATAGGTACCAATAACATCTGGAATATATTCGATTTGGTATGGTTCTGTAATATCGATACCAATTCTATTATTGTTTACATAAAAAACTACCGAATCAATGGAGCCATCTTCGTCTGTTGCAGATGCCTGAATATTTATTATCGATCCGGCAACTATAGTTGCGCCGTTGGCGGGCGATGAAATATTTATTGTTGGTAATACCGGGTTTTTTACAAGTATTTCAACCGGATTTGAAGTGGTTGATAATCCATCGTTATCATAGGCTTTTGCTGTTATTGTTGCATTTCCTAAAAGAGCAGTCCATGAATACTCGTATGGTGCTGTTGGATCTGTATTTACTTTAATGTTGTTAACATAAAACTCAACGGAGTCTATTGAACCATCATCTGATGCATTGGCAGCCAGTATTACCAAGTCGTTCGGAAAAAAGACTTCACCGGTTACCGGGTTTGAAATACTAATTACCGGAGGAATAGTATTATCGATGATAACCGTTATTGTGTCGGAATCCGATAATCCACTATTATCTGTTGCAACGGTAATTAAAGAATAGGTGCCATTAGCATCTGGAATCCATTCTACTTGATAAGGCTCTGTAATATCGTTTCCAATTCTTGTGTTGTTTACATAAAAAGTTACAGAATCGATGGAGCCATCTTCGTCTGAAGCAGTTGCCTGAATATTTATTGTTGATCCGGCAACGAAAGTTGATCCATCGGCAGGTGATGTTAATTCAACACTTGGGGGTATTGGCAATGGGTACTTAATGCCAGGTATATATCTGATTTGACCGTATGGATTTTGTAACGATATATTTAATTCCATGGTTAATTCTCCGGGAGTGGTTAGCTGTCCGATAAAAACAGTGTTTAAAATTTCATCGGGGCCACCTACAGCACCTGCCACAATCCAGCCGGAATTATAATCGTATAATTCTGTTGCAGCCGGATTTGTAAGTATTGCTATTGGTTTTGGGATACTAATATCTCCGGCAGGTGTTGAATTCGCATTTATTGCAATATAGCCATTTGGGTTTACCGATTTTAATACACCAACATAACTGGTTCCTATCCTGCCATCGGCAGCATAAGTATCAAATTCCAGGGCGGGGAATACTCCAAAAAGGGCTGGATTGGCCGAGGCTCCAGATGCTCCTCCAAAACTGGTTTCGTTATAAAAGGGTTCGGTACTCCTAATTGTAATATAAGTTAGCGGATTTGTATTGTCGTATCCCGTGCAGCCAAGGAATTCGTAATCGGGTTCCATTTTAACAAATAGCCTGTATGTAATAGAACCTGAAGGTACGCCGGCAGCTATAGCTGAAGCCGATGGTGTAATTTTTTCAACATACAATGCTTTCAGCCCCTTACCCGGGGCATTTACCGGTATTGTATCAACTACTATTTGTGAACAGGCAATTTTCCCTGTTAGAAATAAGCTACTAATAATTAGTAATATTTGTTTCATTTTTTTTCGGGATTAATTTAAAACACTACTGAATACAATATCCCCACCTTTACTATTATTTATTTGCTTATAAATGCAACAGTTGGCAGGGATACTAATACAGTGCAAATAAAATTGAAATAACACAATCTATTGTTTTTAAAATCATTAAGGCTTCATTAGGATAGTATTAAGTTTTAACCAAATAGTTATAGATTGTTAAATTTTTGCAATTTGGGTTAATGAATTTGCTTTTGATATTCAAACATAATTATGCTTAAATCTTCGCTATCTATAATTTGGTCATTATTTAAGTCTTCGGGACATTTATGACATTTTTGTCCAATTTTTGACGATACCTGAGTTACATCGCTTATTCCTATTTTACCATCGTTGTTAAAATCGAGGAAGATTTTTTTGTCAGAAGAGTTATAAAAGATGATGATTATAATAGCAAAGATTACAAGCATTGAAGAAGAAAGAACAATGACTTTTTTTTTGTTTAATGGTTTCATGAGAAAATATGTTTGTTAATTAATTGGCTTCATGGAGGCAAAATTTTAACAGGCATCATTTAAATTTAAAAGCCCCGGCAATTGCCGGGGCATAAGTGTAAAGTTTGGCCTAACAAAATTCAAAAACTACTCTATAATAATATTAATTGATTCAACTTTTTCGTTACTGATAAACTTAGCAACATAAACACCTTTAGGAAGGAAACTTACATTTACAGAGTTTACACCATTGAATACATCAACCGAAAGTACCCTTGCTCCGGCAGCATTATAAATCTCGAGCTTCGAATCGGTATTAACCGATACTTGTAGTTCGGTTTTTACCGGATTTGGATATAATTTAATATCGTCAACAGAAGTGCCATTTATATTGCTTGGGCTTGAAGCGCTTTTCAATTCAACTTCGATATTGTTTTCGCCATTTATGTTTGATAAAGCAACTTCGTTTACAACTATTGTTCCTTCGAAAGATAATATAGCAAGGTCATCACTTTTAACATCGCCGTAAGCCGAAATATGCAATTCGTCGTTGATAATGTTTGTTGTAACAGTTAAACCGTTATTGCTTTTAACTTTTAAATCCGATGCAAACTCGCCTTTGAACTGTAGGTCGATAGATTTAACAGCAGATGAATAAGAAGCAAAAATACTTCTTTGTGCAAGGTCAACAATTATCAATTCTTCTGCACCAGATTTTAGGTTTATATCTGCAGGAATTGAACTATATGATCCATCAGCGTCTCCAACCATTATACCTTTATAGTTTTCGGTTCCGATAGAAATACACGAACTTGTATGGTCGATTGGAAGTTCTATAAGGTTTGATGGAACTGGTACAAGGTTTCTTGAATATCCAACACCATTTGCAGCATCTGCATCGGGACGAGGATAAGCATCAGAAATACGATACGATGGATTGTTCAAAACTGTTGCTGAAGCTACCCAAACCCAGTCTTGCGAAAATTGATCCAAACGGCTTACTGCACGCTGGCTTATTTGGGTAATATCACCGGCAGCGATCCTACCATCGCGGTTAACATCCATGGCAATAATCTGGTATACATTTGGACGGAAACTAGCATCTTCAACAGAAACTTTTGATGTTAAATATGCATCGTAACCATTTATAACTGTCTGCACGTTTGTTGTGTTTGCAATATCCCTGCTGATAGTAATATTAGTTCCATTGGTGATATCATAAACAAACTGGCCATTTGCATTTGGAGTAACATTAGTAGCTACGTTATTACCAGTTACATCGCCATAAATTTCGGTAATTAGATTAGTACCGTTTACATAAGCAATCGGACTGTTGTCTGACCAGAAAGAAAGCGAACCGTTAAATATAGTTTCTTGTATAGTTCTGTAAGTTCCGGTAATATTATCATCGATATCGGAAACAAAGTTTGCATAACTCTCAGAAATAAGAGGAATAGTAAACTCAGCAGTATCCACATCACCGAAGTTGTAGTTTCTCGAGAATTCTACACAAAACACTGTTCCTTCGCCTGTAAACTCGGTTCCTGCCGGAGCAGTACCATTGAAGTAGATAGAAATACGGATTAAAGATTCATTTACTACATTATAGCTGTATGATGTCCAATCGCGGTCAGCGATAAGTTCCTCACCAACAATTACAATTCCTGTAGGAGTAACTTTGCTGTTATCGTATAACATTTCAATGTCGTAACCGATTACATCAGCAACAGCAGCAGTTGTTACTACCGGAACACAGAATACATCTGAACCCGAGCAATAATCAACAACAGGTAAAATTGCATAACCACCACCAGCTGCAAAAACAGTTGTAAAAGCAACAGGTGCAGAAGTAGTTTGAGCACCCAGATTATCTGTAGCGCGTGCCGAAATTGAGTAATTGCCTGGCACTCCTGCATTATAAACATACTCAAAAGGAGCAGTATTATCAGTTGCAACAACGCTGCCACCCATGATAAATGCAACACTTGATACAGTACCATCAGGATCGCTTACAGTAGCAACAAAAGTTGTATCGTTTCCAACGGTTAGGTTGAAAGGAGCAACAGGTGTTGAAATAGAAACAGAAGGAGCAGCATTTGCAAATGATACTACAACAGGTACAGATACAACACCTAAAGCACGAGCAGAAATATTAACGTTATTGGCAGCAACCGGAGTGTAAACTGTAGACCATCCGTCAGCACCATTGTTATCGCTGCCTACAACAACACCGTTTACTAAAAATTCAACTGTAGTTATGGTTTGATCACCATCTGAAGCAGTTGCAGTAAGTGTGATTGGGCTTAAATTGTAATTTCCTGCTGTTGGCACAGTAAGGGCAACATTTGTTGGGAACGGATCATTGATGTTTATTGTAACAGTCGATGAAGTAACCGCAGGGTTAACACCGTCTGAAACTACAGCATAAACCTGAGCAGTTGTGCCAACGGCTGTCCATGTAATAGTGTGTGTTGGAAGAGTAGCATCGGTCTGTCCGTTGTCGGTGTTGTCGATTCCAACACTAACTCCGTTTACAAAAAATTCAACATAAGTTACAGCATTATCATCGTCAGCATGTGCTCCAATGGTAATTACGTCGTTTACATTAAAGGTTGTTCCGTTTGCAGGTGTAACTAAACTTACTGTCGGAGCAAGATCCGGAGCAACCGGATATTCAATATTTGGAATATATCTGATTTGACCGTATGGATTTTGTAACGATATATTTAAATCCATTGTTAATTCACCTGCGGTAGTAAGCTGTCCGATAAATACCTGGTTAACTGCAGCGTCTGGGCCACCAACAGCACCTGCCACAATCCAACCTGAGTTATAATCGTATAATTCCGTTGCAGCCGGATCTGTAAATATGGCAATTGGTGCAGGTATACTTAAATCGCCTGCCGGTGTAGAATTTGCATTAATTGGTACATAACCGTTAGCATTTACAGAAGTTAGTACGCCAACATTGGTCGAACCTATACGGCCATCAGCACCGTAAGTGTCGTATTGTAAGGCTGGTGCAAATCCATAAAGCGATGGGTTAGCTGAGGCTCCGGATGCACCTCCAAAAGCAGTTTCATTATAAAAAGCTTGTGTACTGCGAATTGTTATATAAGTAAGAGGATTGGTATTATCATAACCCGAAGCGGCAAGAAATTGATAATTTTCTTCCATGTCAACAAAAAGCCTGTAAGTAACCGAACCAGCAGGTAAGCCTGCGGCTGCTGAAGGTATTACACGTTCAACAATAACGCTTTGAAGGCCATTCCGGTTTACAGGAAGTACATCTGTACCGGCAACTGTAAGCTGTGCTGAAGCTGATAATCCAGAAAGGAAAAGACCAGCTGCAATAAGTAATTTTTTCATAATTTTTTTTAAAACTTGGTTAGATTATTAGTAGCAAGAATTACCATATTCGTTATTTAAAAGGAGTGCATCACCAACACCAGTTGTACCGTTTTTGTCGATATCGGTTGGGCAACCAACTGTTGATATATCAGTTCCCATGCTGGTATGCAAGGTCCAACCTTGTGTCCATGGTTCGGCGCCTGGTTCAAAAGCACCTTTGTAAGGAGCATATGTAAAAAAGTCGTCGGTTTCCCAAGGTTTGAAATCGGTTGAAATTTCTGGAGTGCCAGCAGCAGGAACAGGGTTAAGCTGATCAACAACCGATTGAATCCATATTCCACCCGATAATGTGGTGTTAATCGTTAAAATATCGTCAATGATTGATGTTGATGTTACAAAAGGTGAGTTTACAACATAACTTGAATTTAATGAGCCATTGCTTGAGCTATTCAGGAAAAGAACATTATTAACATTTGTTGTGGTTGGAGGTGTATTATTATGTCTTCCGGCAATCGCAAATCCAGCGATAATGCTATTGCTGATAGTACCAGCACATTCTTCTTTTAATTCCAAACCATAATCGCCAGAACCAGCATGTCCAATAATGGTTACATTGGTGAATTGTGGGTTAGATACAACTGTGCGGTTATCATAGTCGTTTCCATCCCATTCTAAACCGTTATCTCCCATTGCAATAACAGAATCTCCCTGGGTTGCAGGTAACATTACACCATAAATAAACTGGCCTTTTCCGCTATAACCTTGATCTGTATCAATATAATCATCTTCACAAAACATAATATTGGCATATTTAATATTAACTGTACCGCCAAAAAATTCAATTCCATCATCGCCATTTGAAACTACTTCAATATGTTCCAATACAGTTTTGCTCCCGACTGAGCCACAGGTTAAGCCGTTAATTTCATTGGCAACACCAATTTCTGAACCTCCATGTCGAATAGATACATAGCGTAGGACACCTGAGTTGTCGTCGTTTTCAAAATTTGGGGTTCCTGTTACAGTATTTGGGGTGCGGGTTAAAGCACCATAATGATGGCGTGGATCAGGGTAATCCAATCCTTCGATATAACACTCACCATTGGCAATACCAATTTGTGCACTTGGCTGCGCCTCGGGGTTTTGGTCATTATAAAGTACATTATTATAAGCTTTTCCTAAAAGTATAATGCCACCCCATTTTTCTTTGTTGATTGCAGAATAACTGCCATCCAGTGGGTCTTCAATAGTAGTAAAAATAATAGGGGCATCTTTTGTGCCTTCGGCGTAAATTTTGCCACCACGGCTAACAATAAGCGCCGGGGCATCTTCGCCTTGTCCAAAAGTGGCCTTAATAACAGTGCCTGGCTCAATATATAAGCTTTGGCCATCTACTACATAAATTTTAGTGTCCAATATGTAGGTGTTATTGGATGTAAGGGTAGTTACAGTGTTTAATAAGTTGCCCTGGGTGTACTGAGCACCACCGGCAGGTACCGCCAGTGTTGAGAGGTTAATGGTTGACTGGGCATTGAGTATTGCCCCTGTTGCTATTACCGTTGAGGCAAGAGCCATAAATTTGTTGAGTTTTTTCATACTTAAGTTTTAAAGGTTTAAAATTTTGGTTTTTACATGACAAAATTCCATAAACCTTACCAACTCGTTGGTATAGTAATTCTTAATTAAAACTTAAGTTTCGAATGGAATTGACAAAGCTTGTTAAATTGCTTAAAAATTTTACCTCTAAGCATACTTAAGTGCTGCTTTTAAGACTTAAGATTGGGTTTTATTTCGGAGCAGCAATTTTTCACAAATATTGTTTACATTTCAGTCGTACCTAACATTTTCAAAACATTTAAGTTTGATGTTTAGTTATTCTTAATTTAATACATACCTTTTGAAGATTCTACCCTGTCTTTGAATTATACCTTCATTTTCTGATAGTTTAGCTATTTTTTAATGTTTTAGGAAATTCCGAAACATTTCTTTTAACAATTAGCTTTTTACTAATTACTCTTTATTTGAATCCTTCAATTTCAAAAATTTCATTACGCTACCATGTATATTTATGATATGCAAAAAATTTCATGTAAGTTTGTCTGCTTAGAACAGAACTTTATACATGGTGGAAGAGAAAGATATAATAAATATACCCCAGGAAAACAACGAATGCGATAATTGCCCGAACCTGCGCGTGGAAGCCTCGCACCGGTTTTGTTCGGGGCCATGCAATTCGGGCTGTTTCAAGCTCGAATCGTTCGATTACCTGAAAGAAATTTCGGAGTTGGACATTTACGACGAAATTATTGAGGTGCGCTTTAAAAATACCCGTAAAGGATACTTCCTGAATTCGAACAAATTGCGGCTCGACAAAGGCGACATAGTTGCAGTTGAAGCATCGCCAGGGCACGACATTGGCATTGTTGCCCTTACAGGTCAGGCCGTTTGGTTTAAAATGCAATCGGAAAATTTTAATTACAAAAACCAGGAACTTAAGCGCATTTACCGCAAAGCCAAACAGGTGGATATAGAAAAGTGGCAGGAGGCCATTTCTCTCGAACACAAAACCATGATAAAATCGAGGAAAATTGCCACCGACCTGGGCCTTAACATGAAAATTGGCGATGTTGAGTACCAGGGCGATCGCACAAAAGCAATTTTCTACTACATTGCCGATGACAGGGTTGACTTCAGGCAGCTTATAAAAGTACTGGCCGACGATTTTAAAATACGCATTGAAATGCGCCAGATAGGAGCCCGCCAGGAAGCCGGCCGTATTGGCGGGATAGGTTCGTGCGGCAGGGAGCTGTGCTGTGCTTCGTGGATTAAAAACTTTGTGTCGGTAACTACAAACGCTGCACGTTACCAGGAGGTTTCGCTCAACCCGCAAAAACTTGCCGGGCAATGCGGAAAACTTAAATGCTGCATGAACTACGAACTCGATGCTTACCTCGATGCACAGGAAGATTTCCCCGACACATCGGTAATACTGAAAACAAAAAACGGCTCTGCCATACACCAGAAAACCGATGTTTTCAAAAGGCTTATGTGGTATGCATACCAGGAAGGCGAAAAAAAATCTATTACCTGTATGTCTGTCGATACAATAAAAGAAATTATCGACATGAACGTAAAAGGAAAATTTCCCGAAAAGCTGACAGGTGTCGAAGAATCGTCGATGGCATCGGTAATTGAATATCAGAATGCTGTTGGGGTCGAAAGCCTTACACGTTTCGAAGACAAGAACGATGGCGCACCGCGGAGCGCCAAAAAACGTGGCGGCAAACCTTTCAAAAAGCCTCAAAACAACCGCCGCTTTAATAACGACAGGAGAAACCAGCAAAACAACGATAACCGAAAATAAGCTTTACACCATGCAAAGTGTTTTTAAATGCCTTTTTGCTGTTATAATAAGTGCTGTGGCCTTTAGCTGTACCAATAAACGGCTCTTCGACGAAGTTCAGAAAATAAGCCCCGACGGCTGGCATAAAACAGATAGCATAAGCTTTATATTTCAAATAAGCGATACCTCGCAAGCCTATAACATATTACTCCACCTGCGAAACAAAACATCGTACCGAAACAGCAATTTATGGTTGTTTATTAACACAACTGCCCCTAATGGCGAAACCATTACCGACACTGTAGAGTTTTTTCTTGCCGAACCTTCGGGTCGTTGGCTGGGAAAAGGCTTAGGGGCTGTAAACTCTATGCTGGTGCCTTACAAAACAAATATCAGGTTCCCCTACAGGGGCATATACAGGTTCGATTTCCGTCAGGCAATGCGCGAAGATACCCTCGAAGGCATTATCGATATAGGCATGCGCGTGCAATTGCACAAATAGCGAATTAAAACCGATATTCTGTTATTAAACAAAATTTTTGTAACAACATCGCTATGGTTTGTCAGCCATTGTTCAACCTGGCCAAAATACAATTGTTAAAGCTTAGTCATTAATCAAATTAATAGTTAACTGTGTCGAAAGGAAAACTGGTAAAATTTGCAGAAACCGAAACTTTTAAGAATGTGCTACAGCCGCAATTCGATGAAGTTTTTAAGAACGATTTTAAACTTAAAGGAAAATGGTGCGGGGACTGTTTTAGCAACTCAAACAAAATTACCCTTGAGCTGGGATGTGGAAAAGGCGAATACTCGGTAGGCCTTGCCCGCATGTTCCCCGGAAGAAACTTTATAGGCGTCGATATTAAAGGCTCACGTATATGGAAAGGGGCAAAAGAAGCCCTGGAAAGCAAGTTGGAAAATGTGGTATTCCTTCGTACACGGATTGAACTTATTGGTTCGTTCTTTGCCGAAGGCGAAGTAGAAGAAATCTGGTTCACATTTCCCGACCCTCAGCTAAAAAAACCCCTTAAAAGGTTAACATCGAGCCGCTTTCTCAACACTTACCGCAAATTTACAGTGCCAGGGGCATGGATAAACCTTAAAACCGACAACACTTTGTTGTACCAGTACACAAAAGCCCTTGCCGAGCACAATGGTTACCAGGTTGCCATAGCCTCTGACGACATCTACGGTTCGGGCATTGCCGACGAGATATTGTCGATAAAAACATTTTATGAAAAAAACTGGCTAAAAGAAGGCCTTCGCTCACACTATATCCGTTTCCGACTAAATACCGAAAAATATGCCGAAGAACCACCCGGAGAATGGCGATAATTTTTTTCTGAAGGTATATGAAGTTGTAAAACAGGTACCAGAAGGAAGGGTAACAACTTACGGGGCCATTGCACGGTTTATAGGCGCTCCCGGCGCATCGCGTATGGTTGGGTGGGCAATGAACGGCTCACATACCTTCGACCCATCAATACCTGCACACAGGGTAGTTAACCGAAATGGGCTCCTTACCGGTAAAAGCCATTTCCGCCATCCCGGCCTGATGCAGCAAATGCTTGAATGCGAAGGGATTAAAGTTGATAACGATCAAATTATCAATTTTGCCAAATTCTTTTGGGATCCTTGTTCAGAATTAATCTAAATAAAAAATCTTATCTATCTTTGTAGTTTTAATTGGCAAAATAATATGGAAATTACCAGCGAACAGGTACTACAGTTACTTACACGTATTACTCACCCTGCAACAGGCAAAAATATAGTGTCGATGGGCATGGTACAGGATTTAACCATCGAAGCAGAAAATATTGGTTTTGTTTTAAAATTCCAATCGTTTAACGATCCGCTCAAATCGTCGTTAAAAAATGCCTGCGAACAACTATTAAAAGATGAACTTAAAAATAAATATCAGGTAAAAGTTATTCTCCAGGCCCCGGTACGCCCAATAAAACCTGTGCCCGAAAAACCTTTATCGACAGTTAAAAACATTATAGCTATTTCATCGGGCAAAGGAGGGGTCGGCAAATCGACAGTGGCAGCAAATATAGCCGTTGCCTTTGCAAAAACGGGAGCAAAAACCGGACTTATCGATGCCGATATTTTTGGGCCTTCGATACCCAAAATGCTCGGAGTTGAAGGCCAACGCCCCGAAATGGCAGAAATAAATGGCAAAGAAAAAATTATGCCCATCGAAAAATTTGGTGTAAAAATATTATCGATAGGCTTTTTTGTAAACCCCTCCGATGCCACAATATGGCGTGGCCCAATGGCCTCAAACGCACTTAAGCAATTAATGGCCGATGGCCACTGGGACGGGCTCGATTATCTGTTTCTCGATTTGCCCCCGGGAACCAGCGATATACACATAACCATTTCTCAAGACATTAAACTTACAGGTGCAGTAATTGTAAGCACACCACAAGATGTTGCCCTGGCCGATGTGGTTAAAGGCATAAACATGTTCCGTAACAAAGGACTTAATGTTCCGGTGCTTGGCATTATTGAAAACATGGCATGGTTTACACCCGAAGAACTGCCCGATAATAAATATTATATTTTTGGGAAAGGCGGCTGCGAAAAACTCTCGAAAGAAATGAACGTGCCCCTGCTGGGACAAATACCAATTATACAATCGGTGCGCGAAGACAGCGATAACGGCACACCGGCAGTACTCCGCAAAGACAAGGTTGCCGAATATTTTAAGAACATTGCCGAAACCATTCGTACAGAAGCCCTGAAAGCCAGTATAAGCTAATAATTAACCATAAAATACTTATGCCTTATGAATATTAAACCCGGAAGGGAAAATGACTGGGAAAAAATTAACCGGGGCATCGATTTGGTAAGGCCTTACCTGAACGCCGATGGAGGCGACATTGAACTTATCGGGCTTACCGACGACAACGTGCTCCAGGTACGGCTTACAGGCGCCTGCGATGGCTGCCCCTTTAGTGTAATGACCCTTAAAGCCGGCATTGAACAGGCTGTGAAAAAAGAATGGCCCGAACTTAAAGCCCTCGAATCGGTATAAAATCTGCAACATTATTGCCCATACACGGCTGCCATTTAAAAATGAAAATTATTTTTGCAGTATAATATGTTTATGCTTTTGGAGTTATTATAATTGCCGGTTTAAATACATTCATTGAGAAAATTTAGTTATATATACAGTATTCTTCTTGTTTCGCTGATAATATCGGGAGGCTGTTCTGTTAAAAAAAACACTTCCGCAACACGGGCATTCCACAACCTTACTGCCAGGTACAATATATTGTTTAATGGTACCGAAAGCTACAACAAGGGCATGATGAACCTGCAAAAATCGTTTCAGGACAATTATTCCGAAATACTCCCCATATTTATTTACAGCGACAAAAACCAGCTTGCATCGATAAATTCGGATATGGACAGGGCCATAAGCAAAGCCATGAAACTTATTTCGATGCACTCCATTACAGCAAAACCCGAAATAAAAGAAAACAAAGAACTATCACCTAAACAACGCGAATTTTACAACCAAAAGGAATATAACAAATGGGTTGACGAAGCCTACCTTCTAATGGCCAAAGCCCATTTTCATAAACAGGAGTTCGATAAAGCAACAGAAACCTTTCAGTACATAATTACAAACTATGCCAACAACAATAACACCATTGAGGCCCGTATATGGCTGGTAAGGTTGGCTATGGAGGCAAAAAAATTTAAAGAAGCCGAAGAAGCTATTGCAAGCCTTGAAAAAGAAATAGGCCTTTCGAACAAGAATAAATTCGACCTGTACACCACAAAAGCAGAACTATCGTCCAGAAAATCCGATACCGGAAATACTATTTCAAATTTGCAGAAATCGTTGGAGTTTACCAGCGAACGCTATTATAAACAACGCTATAACTATATTCTCGCCCAAATCTTTCAGAAAAATAACCAGCCACAGGACGCATTAAAGCATTTTACCGAAACAATAAAGCTCAACCCGCCTTACGAAATGACCTTCAATGCCAGAATTAACATGGCCCTGGCATACGAGTCGGGAACAGGCTCGCGCAAGGATATTGAAAAACAATTGCAAAAGATGCTGCGCGACGATAAAAATATCGATTACCAGGATCAGATATACTTTGCATGGGGCAACCTGTATTTCAAAAGCGGCGAAAAAGAAAAAGCTATTGAATACTATAAAAAATCGGCCACACTGGGCAAAAACAATACATCGCAACTTGCCCGCACCTTCCTAACTATTGCCGATTATTATTACGAATTGCCCGAATACCTGCAAGCACAAGCCTTTTACGATAGTGCCACAAGCGTTATCGATGCCTCTTATCCGGGCTACCAGTTAATTTATGCAAAATCGTTAAGCCTGAGCAACCTGGTTGAAAACATAAATACCGTAAAACTCCAGGACAGTGTTCAGGCGCTTGCCAAAAAACCCAGGCCCGAAATTATGGCCACTATCGATAAAATAATTGAAGATGAACGCAAAGCTGAACAAGAATTAAAAAGGCTTGAAGAAGAAAAACGCCAGGAAGAAAGTTTTGCAAGGCAACAATCGTTCGAAATACAAACCTCAAAACAAAGTAGCTTCTACTTTTATAACCCCACCGCTGTAAACCTCGGAAGGCAAGACTTTAAAAGAAAATGGGGCAACCGTAAACTCGAAGACAACTGGAGGCGCACAAATAAAAACACTATGTCGCTTGAACTGCCCATGGCAGAAGAAACCCAAACTGCCGACGATAAAAGCGGAACAGCTGCCGGCAAAGGACAAACCGGCAATAAATATTCAAGAGAATACTACTTACAAAACATACCATTTACCGACAGTGCCCTTGCACGGTCGCACGAAAAAATTGAATTTGCACTTTTTGAAATGGGCAACATTTATTTTAACGAGCTAAAAGACTACGAAAAAGCTACCGGTGCCTATACCAGCCTCATTGGCCGTTACCCGAAAAGTACAAACGAGCTGCAGGCATATTACAAACTCTACAGTATTGGCAAAATAAAACAGAACATTGACATGCTTGCCACATACAAGCAAAAAATAGTTAAAGAATATCCCCAAAGCAATTATGCCAAAGTATTGGGCGATCCCGACTATTTCAAAAAAATCGACGCAGAAGAAAAGAAATATAAACAATTATACGCCGAAACATACAGTCTCTTTAACCAGCGACAATTTGCAAGGGCAGCGCAAATTTCGAAAAAAGCCCTTGCAGATTACCCCGAAGATGAATTGGCACCTCAATTTTCTTATATTTTAACTGTTTCCGAGGGAATTTCTAAAGATACGGCAGAGTTCATAAACGACTTGCAAAAACTATCGGCAAAATATACAAATACCGATATTGCAGAAAGCAGTTTGCTTCTGGCAGCCTACCTGCAAAAAGCCAGCCCCACAGCTGCTTATGTGCAAAAAGTTACCGAAGCCAAAGAACTTTATTCACTTAATCCCCAGGAAGAACATTTTGCGGTTATTGGCATTTCAAAATCGTCGAATTCAAACCAAATGATGTTTAACATTACAAACTTTAATATCGATAATTACAGTAAAAACGATTTAAAAGTTTTGAAATCGGACATAAGCCAAAAATGGCTTCTGGCAGTTACAACTTTTGCAAACAGCAAAGCAGCCTTTGATTACCTCGAAAAAGCAAGGGCCGACAACGAGCTGTGGCGCGATGTTAACCGACAGGGATCCGAATTGTTTATTATTTCTAAAACTAATTTTGAGCTGCTAAAAACCGAAAACAAGCTCGAACCTTATCTGGTTTTCTTCAAAGAAAACTATCGGTAAGTTAACCAGATATCTGAAAAGAAAAGTTTAAGGAAATATTGTCTTAAATTTGCTGTTGGATTTTTTTATTTATCCCAGTGCAAGGACAAGCTTACACAAGCCTTCTTTTTTAACATAAAAACCTGAAAAGCCTGACACTGCATTACTTTATTTGCGCCTATGAAGAAAGTATCGATACTCTGGACCGATGATGAAATAGATTTATTAAAGCCGCATATACTTTTTCTGGAAGAAAAGGGATACCATGTAACTACTGCAAGCAATGGCGACGATGCCATTCAAAATGTCGGCCGGCAACATTTCGACCTGGTTTTCCTCGACGAAAACATGCCTGGCAAAAGCGGGCTCGAAACCCTGGCAGTTATTAAAACCCTCCGCCCTGCCCTGCCGGTTGTTATGATTACCAAAAGCGAAGAAGAAGATATTATGGATGCGGCAATAGGCTCGCAAATTGCCGACTACCTTATTAAGCCCGTTAACCCCAACCAGATTCTGCTTTCGATTAAAAAAAATATCGACACAAAAAAGCTCATCACCCGCGAAACAACCTCTGCATATCAATCGGAATTCGGCGAAATATCCATGTTCATTAACCGGGCACATTCTTTCAACGACTGGGTATCGATATATAAAAAACTAATGCACTGGGAACTGGTGCTCGAAAAATCGGAAGACAGCAGCATGGGCGAAGTTCTGAAAATGCAAAAAACCGAAGCCAATACCGAATTCGGAAAATTTATACGCAACAACTATTTTTCGTGGTTTGAAGGGGAAACGGCAGGGCGGCCTATGCTTTCGCCAGGGATAATGGGCAATACGGTTGTGCCGAAATTTAAAGAATCGGGCAAAATTGTTTTTATTGTTGTCGATAATTTACGGTACGACCAGTGGCGGGCAATACAACCGCTGGTTAACGAATTTTTTAATGTTGAACGCGAAGACAGCTATTGCAGTATTTTGCCCACAGCCACGCAATACTCGCGAAACGCGCTGTTTTCGGGCATGATGCCCTCCGACATTGCTGCGCGTTACCCCGATTTATGGCTGAACGATGACGATGAAGGCGGCAAAAACCAGTACGAAGAAGAACTAATGGTTACGTGCCTCCAAAGGTATGGTATAAAAGCAAAGCACTTTTACACCAAAGTTTCGACCAACAAAGCCGGCAATAAACTTATCGACTCGTTGAACGATATTCTGCAAAACGATTTTATTGCCATTATTTACAACTTTGTCGATATGCTTTCGCATGCCAACACCGATGTGGAAATGATCCGCGAGCTGGCATCGAGCGATTCGGCCTATCGTTCGCTCACCCTGAGCTGGTTTCAACACTCGCATTTCTACGATTTGTTAAAAACCCTGGCGCTTAAAAAAATACCTGTTATTATTACTACCGACCATGGCACTATACGTGTGAACAAACCGGTAAAAGTGGTAGGCGACAGGAGCACCTCTAAAAACCTCAGGTACAAAACAGGCAAAAACCTTTCGTACAATGCAAAAGAAGCTTTTGAAATAAAAAACCCTTCAAAAATACACCTGCCCGTATCAAATATCAGTTCGAGATATATTTTTGCATATGGCGATTGTTTTTTTGCCTACCCTAACAACTATAATTACTACGTAAATTACTATACAAATACCTACCAGCACGGGGGCATATCGCTCGAAGAAATGGTGCTCCCGCTTATTACCTTGCAATCGAAAAACATTTAGCAACCATAGAACAATTCTCAACAAAAAATAAAATATTATGTCGGGCAAAATGCTGGAAATACAACTGGAAAACATTAACCGGGCAGCTATGGATTTTCTTCGTACCAATAGCGGTTATAATAAATTTGCATTTTACGGGGCTATGGGATCTGGTAAAACTACTTTTATAACTGCTCTTTGTAAAGCATTAAATGCCATAGATTTGGTTAGCAGCCCAACATTTTCCATTGTAAATGAATATAACACCCGCGATGAAAATGTAATATACCATTTCGATTTTTACAGGATTAAAAACCCTGAAGAATTGTACGATATAGGTTTTGAAGAATATTGCCGTAACGATGCCTGGTGCTTTATAGAATGGCCCGAAAAAGCAGAAGAATTAATTCCCGAAAATTTCCTGAAAGTTTTTATCGAGGTAAACGAAAACGATAGCCGTACAATTCGTTTTTGGCAATAACAGATATAAGCCCCACAAACTTCATTAATTGTGGATAGAAGTCCCACGAATATAAAGATGTTCATCATTTTTTAGCAATAACCTGCTGTAAAATACCCGATTTTTCATTATTTTGTAAATGTTGAAAAAAATGAGATTATGGTTGATCAGAAGCCCGAACCTCTTGTAAACCCTTTGATGTACACAGGGCTGCTCCCGCAGGAAGAAATGCTTGAAATAGGGAAAAAACAAAAAAAGCTGTTGATAGGCATCCCGAAAGAAGACCAGCAAAACGAAAAACGCATAGGGCTTACCCCCGAAGCCATTGAAGTATTGGTAAACAACGGGCACGATGTAATTATCGAAAAAGATGCCGGTGCAGGCTCGCGCTACACCAGCCAGGATTATAGCGAACATGGCGGGTATATTGTCGATTCGAACGATAAAATTTGGAACGCCGACATAATTGTGAAAGTATCGCCTTTGGCCTGCGACGAAATTGATAAGCTCAAAGGCAACCAGGTAGTGCTGTCGCCGCTTAATTTTAACCAGCGCAACCCCGATTACATACGAAAGCTGATGAACAAAAAAACCACCGCCATTGCTTTCGAATATATTCGCAACGAATACAATACCAGCCCGATACTTCAATCGATGCATTCGATTTCCGGGAGCACAGCAATTATAATAGCTGCCGAACTTCTCAGCAACATTACCGGCGGCAAGGGCGTGCTGCTGGGCGGTGTAACAGGCATTACCCCAACCGAGGTGGTCATACTGGGAGCGGGAACAGCTTCGGAATCGGCCACGCGGGCAGCGCTTGGAATGGGCGCACTGGTTAAGGTTTTCGATACCTCGGTGCAAAAGCTCGAACAACTTCAACAAAACCTGGGCATGCGCCTGCACACCTCCATTTTTCACCCGCAGGTTTTTGCCCGCTCGCTGCACTCGGCCGATGTATTAATCGGCGCAGTTGAAACCGACCAGCTGCGGCCAAGGTTTTTTGTAACCGAAGATATGGTAAAACTAATGAAAAAGGGGGCAGTAATTATCGACCTCACCATCGACCAGGGAGGGTGCATCGAAACTTCGGAATGCCGTACCCTAAACGACCCGGTTTTTTATAAACACGATGTGGTGCACTATTCGGTAGCCAACGTGCCATCGAGGGTTTCGCGTACGGCATCTATTGCGCTCAGCAATATATTAACGCCCATTTTGCTCGATATAGGCAATGCCGGGGGCATTAAGCCCTTCTTAAAAGAAAACCCCGGCGTGCGCAAAGGTGCTTATATTTACAATGGCATTCTTACCAACGAACGTATCGGCGATATTTTTCAAATACCCAATAAAGATATCGACCTGTTAATGGCAGCTTTTTAACCCGCCGCCCAGGCATAATCGTGGTTTTTATGCTTTTACAAAGGCATTATGGCCAAATGTCGATAAGGGTTCGACAAATTGGCATTGTATTTGACGAAATACAGAAAAAAGTTGCATATTTTTTTGCAATAACTATCTTTGTCAATCCGAAATGCAAACTATTTAATATCTGATAATTATGAAAAAAGCAGTAAAACTGAAAATTTACATGGCTGCCCTGTTGGTAATGGCACCGTTTATGCTTCAAGCCCAAACACTTGACGATGCCCAGAAAGCATACAATGCAGCTGTTACTGCCAATAACGAAGGGAATTTGGCCGAAGCCATAGCACAGTTTACAACCAGTTTAGATGCCTGCGAATACCTCGTTGAGGAAGAAGAAGACGAAACTGCCGAAGAACTTTTAAATACCATACAAAGCGTTTTGCCCAAGCTTTATTTACAACTAGGTTCGGAGCAATTGCAAAACCAACAGGTTACTGAAGGGCTCGAGAACTTGTATAAGGCAAAAGATTTGTCGCGTAAGTTTGGCGAAAAAGAAACCCTTGAAAAAGTTACGAATATTATTCCACAGGTACATTATAAACTTGCAGCATCGCTTTACAAAGAAGATAAACTCGACGAAGCAGTTGCCGAATGTAACAAAGCAATAGAAGTTAATGCCGACTATACAGCTGCCTATTACATTAAAGCAGCCATACTTAAGAAGAAAGACGATGATGCAGCTTTTAAAACTGCTGCCCTCGAAGGCATTGTTGCATGTAAACGTACAAACGACAGCAAACAGGAACAAAAAATTGCCGATTTGGGCTACAAGCATTTCCTGAAAAAAGGAATTGATGCAAAAGGGGCATCAAAATATGCCGAAGCAATAGATTTTATTAAATCGTCACTTGAATTTGAAGCAAACGATGCCACATCTTTATACCTGCTGGCATCGATATACAGTTCGCAGGGCGATTTTAACCAAGCCATTTCCACAGGCAACCTGGCCATAGAAAACGAAAAAGGCGGCGATGAGGCAAAAGCCAAAGTGTATATGATTATTGCCGAAGCACACGCAAAAAAAGGCGATAACGCTGCTGCCTGCGCTGCCTATAAAAAAGCAGCCGTAGGCCCTTATCTCGAAAGTGCCAATTACCAGATTGAACACGTGCTAAAATGCGAATAAGATATTTCTTATAAAAAGTGAGGGCTGCTGCGAAAAAACGTAGCAGCCTTTTTTTATCAAAACCCAACCATGAAAAGCCAAAGTATTAAAAACTGGGCAGCCGACGACAGGCCCCGTGAAAAACTCCTGCAAAAGGGGCCACGTGCCCTTTCTGATGCCGAATTAATTGCCCTGCTTATTGGCAGCGGCACACGCGAACTCTCGGCTGTTGAATTGTCGAGACATATATTAATGCAGTGCTCAAACAACCTTACCGAACTTGCCAGGCATTCGGCCAAAGAACTTATGAAATACAAAGGCATTGGCGAGGCCAAAGCTATAAGCATAGTTGCAGCCCTGGAAATTGGCAGGAGAAGAAAAGACTGTGGTTCGCCGGTGCGCCCGAAAATAACATCGAGCGCCGATGCCGCTGCTGTGTTCTTCCCGCTTGTTGCCGACCTGCCCCACGAAGAATTCTGGGCAGCAACGCTCGACCGCTCAAACAAGCTCAAAGAACAATTTATGGTTAGCAGCGGCGGCATTTCGGGCACTGTAACTGATGTACGCATTTTATTGAAAAAGTCGCTCGAAGCAAGTGCCTCATCTATAATTGTCTGCCATAACCACCCTTCGGGAAACATTGAGCCCAGCAGGCAGGACAAAGAAATTACCCAAAAAATAAAAGAGGCAGCCAAACTGTTGGATATTCAGCTTTTAGACCACATTATAATAGCAGGGCAAAAATACTACAGTTTTGCCGATGAAGGTTTAATCTGATATGGAACTATACCAGATACATATTGTTAAAAAAACTATCTTTGCCAATATATTCACATATCGATGCGTTATTTAAGCAAAATTCTGGTTTTGGTTTTTTTTGCAGCCTGCAATAAACCCGACAATATAAAAATTCTTTCCAAAAAACAATTTGTGCCCATACTTGTCGATGTGCACCTTTTGGATGCCATTGTTACCGATTACTCCCTAAACGTTTATACCAACAATGTCGATTCGGCTGTACTTTACAATTCCATTATGGAAAAGCACCATACCAACATGGAATCGTTCCAGGCTACCCTTAAATGGCATTCCTACAGGCCTGAAAAGCTATCGGAAATATACGATGAAGTGTTTGGCATACTTACACGGCGCGAACAGGAAGCCGGCGATTTAATGAAACTTTTTGCCGATGGCAACTCAACCCGCCTCTTCACGCTCGATAAACCTATACAAATTATCGGCGATACAGCTGCCTATCCGCAACCTTTTATTATACCCCTTGCAGGTACCGGAACTTACCTTTTTGATGTTGAAATGCGCATGCTTGCCGACGATAATTCGGTAAGCCCCAAAATTGTTTCGTATTTCTTTAAAAACCAGGCCGACAGTAATGCTGCTGAGCGCCTGTTTTTAGATGACATTCTTGTTCATAAATCGAATTTTTCGCGCAACTACCAGTCCATTTACGAACTTGCCGACAGCACATATTACTTCCTGAAACTAATTGTGCCTGAAACCGGAAATACCGATACAGCCTACAAAAAAAACACCTACATCTCGTCGATAAAGATTTCGCGTATAGCCCCATCTATTGGAAAAGAGCAGAAAGAAAAACGATAATGTCAACATTTTTATTCGATAAAATTATTTTTGGCCCGGTTGTAAGCCGGCGCTTAGGCCAATCGTTAGGAATAAACCTGCTGCCCCCCGATAAAAAAATTTGCAATTTCGATTGCATTTATTGCGAGTGCGGGCTAACCGACAGCCCAAAAGCCAAATTGCCATCGCGGCAGGAAGTTGCCGAAAAACTCGAGAAGGTTTTATCGGAGTTTAAGCAACAAAACAAAGCTATCGACACCATTACTTTTGCAGGAAATGGCGAACCTACCCTCCATGCCGAATTTGGCGAAATAATTGACGATACCTGCCACTTGCGCGACAAATATTTTCGTAGTGCTAAAATTGCCCTACTTACCAATTCAACTACCCTGGGGGGCAAAAAAATCAGGGAAGCCATAAAGAAAATCGATTTGCCAATTTTAAAGCTCGACTCGGTAAAAGAAGAAACCGTTAAACTGCTCAACAACCCGCTGGGCAACTTTAACTTACAAAATACCATAGCCATATTAAAATCGATGCACAGGCCCATAATTCAAACCATGTTTGTAAAGGGCAGCTGCAAGGGCCAAACCATCGATAATACAACCAAAGAAGAGCTCGAACCCTGGCTCAAAACCATTGCCGAAATAAACCCCTCGCTGGTAATGATTTACACCATTGCCCGCGATACCCCCTTCGATACATTGCAGAAAGTGCCTGTTGAAACCCTCGAAAGTATAGCAGCAAAACTCAAAGAGTCGGGCATAGAAACACAAATTTCGGGTTGACATGAATTACCTGGTTGCAGCGCTCGACTGGGGGTTGGGGCATACTACCCGAATTTTGCCCCTTATAAAAGAACTTTGCAATAACCACCACCAGGTAATTATTGGGGCATCGCCCGGACAGGAAACTATTTATGAAGAATATTTCCCACAACTTTCGGTAATTGCCCTGCCATCGATTTCGCCAAAATTAAGTGCCGGCAAACAGCAAATAACAGCAATATGTAAGTTTCTGCCCCGTTTTTTCCAGGGCAACCGGCGCGACAGGCTATTAGTTAAAAAGGCCATAAAAATTTATGATATACATTGTATATTATCAGATAATCGCTATGGTTTCCGGAACAAAAAAGTTTACAGCATTCTTGTTACCCACCAGTTAAATGTGTTATTACCAAAGCAATTAAAATTCTTTCAACCCCTGGTACAGTTTTTTATCAGGTGCTATATAAACCAGTTTAACGAATGCCGTGTACCCGACAATGAGCCGCCCCGGAATTTATCGGGCATATTAAGTTTACCATTGCCAAAATTAAAATGTAAAGTTGTTTTTATTGGCAGCTTATCGAGGTTGCAATTAAGCGAATGCGATAACAAACAGATCAATTACCCCGAAATCCTGTTTTTGATTTCCGGCCCCGAAACCCAGCGCAGCCGCTTCGAACATATAATTCTATCAGAATTAAAGAAATTACCTGCCCACAATACGTATTTACTTGTCCGGGGGCTCCCCAATGCAACCGGCAACAACATGAAAAACAGCCTTAACCATGCCGACGGACAAACCCTAAAAGCCCTCATAATAAACGCAAAATACATTATTTGCCGTTCGGGCTACTCAACCATTATGGATTTATATTGCCTGGGCAGAACCGCAATGCTTGTGCCCACCCCGGGGCAGCCCGAACAGGAGTATCTGGCAGTTTATCTTCAGTCGAAAGGGCTTTTTTGCACCATGGAACAAAATGTATTTAGTTTGCCCGATGCCCTTTACAGGTTAGAAAACTTTAATCGTACAGCGGTTCCATGAGCCACTTATACGATTTCCACCTGAAAACCTTTTTCGCCAGCAGCAAAAACAATATTGCAGCAACAACAAACGCTATAGCCATATATGTACCATCGACATGGTTCGACGATATAAGTGCAGGGGTATTTAAAACCGAACCTGAATAACTTACAAATACAGCTGCGTAAAAGTTATTAATGGTATGCAGCCCAAAGGCCATTTCAAGGCCGCCGTCCATAATAACAGTAATACCCAGCAAAAGCCCGAAACCAACATAGTTTATCATAGCATTTACGGTTCCGTATTCTTTAACTTCGGGGTTAAAATAGTGTACCAGGCCAAAAATTGCCGATGAAAAAATCAGGGCGGCAACACGCGAGCGCGACAAGAGCCCCAAGCCTTGCAACAGGTTTCCCCTGAAATAGAGTTCTTCCCATGAGGCCTGCATTGGCAGGAACAAAACACATATTAAAATTAACACCATAAACTCGCGAAAATTAAAATGGAACTCGTACGTTTCGGGATACATTAAATAATAAGCTACATCCGACAATGCCAGAAAAGCAAACCATATAAGCGCCGCCATAAAAAACCTGTTCCACCGGAAGCGCCGCGAACTGGTAAATACCTGGGTGAAACTGTAACCATGTATATATTTTATGGCAATCGTTAAACCAAAAAACACCAGTGAAAGGGGCGCCATCATCAACAACAACAGCATATTTTTGCTTAATCCCAGCGCTGCGGGATCGAAGCTGTTGGCAAACTCCGGTAACGAAGCGTTGCCTTCGATTGTTTTAAATAACGATACAACGGCAAGAGGTAACCCTGCCATAAAATTTAGAACTATAACTACACATAAAATTACAGCATACCGCCACCAATCGGTTAGCCCTTCTTTCGACTGTTTAAGATACATATATTATTTTTTTAAATTTTTATTTAGTATTCGCCAAATGCCTAGTATTTAATAGTATTGTGCCATTCTTAAATATGAAGCAATTTTCTGTTATTTGCAATTTTCACAATAGGTTTTTCTAAAATATTCGTTTTCCAATAATTGAAAAGTCACCCCACCTTGCCCAAATGGTTCAAAAATCGCACAAAATCTTGATGGGTTTATGTTATAGGCATTTAACAGAATTGTCCTATAGTCTGTGCGCTTTGTCATTTTCTCATCAATCAAAGTCAGGTTTAGGTAATAAAACAACAAATCTTCGTCTATATCTACACTTTTAACCTTCTTTTCTAAAAGCTTGGTAGCCCAATCGTATTTAGTATATGATGCAAAGTATTGTGCTAAACTCAAATAATCAAAGTCCGATAATGGTATGTATTTATAATTCGAATAGATATATTTCAATGATTTATCCTTATTGGCAAAATCTCCCTGTATCATGTAATACTCACACATTATAATCTCATAATTGATGAGCATTCGTTTTACCAAATTGTCGGGGATGCCAAACTTCTTTAAATCGCCGATTTCTTTTTTAAAATCAATCGGGTTTACAGCACTTTCCCCTAAAAGCCAAACCTTGAATTTTAGTGCGCAAATATTGTATTTAATATGTCCGTCTTTGGGAATCAAGTCTTGCAATTCTGTAAGTTCTTTGTAGGTATTATATATATCAAGCTCATTCATCAGATATTTGAATATTGAATTTTTATTCAACAGAAGGCTGAATTCCGACTTTTGCGGAATTTCTAATTTGTCGATGTAATTAGTTGGAATTTCATGATTTCTGACTTTTTCAAATATTGAATTCTGAATATCAATAGCTTGTTCAAGGTTCATTTCAGAAACAGATTTTGAAAACAATTCGATTAACTCTATTACCGGCATACTTTCATATTTGTCCTTTTTCTGCAAATCAAGGATAATTATAGCCTTTCGGTGCTTTTGCAAATACGGTTCCAATTGCAATTCAAGGTTTTTGTCTTTTAATTTCTCTTTAATACCATCTTTGCTTAACTCAGATAAATATGAATATGGTGTAAGCGATATATCGTTTAAAAAATCAACCCAATTCTCAGAGACTAATATTTCCGTGACAATTGAGGGCTTTTGATACGATTGCAAGGCTGAAACAATGCTTTGCGCCCTTTCTTGCTGTAATTGATTGTTCCTCTCCTCATTACCTTCTATTGATGAATAAGCACGGATAGTGATTTTTTTGATATTAAAATCTGTAAGGTTAAGTGAATCATACAATGGTTTGATATCTGCGCCAGAATATTCGGATTTGTTCTTTTCAAAAGGGATTTCAAATTTCAATACCTTATTCTGTAAAATATATCTTTCTTGTTCTGTAAGCGATGTATCAAACGCAGATTTGTAGGTGAGAGTATCAAAATAAAAACCCATATCCAACAAATCCCATCTATAGGTCTTTAAATCGAAGAAACTGTTGTAGTAACACAGATATTTATTTTTGAGGAAGATTATATTAAATTCGACATCTTTGCCTCTATATTTCTTAGGCACTTCACCCATTTTTATTGCTACTTCGCCATATTTCGAAGGCAACATATTCTGCTCCAGCTCTTTTTTATACAAAGGTTTTTGTAAATCTCCTTTTATAGGTGAGTTTTTATCAATTTTGTCAATGGCACAATCATACCTGTCTTTACTAATGATGTCAATTGCTATGCCATCACCGCCTTTTTTTATCATCATGTCGAACCATTCCTTTCGGGTGACTACAAAATAAAGATTATCAAATTCGTCTCTTTGAAACCCAAATTGAATTTCCTTTGGTTTGTTGTTTATCAGGTTTAAACAATCCTGGCATTTTTTATAGTAGTCATTCCCCGGGTTTTTAATATCAAAGTATTGCTGGCCAAAAGAATTTACTGTTAAAAGAATTAATGAAATTGTAAATAGCCTATTTAATTTTTTCATCTATTAATCTTTAATATCTGGGAAATACTCACATTTATTTTTCTCCCGCTGATAACCTAAACAAATATTACATATTACGCCACACGGGGCTATACTTCAATTATTCATGTTGCAATAGTGTTTTTTAATATCCTGTTTACAGTTGAATTTCTATTACAATTTTGCATTTTACTTGCTTATAATGATTTAAAAACCTGGAGGATTAATTAGTCCGCTATATACTGCAACCGACAAGTTTAATATATCTACAAATACATGAGATATTATAGGGAATAAAATATTTTTCTTCTTATTCATAAAATGCATCCATAATAGACCCATAATAAAAGTTGAAACTACTGTTGGAATCATAATTATCGGAGATTTGTACCAATAATCCCAAAACAGGAAATGTGAAAAGGCGAATAATCCTGCGGTAAATAAATTTCTAAACATATTATTTCCAGGCAGAAAAGCAAGTATGCCTCTCCAATAAAACTCTTCAAAGGGTGCATTTATCAATGCAAAAATTAGGATATACAAGAAAAAAACATTCGGAACAAATTGAGATTGTGTGATAAAAGCAGCCATTGGAAGTATCGCGGGAACAATAATTGTTCCTATTAACAATCCTATTTTGGGAAAAGGTTTAAAGCTAAATTCCAGATGATTTAGCAAAGGCGTTTTAAAAACATATCGGATAATTAAGTAAACAATTATTATTGAGAAATAATATCCAAGAAAGGCAGGAACCCATGAAATATGTGGATCAAAAACATTCACAAATATTTCAATCCCCAATCTGGTCAACACTAGTACCAACAAGGGCGATAATAGAAGAAACTTGTCTGTTTTTCTATTTTCACAAAAACTTTTTAATGTATTCATACTATTTTATTGGTCCCAGAGTCATTAATGTTTTTTAAAAGAAAAAATCTATCAATATTCCGAAGCCTTAAAAAATATGGAATGTTTGCGTCAATTAAAAACTAAACCATTATGAAATTGCTTATACCGAATATTAGCTGCCGTATTTTATTTTATAGTATTATACTTATTGATGTCAAATTTAACCCAATAAATATCTCTAATCATATTAATCTCTCGACAAAAAAATAAATATTGACCATCTGGAGAAACAATCGGCATCGCATCCCAATCAGATGTATTAATTTTGTTTCCAAGATTAATTGGATTTCCCCATTTATCATTTGTTTTAAAACTAATATACAAATCAGCACTACCAAATCCACCAAACTCTCTAGAATCAAATATCAAATAACTTTCATCTGGCGATATATATGGATGACCCACAAATTTCATCCCATTTATAATTGAATCTATTGGTTGAATATTGACATAGTTATTATTAAGATAATCTGCACTAAGTATCTGTCCCTTTCCTTCACGAGTGAAATATATTTTATTCTTATTAGTTAATGTTGCAAAATATTCATATTCCTCAGAGTTAATTTCTTGAATCAACTTCATTGGATTTCCCCAACCACCAGGCTTTTTCTCAACGTACCACAAATCATGGGCTTTGTATTTTGTAGAATCAGAATGAGCAGCAAAAAAGATTTTATTATTATCAGGAGATAGAATTGCTTCTGATTCGGGAAATCCAGTGAAGCTTATCTTTCTAGGCATTAACCATTTGCCATCTACAGCTCTATTAACAACCATAATATCCTTTTTACCTCCTCCCCAATTATAACCAAAAAGCATAAAACTAAAATCATTTGAAAAACTACACGGATATTCGTTTGCATTTTCAATAGAAATCAATCCTGGGGCAAATATTACCGGAATATCTGACGGTGCAGGTTGATTTAAATAATCAGATAGTAAACTTTTATTCTGAGCACATGAATTTGTCTCAAAACCTATTACAATAAAAAGAATCAATATTTTTCTCATAACCTTATTTCTATTCGGTTTTTTCTTTTAATCTTTCTATAACTTCTGAACTTACCCAAAAAATATCTTGATTATTATTTTGTGTCCACCTTGTGAAAAAAAGATACTTCCCGTCTTGTGTAACAGAGGGGAATCGCTCTTGAGCCCATGTATTGATAGGGCTACCCATATTAATTGGTTCTGACCAAACTCCTGTTTTTATATTCCGAAATGAAATCATTAATTCTCCATAGTCTCCATTGTAATCTAATCGAGAAAATATCAAATAACTTTCATCAGGTGCAATGTAGGGTGTCCAATTTTTATATCCTTTTAAATTAATTTTATCATCCAATAATTGAATAGAGGCCATTTTTCCATCATTAAATGATATTTTCGAAATACCTTCATCGCTATCGAAATAAATAGTTCCATTATTTGTGACTGAAGGTGAAAATCCAGAACAAATAACTTTTGGATTAACCCACTGATTACCTTTTTTACTATAACAAATTATTTCATTACTTTCAACATCTTTATTTACAGCAGCGGGTTGTCCTCTATAAAAATATAACCTTTTGTTGTCTGCTGAAATTATTAGACCTCCTTCATAAAGTCTTTCTTTTGAGAATGGGGCTATAGTTGGTTTTGTCCAGTTACCACTTATTCGCTTAGAACACATTATTAATTGAAAAACCGAATCATTAGATATAACAATCTTTGACCAATATAATTCATCTCCATCTAGTGAAAATGTAGGTGAACTATGCTCAATACCAGATGTGGACACATAATCATCCCCAAAAATCAAAGGTTTATCCTGAGGAGCAGTTTGTCCGAAATAATCACCCGATAAATCTAGCATAGTCTGACCAAAAGAAAAATCTATCAGAATACAGAAAAGCGCTAGTAATAATCCTTTTTTCATTTGCTTTTTAAAAAAAATTCATTTTGTAAAAATCGGTTATCAGCCTGGGAATATGGCAGCTAACTACTATTTATTAACTGTTTTCCCTGCTTTTAACCGTACGCTTTCAAAATAAAACCTATTGGCTTACAACATAATCCAGGATCAACCTGTTAAACTGCTCCGCCGTATCGTTGGCAAACTTTACTTTAACAGGCAAATAATAGCAAAATGGTTTTATTTTTTTCGGAAACCCTTGTAAATGAATCATGCGGACGGCGTCTTTTTCGGTTGTAAGAATAATTTTTTGCTCTGCTTTCAAGCCGGAAAACTGTTTTCTGATTTTATCAATATCGGCCCTGGTAAAATTATGGTGATCGGGAAAGCGGACAAGCTGGCAGCCAATCCCAAATCCGGAGAGATAACCTTCAATGGGCCTGGGGTTGGCAATGCCTGTTACCAATAAAACCTGTACATTGTGCCTTTTTAACTGGCCAGGGTTTTTATATAAATGTTTCTTTCCAAAAACAGGTTCAAGGCTTCCATATTCCATAGTGGAAAAAAACAAGTGCTGGCTTGGCAAAAGCCTCAACCGTTTTTGCCAGAAGCCTGTATCATTGCTGGTGAGTGTTTTTGGCGATTTTGTAACAATTACAACCTGTGCCCTTTTAAGGGCCGATATGCCTTCGCGCAGGTTGCCGGCAGGCAATAAAAAATCGGAGAACACTGGCCGGTTATAGTCAATTAGTACAATCGATAATCCGGGCAAAACATATCGGTGCTGAAAGGCATCGTCGAGAAGCACTGCCCGGGTTTTCTTTTTCTTTTTGAGCAATTTGCTTATGCCTTCAACGCGGTTTTCGCTTACAGCTAAAGCAATTTTATCGAATTTCTTGTACACCTGGAAAGGCTCGTCGCCTATATCGGATGGTGTCGATTTCTTTCCGGCCAGTACAAATCCTTTGGTTTTTCTTTTATACCCGCGGCTGACAACCCCAACACGAAATTTTTTCTGCAACAATTGCGCGAGGTATTCTATGTGGGGCGTTTTTCCTGTTCCGCCAACAGTTATATTTCCCACAGAAATTATTGGCACATCAAACTTTTTCGATTTCAGGATCCCATGGTCGAACAGTCGGTTTCGCACAGCAACTGCAATTCCGTACAGCAATGAAAAAGGCACCAGGAACAATCGAAAATAGTTCATCAGAAATATGCAGGTTTTTATCAGCCCGAAAATATACCGAAATTTTCGGACTTTATAGTTTATTTGCCAAGCCAGTTTTTAAACGCAGAGTTCTTCAAACGACTAACAATTACCTCGGCTTTATAGGGTGGTACCAGGGTTACATGCAACTTACCGCCAAAATAGTCTTCGACCCTATTTACAGAATCGACATGGATGACAGTGTTGCGGTTGGCCCTGAAAAACATTTCCGGATCGAGCTCTTCCTCGAGGTTTTCAAGGGTATAGTTTAAAATATGTTCTTTGTTTCCTTTATCAACGGCATAGCATATTTTATTTTCGGTATAAAAATAGCCGATATCGGCCACATCAATTTTATAGAAGGCAGCAGTGCCTTGAACCAAAAACCGCTTCCGGTATTTTTTTTCCCCGAGTTTTATGGCTTCAACAATTTCTGCGTAATCAGCAATTTTTGAGGCACCGGCAAAGCGGAATTGCTTTTCAAATCGGCTTATTGCCTGCTCGAGTTCCGATTCCTTTACCGGCTTCAGCAAATAGTCGATACTGTTTACCTTAAAAGCCTGGATGGCATAATTATCGTATGCTGTAGTAAATATTACAGGGCATTCGGTTTTCGTTTGTTCAAAAATCGAAAAACAGATACCATCGATAAGCTGTACGTCCATAAAAATAAGGCCGGGCGTATGGTTTCGCAACCATTCAACACTGCCGGCAACACTGTCGGTTGCATGCACAATATTCCACTGTGGCCTTATTTTTAAAACCATGCCCTGCAACAAACGCTGGTTATGTAACTCATCTTCTACAATTAAGATATCCATTTACAATATTTGTTTTATATAAGGGGTATAGTTACTATAAAAGTACGCCCGTTATTATCGATTTCCACCTTTTTTTCGGTAAGAAAAGCATACCTGTTAACAAGGTTTTTCAACCCGTTTTTCGATGAATATCCCGACTCTTTAGGCTGAAAATTGTTAGTTACCGTTAATTTGTCGTTTTTTGCCTCTATTTCGATAGAAAGAACATTTGGTTTGCCGGCAACGTTATGTTTAAGGGCATTTTCTACCAATATCTGCAAAGCAAGGGCAGGAAGGCGCAATTGCATAGCCGCGTTTTCGATTTGAAACGACACAGCTAGGTTATCGCCAAGCCTCTCTTTGTGCACAGCAATGTACGAATGGATAAAAGCAAGCTCTTCCGACAGTAACACTGTGGTTTTTTCGCGACATTGGAGTACATACCTGTAAACATCGGTAAAGTTTTGCACAAAATCGACTGCCGTTTCGGGGTTATAAATAATCATCGACTTCAATACGCTCAGGTTATTAAACAAAAAATGTGGGTTTAACTGCTCCTGCAATGTATTGTAATCGCTCTGCAATTTAGCCTGCTTCAGGGTTTCAAGCTCATGATCCGAACGAAGCCACTTTTCGGTAATGCGTATCCCTATTGAAACGATAATAAGGATAAGGATAAAAATAACCCCAAGGGCTATCATAAGCCTTGTCATCCGTTCGTTGAGAAGGTTTTCGTAGCCTACAAGTTTCTCGAAATATAAAATGGATAGCCATGCCATCATGGTGCTCACAAAAATATGCAACACAATACGCAAGCCTATTTTCTCGGGTATAGGCAAAAAACGTTCAGAAACATTATCGAGTAAAACATTGGCCTCGCTTATCAGAATAAACAATATAACTACCCGAATGTATTCTTTGGCCGAAACGGGCATGGTTGAGCTGTCGAGGGTAATGGTTGTGGCAAAAAACAGGAAAACAAAGCCTGTACAGCCCACCATAATTATCCGCAATGCAGTGCTCTTCAGGCTATACGACGATAGTTTGCTTATAAAATGCAATTCCCTGTTTATCATTTTTTTTTCTCAATTTACAAAAAAACCCCGGAGCATTATTCTTCCGGCTTAACTACAAGTTTTCCGGCAGCCTTCAGGTACAAGGTTTCTTGTGTTTTATAATTTGCCTTCGCCTCGATAAGTTCGCTGTATGCCTGTTGCCACGAGGTTTGGGCAATAAGCAGGTCGGTAATTGTTTCAGCGCCAAGTTCGTAATTATCGTTACTTATACGAAGGTTTTCGGTGGCCTGCCCCAGGGCATTTTCGGCAATTTCAATTTGCAGCGCCGCATGGTTCAGGTTAAACCGGGCCTGTTCGGTTTCCAGTTGCATCAGCCTGGCCGCGTTCTCCAGTTCGAGCTGTTTAATATCTTTCGATACTTTCGCCGATGAAACTTTTTTCATGCCCTCGCCCCAATGGAACAAAGGAATTTTAACCGAAGCCATAACACTTAAGTTGGTGTTTGAATAATCGGAGCCGGCAAACTCAACACCACCCAGATAAGAGTACCCTGCCCTTATCCCAGCCTGTGGGAGAAAATCGGCACGGGCCAGGTTAACCTTCTGGTCTTCGAGTGCAACTGTGCTTTCGAGCAATTTATATTCCGGACGGTTTGCAATATTTTCGTCTTCAGTGCCAGCAGGTAGTGCAATAGTCATTTCGGCCAATGTATCGGTAAGAAAAAGTTGTGTTGAATAGGGCATACCGGTAATTCGACAGAGCGACATACGTGCCAGTTCCAGACCGCTTGAAGCTTTTTGCACATTCAGCAATGCCTTGTTGTACTCTACCTTGGCCTTCAAATAGTCGTTTTCGCTGGCCATGCCGGTTTCGTAAGCATCGCTTGCTTTTTTTACCAGTTCTTTCAGCATTGTGGCAGCATTTTCGGCAAGTTTTAGTTTTTCGCTTACCGAAATATAGAGCCAGTAAGCCTGATCGGCTGAGGCAATAATATTGGCCTGCTGCATTAATAAATTTTGCCGGGCTATTTCGGAGCCAATTGTTGCCATTTTATTGGCTGTTATAATTTTGCCGCCGGCAAAAACAGGCTGCTCCGCCTGTACCCCTGCCAGGTATGCTCCTTGCAGGCTCAGTTCAAGGGGTAGCCAGGCATACAGGTTAAAAACCGGGTTTCCATCGGGGCCAATAACCGGCTGACCCAGAGGATCTACCATAATATTAGGCTGAAGTTCTCCTGTGGCAGGATTTGGGGTTGCTGTCGGCAGGTAAATTTCGGTTTCGAAATTGTCTTTCAGATATATGCCCGTAGCCGATGCAGATACCGATGGCAGAAACAGGGTACGCATTGCGGCTTTTTCGTTGCCAGCTTTTAAAATGTTTTTTTCGGCAACGAGAATTTCGTGGCCCGATTGTAAGGCAAGCTCCCTGCACTTTTGCAACGAAAGCTGCTCCTGTGCTGTGGCCGCTAATGCAAAAAACAGTAGAAAAAATATACTTTCGGTTCGTTTCATCGTAATTATCCCTTAATCGGTTAAAATTTTAACATTTTTTTCTTTATGAATATTGAACAGCACCGCATACAATATAGGCACAAAAATAAGGGTGATTATGGTACCTGCCAGTAACCCGCTGATAATGGCCACAGCCATACTGCTGTACATGGGGTCGAAAAACAGGGGCAACATGCCCAGAATAGTTGTCAGCGATGCCATAATTACCGGCCTTGTGCGCGAAACAGTAGCTTTAATAATTGCCTCGTAATGGCCATGCCCTTCGTGCATTTTCTTGTTTATCTCGTCGAGCAGCACTATCGAATTTTTAATTAACATACCTGCAAGGCCAATTGACCCGATTATTGCCATAAAGGTAAACGGCTTTCCGGTAAGTATCAGTCCCGGCACAATACCAATAATTGCCAGCGGAATGCATGCCAGCACAATTATCGGCCTGCGAAAATCGTTAAACAAAACTATAAGTGTAAGAACAATAAGCATAATTGAGATGGGCAGGAACTTAAAAATATTTCTCAGTGCCATGTTTTGCAATTCGTACTCCCCTACCCAGCGCATGTTATATCCGTCGGGCAGTTCAATTGCATTGATATCTTTTAGTAGGCTTTTTCGTAGCAATGCAGGGCTGATGCCTTCCACCGGATCGCACTGTGCTTCTATACTGCGTTTGCCATCGGTGCGGTGAACAACCATTTCTTCCCAGCCTATGTTCAGCCCGTTTGTTACCGTGTTCAAAGGTACCGGGCGTAATAACTTTGCCGTAATATCATCAATGCTCTCAAGGCCATATAGGGCTTTGGCAATATCATCTTTTCCAATGGCCCTTATGTTTGGCAACATGTTCCACACCGGTATGTTTTCGAGGTTTTGATCTTTTGGGCCATCGGGGTTGTTAATCTTTAGCAACATTGGAACCGGGGTTATTCCATCGTAAATATTCCCTACAGGCAAGCCATCGGTTGAAACCAACAGGGCATTGCCAACATCTTGCCGACTTGTTCCAATAGTTCGGGCCTTATACTGGTCGAAAAGTGCATTAACAACCATACCTTTTGGTTGCCAGTTGTTGCCAATGGTAAATGTATTGGCATAAATATTATTTCTCATGGCATTTTCGGCCTGTTTGCTCAAATCGCGCAAAACAGCCGGATCGGGGCCTGTAAATTCCACCTCCACAAGGTGGGTTGATTTAATCGATAGGTTGTATTTTCGTATCCGGCTGGTAGCCTCAGGATAATTGTCGTGCAGGTATTTTTCGAGAATGGGTTTCATTTCAATCATGGTAGCATAATCTTCAAAATCCACAATTAGCTCCCCATAATTGTCGGCAGGCTCGCCTACCGGCCTTACCAGGCAATACCGTGTTGGCGACATGCCCTGGCTGGTAACCACCATTTTTACCTGGTTGAGCGATAGAAAATAACGGGTAATTTCTCTCAGATCGTTTTGAACCCTTGCTGGGCCGGTGCCCGAAGGCAGCTTATACTCAATATATACCTGGTTGTAGTTAAAATCCGGAAAGAAGGTCTGCTTTACGTTTTTAAAATTATATGCTGCCAGCAAAAGTAGAACAGTGGCCACAAATACAGTAGTTATTTTATGATCCATTAAAAACGAAAGCGATTTTTCCAATACCCTGAACATACGGCCATCGTATGGGTTTTCAGTATTTTTTTTGTTTGTTTTGCGCATAAAAATTGCCGAAAACAGGGGTACCTGGGTAAGAGCAAGCACCCAGCTGATAAGCAGCGATATGGCCAAAACAATAAACAGGTCGCGGGCATAAGTGCCGGCAGTATCTTTCGAAAGAAATACAGGCAGAAAAGCAGTAATGGCAATAAGGGTAGCCCCAAGCAAAGGCATGGCTGTACGTTTCGCCGGGCTGGTAAAGGTAAGCTTTCTGCGGCCTTTAACCTGCAAATCGACAACTATGCCATCTATAACTACAATGGCATTATCGACCAGCATGCCCATGGCAATAATAAAAGCGCCAAGGGATATTCGTTGCAGGCTCCCGTCGGCTACCAAAAGCACCGGAAAAGTTGCCAATATGGTAAGCAACAGGCCTATACCTATAATTAAACCTCCACGCAGGCCCATTACAACCATCAAAACAAGGATAACAATACCCACCGAGGCAACCAGGTTTTTCATAAAATCGTTAATAGAGCCCTGCACTTTATCGGGCTGGAAGAATACTTTGGTAAATTCGTAACCGGCCGGTATATTTTTTTGCATTTCAGCAAGTCTGGCCTCAACCCTTTTGCCTACCTCTATAATATTTTCGCCCGATTCCATCGACATGGAAATCCCCAGGGCTTTTTCGTTGTTAAGTGCAAATGTGTTCCTTAACGGATTGTTGTATGTTTTTGTAATGGTGGCCAAATCGGAAAGTTTGAACTGCTGGCCATTGATACCGCTAATTATAAGGTTCTCTAAATCGGAAATTGTTTTCAGTTTATCGTTAACTGTAAGCCTCATAAGCTGGTTGCCGGTTTGTACCGAACCGGCATACACAGTTGCATTCTGGGCATTAATGGTTGATATTACCTGAAGGGGCAAAACGCCAAGCCTGGCCATTTTATCGGCCGAAAGTTCTATCTCGATAACCGGATCCTGTACCCCGTAAACCTCAACTTTGCGCACACCCTTAACTTCAAGTATTCCCCTGCGGATGTAATCGGCCTGGGCGGCCATTTCCTGATAGGAAAAACCTTTGGCCGTCATGGCATAAAACATACCGTAAACATCGGCAAAATCGTCGTAAATAAGCTGGGCCTGTATGCCTTGGGGCAGTCTTTCAGCGGCCAGTTGCAGTTTACGGCGCATAAATTCCCAGCGTTGTTCGATTTCTTCCTGGGGCACTGTCATTTTCAGCTCAATATCAATAGTTGATACATTGGGTTGCGATGTTGAGCGTATTTTTTCAATATCGGCAAGTTTGCTAAGTTCTTCCTCGAGTACATTTGTTACCTGCAACTCTACTTCGTGTGCCGATGCCCCCGGATAAACAGTAACAACTTTTGCAATCATTACTTTAATTTCGGGGTCTTCGAGCTTGCTGAGGTATTTGAACGACATTATACCCCCGACGGTAATACATAACAATAAAAAATAAAATACCGCCTTTTTCTTAAATATTGTTTCTGACAGATGCATTACAACAGCCCTCCAATATTTGTTTCACTAACCGGTGCAATAACTTCGACTTTTTGGCCATCGGTAAGCACATGTACCCCTGCAACTACAACTAATTCGTTTTCTTCCAGCCCCGAAACAATACGTACATTTCCGTTTCCGTTAAGTTTCTCAACAATAACTTCGCGTTTGGAAACAAGCGAACTATCGGTTGTAACAACCCACACATACGAACTTCCTTTATCGTTAAAGACTGCCTCTGCCGGTATACTCATGGGGTTTTCGCTTTTATCGGCATAAAAAATACTTACATTTACTGCCATGCCAGGCATAATACCTATAATTCCCGTACTATTGAGCCTGAACACCAACCGGTAAAGCTGGTTATTATCGGCTTTGCGCACCGACGAAACCAGGTTCAGCGCATAATCGGCCTTATTATTTCCTATACCGGAACAGCTAAACGATTTAAAATTATCTTTATTAAGGAATACCGGTTCCGGAACATCAACTTCCACCTCATAAAAATCGGTATTGATGAGCCGGGCAAATGGCATACCTGTATTGATCATTTCTCCTTTTTCATATCCGATTTCATGAATGTAGCCGGCAAAAGGTGCATGAAGTTTTGTGTCGTTCAATTGATCGGTAGCATGCCTGAGCTGGGTCGATACAAGCTTTTCGCCAGCCATAGCCTTTTCGTAATCGGCCTGCGAAATGCTTTTTCGTTTATGCAGTTCCGCCACTCGATCGGTTTCGGCCTTAACTTGGGTATATTGGGCATTGGCCACATCAAACTGCACCTGGTAATCGCGCGTATCGATTTCGGCTATTAATTGGCCTTTTTGAACAAAATCGCCATTTTTCACATACACAGCATGTATAGGCCCCGCAACCCTGAAGGCCAGTCCTACCTCACGGGCTTCAACAATTCTGCCCGGAAAGTCGGCCTTTAATAGTTGCGATGCCCGTTTAACCTCGGCAACCTTAACCTTTCTGACAGTTGCCCCAGTAGTAGTATTGTTATTACTGCACGAAGGCGCCAGCAACATAAACAGGCCCCCGATTGCTATTGTCCATAATATCTGCTTCATATCACATTTATAATTAGTTACATTTTTACTGGCGTTGCTTAGTATTATGCACATTGGTTACCGCGCGAGAAAAATAACCACCAAAAGGTGCAATAAAACCCTTTTTAAGAATAAACACAACATACACACGCAACCGTCAACAAAGTAACAACAGCCAATTGCGGGGTTAAGGCTTTTTTTTACCGAAATGATATTTTTAAAACCCGAAATGGCTTTTTGATGTTTTCCGCTGAAAAGAATCATAGTTCAAACTTTTTTGCAAGTTCAAAGCGAAAAAATAAACAAAACCCATCAAAATCATTACTTATATCACTTAATAATAGTAACTTACTCGTACTATACCTACAAACTTTCTACCTGAACATGAAACCAACAATATTTAACTATTATCGTCTGCTCATTCTTTTGCTTCCACTTTTACCTGTCTTTCAGCAATGCTCCGATGAAAACGGACAAGAAAATTGCAATATGCTACCCGATAGGGACTTTACCGGAACCCTAAGGTTTGAATATTCTCGCTCGTTCCCCACATTTTCCATAACAATAGATATGGATGTTGAATTGTATAAATCGGGCGACATTGTAATAAGCCAGCCTTCGGGGAGGCATTACGATGCTACCGCAGAAGAACCCAAAACGGTAAAAATCCGTGAAACCGGAGATATAATAATCAGCTCCCTGAGCGGCGAATATAAAATTGATGATGACAAAGCATATATTATCGTATCGGCAAACACTGCCATAGATGGAACAATGACCGTATGGGGCTGGGACGACGAACACGGTTGGGTTAACCCGGTAGAAATACCTTTTTCGCCAGGCTCGCCGGTTGCAAGCCCGATGAAATTCGATTTTACCAGCGCCGGGTTTGAAGAAATTATTGGCGCCACGTCACCAGCATATAACGGAACTGTCACCGCAAGGTGGATACTTGGCTTAATGCCCCTGTTAGAATAGTACTAAAAATGTGCAATGAAGGCTTATACTTTTTATGCTTTTGTTTGTTTCTTTTGGTGCACACTGCTGCACTGCCTTGGCCAACCCGCTTGGTACGGGCAAAACTCCCCGGTAAATGCCGACCTTGTTTCGGTATCGTTTACCGATACCATGCATGGATGGATACTCGGAAAAAACGGTGAAGTTTTAATTACACAAAATGGAGGAGATAATTGGGAGCTGGCAACCACTGTTACCAATTTTAAAGCAACAAAAATTTTCTTTCTGAATGAAAACTATGGATGGATAACCGGCTTTAGCGCCGATGGAAGTTACGGAAGGGCGCTCTTTAGCGAAAATTCGGGATATAACTGGATCGAGAAAATCGACAGCCTGTCGATTTATTTTAACGATGTGTTTTTTATTGATGAAAACCATGGATGGATTGTGGGCTATGATACCCTTTCGGATACGACCAACTATATTATTTACACTTCTGATGCAGGGTTGAAATGGGAAAGGCAAATGACAAATATGTTCCTGGCAGGCGCCATGCGAAATGTACATTTCAGGGATGCTAACCATGGAAATATATATGGCACAGGAAGGTTTTTTCTTCTCACATCCGATGGAGGGCAACACTGGTGGCTAAGCATTTATAACTGGCAAATCGACCTGATGGGGATATACAATGCCGGCGATAAATACGGATGCATGGTTGGTTCCGGCGGGAAAGTATATATTACCAAAGATAACTGGGTAAATTCTGTTTCATACGAACTTCCCTTTTCAGATACGCTCAGGGCCATTAGTGGATTGGAAAAGTTAAAATATTGGGCCGTTGGCGATAACGGTTCAATTGTACAAATGGCATACGTTCCGGCTATGTACTTATTGATAATAAACGATCAAAGTTATAGTACCTTCAACCGGCTAAACGATGTTTCGGCGGTATGCGACAGCAATGTTTGGGCCGTTGGTGACAATGGCACAATTTTACACTTTGGCATGCAGCAGCCTGTAAACCCGATAGTTATTAAAGATATTGTTCAGGATTTTTTTACAGTGTACCCCAACCCCTCCGGCAACTATGTTATTATTGACCAAAAGCATAGTAATAATTTCAAGGCATCCATCATTAATGATAATGGGACAAAACTATCGGATTTAATAGTTGAGCCAGGGAACAAAATCGCTATCGGCCATTTACAGCCAGGCACCTACTTCTTAAAAATATATAACAACACAGAATGCCATACCAGTATCATTATTAAAAAATAATTGATTCGGGTAATTACATGCACACACTACCTCAAAAAATACGCTAGCGAAATGCCTAAAAAATTTCCCAGGGCATAACCAATAATTCCAATTGTAATGCCCGAAAGAATAATTTCTTTATTTTTCAGGGCATTTGCAACAGTAGGCACAAAGGGCGACGAATAAATTAATGCTGTAGAGGTAATAATGGTAGTATCGGTATCGATTTTAAAAATTTTTGAGAAGATAACCTGCAGGGTAAACGAGCCCAGAACCACCATAGCAATATAGGCTGCAATATAAAACGAATGCAGCGTAAAAGTTGAGAAATCGGCCATTGAGCCCACAACAATACAGAAAATAATAATCAGGTACATGCCCGATTGGAAAGTTTTTTGTATTTTATTGATACGGGGAACAAGAGAAAATACAATTGATAGCGCCGTTATGCTAAGGATAACCCCGGCAAGCTTATAATCGGCGGGGAACAAAGGCTGGAGCAACATGGCGGCACCAACAATGGCCGCCGACAGCAGAACACCCGATAACAGAGGCAGGAATATTTGCTTTTTGCCCAATCCCGAAAATGCGCCCAGGCCATCGAAATCGTCGATTTGGTTGCTCAGGTGTACCTTTTCGGCTGCAGGTTTAAACGGGGGCAAAATCTTTCCCAGGAATTTTTGTGCATAGGTAATCAAAAAAATAAAATAAAACATGCAAATAAGAATATCGTATGCATTCAAAAGAATAAAGGTATCGGGGTTGCCGTTCAGGGCTTTCATAATTGCCGCCATGTTGGGCGTACCGCCCATGTAAACCCCAACCATCATTCCGGTAACCTGCCAGCAATCGTCTATTTTGTCCCTGAAAATGAAAAAACCAGCCGTTGCTACCAACAGCACCGATAAAATTCCGAAAAAAACAGCCAGGCCGGTTTTATACGCCAGGCGCGACCACTGTTTAAGGTTTATCGAAAACAATAAAAGTGGCAACGCCAATGCAATGGTAACCGACGACATAGTATCCTGCATTGGCTTAAAGTTTGGCGAAATAAGTCCGGAATTGCCTGCAATTATGCCCAAAATATAAGCAAGGGCAACCGTTCCAAACTTGTTGAAAAACTTCGATTTCTGGCATAAAAACAACAGCCCCAGAGGAGCTAGTATATAAAAAAGAATTAAAATAAAAACACCCATTTTTCCTGAAAAATTGAAAACTGCTAAATAAACTAAAAATCATAAGAAGCCAAAAATAATCTGGCAAAAGGGTTTAGTGCAATACGTAGATATCATGTTTTACATTGTAAGTTTGTACATTGCAGAAAAAAAATGCATAATGCTTAAACGATTCATCTCCTTCGTTTTATTCGCACAGCTTTTACTAATTACATTAGCCAGTGCGCAACAAAAGGCCTTTGCACGTACAATAGTCGATACACTTGCATCGGCGTACTTTGGTGGCAGAGGTTACATAAACGATGGCGTTGTAAAGGCAGCACAATATATTTCCACGGAATTCGAAAAATATCAACTCTTGCCCTTTAACGGCTCTTACTTTCAGTTTTTCCCTGTAAGCGTGAATACTTTTCCGGGCGAAATGAAACTTAAAATTAATGAGGTTCAATTAATTGCCGGAACAGATTTTCTTATCGAGGCCATGTCGCCACCAGATAAAGGTACATATCAAACCTATACGGTAACCTTTAACGATATTTTAAACGAAAAAAACCTGCAGCTTATCATGCAGAAATCGGCCGGGAAATACCTGGTTGTCGATCAAAGGAAAGAAAAGCCCATTGATAAAGCCGCCCGAAATGAAACCAATAATATTTTAAACTTTTTAAAATACAGTGCACATGCGCCAAACGCCGGAACTATAATACTCACGAATGAAAAGCTTACCTGGGGTCAGGCAGGCTTCCAGGCACCAAAGCCGGTATTTATTGTAAATGCACCGGCAAATGTAAAAAAAGTGCAATCGATTACTGTTACTGCCGATGCTGAAATGAGAAAAAATTTTGTTACATCGAACCTTACTGGTTACATCAAAGGCTGCGAGGTGCCCGATTCTTTCCTGGTAGTAACGGCACATTACGATCACCTGGGCAAAATGGGATCGGAAATTGTATTCCCCGGGGCAAACGATAATGCCAGCGGTATAGCAATGTTATTTTCCCTTGCAAGGCACTATAGCAATAACCCACCAAAATATACAATGGTATTTTGTGCCCTTTCGGCCGAAGAACTAGGCTTACTGGGTGCCAGGTATTTTACCGAAAACCCTTTGTTTGAACTTTCAAGGATAAAGTTTCTTGTAAATTTCGACCTTGCCGGAACCGGCAATGAAGGAATAAAAGTGGTAAATGCAACCATTTTCCCGAATGAATTCAACAAGTTAAAAACCCTTAATGATTCTCTGGCTTGCCTTAACCCGATAGAGCCGCGTGGCGAAGCCTGCATAAGCGACCACTGTATGTTTTACCTTAAAAACATCCCCTGTTTCTACATTTATACCCTGGGCGGCATCAGTGCTTACCACGATATATACGACAAATCCGAAACTTTGCCATTAACCGCATTTGATGAATATTTCCGGCTTATGGTTGAATTCTTTTCCAGCTTTTAGCCTAAAAAACAAAAAAGTTGCTTGTAATGCCTTTAATGGGTTAACAAACAACTTTTTATTGTAAAAAACATTCTAAACCACTACTACCGAATTATCGCCCTGGAAAGCGTTTGGCAGATATTTGTCGGCTTCGGGGTCGTTAATCCATTCTTTTGAATTAATCAGGTATTTGTACTGATATTCTTTTCCTTTCTCCAGGGTAAGGGTGACAGAAAAATCGCCGTTTTTAAGCTGCTTCATAGGGGTATCGTGCTCGTTCCAGCTATTGAACTCGCCGGCAAGGTTAACTTGTGCTGCCCCGTTAATTTTATCGCTTTCGAGTTTGAAAGTTACTTTGCATTCGGGTTTTTTCTCGGAATATGTTTTCTTCAGGCTCATGATGAAGTAAATTTGGTGTTGATTATTTTAATAATTGTATTATCGATTCATTTTTAGACTGGTAAAAACCAAAATTATGAATAATGAACGGTTCACATAAAGAATTGTCCGGTGATTTATATCACCAAATACCGGGTTCGGTGAATTTTTTCTAACCCCTGATAAACTTAACAATTTTCAGTGCCATATCGAAAAGTACAATTTTAGCATTTGCATTTCGCTCGATATCGGCGCTTGCCGAATTAAACTCTGAATAGATGCTTACAATATTCCTTCCGTTTATAAAGGGGTGAAATTTTTTTGAAAACTCTTCTTCGGCAGGCGATAAATAAACCAAATCGTTGTTTTTCAGGTTCATAATAAAGTTTTCGCGTATAAGCCGGAGCGAATACACAAAAAAGCTTTTAAGGTTTTCCCTACCGCTGCCCGCCATTTCTTCAACCCACGAGTTAATTTCAGGAATGTTGCGCTGATAGCACAATCGCATAATGGCCGTAAATTTGGCAAAATTAAACTTATTCTCTTCCGATTGCTCAATTAGTTCCAGGGCAGAAATAAAATTGCCGTTTGCCAGCCGGGCAATATGGTTGGCTTGTTCGGTATTTTGGCCATAGTTTTCCGTTAAGGCCTTAACCATTGGTGGTTTATCGATTTGGTTAAGCTTAACCGGTTGTGTGCGCGACGAAATGGTGAGCAAAACTTCATTCGGATCTTCCGAAACCAGCAAAAAAACAGTTTTTTCCGGCGGTTCCTCAATAAGTTTCAACAACATGTTGGCCGATGTGGCATTCATATTTTCCGGCAACCAAAGTATCAGTATTTTATAATCGCTTTCAAACGATTTCAAACTTAATTTCCTGATAATTAGCTCGCTTTCGTTTTTGCTGATAAGCCCCTGTTTGTTCTCGATTCCAATTAAATTATACCATTGGTTCGACCGGAAGTAAGGGTTGGCAAGCAATTGCCCCCGCCATTGGGAAATATAATCGTCGCTAACCGGGTCTTTTCCCACCTCTTTAGACGTATTTACCGGAAAGGCAAAATGTAAATCGGGGTGGGCCAGTTTTTCGTATTTATGGCAGCTTGCACATGTTCCGCACGAGTCGTCTTCCGAAGGGTTGGTGCAGGAAATAAACTGGGCATAGGCAACAGCCAGTGGCAACGAACCACAGCCTTCGGGGCCGAAAAACATTTGAGCATGGGGTATGCGGCCTTGTTTTACCGATGCTGCCAATTGCTGTTTTACTTTCTCCTGGCCTATTACTTTTTTAAACTGCATTTTTCGAAATTGTTCGCAGTATCAAAAATAAACAAAGCAAAAATACTTTTCCTGATTTTTCTGAAACAATAATTGTGATTTTTATAACAATACAGCTTTATATGCCTATGCCGGATAAAATACTTTTTCTACCTTTGTGTTCCCATAAGTAAAATCTAAATATACAGAAATATGCAAATGATTAACGATTACAGTTTTGCCGGCAAAAAAGCCATTGTAAGGGTCGATTTTAACGTGCCCCTGAACAAAGAAACTTTCGAGGTAACCGACGATACCCGTATTCGCGGGGCATTGCCTACAATTAATAAAATACTCAGCGATGGCGGCAGCGCCATACTAATGTCGCACCTGGGCCGCCCAAAAGCAGGCCCCGACAAGAAAGCCTCGCTGAAACACGTTATCCCGGCCTTGTCGAAAAACCTGGGCGGAAAAGAAATAAAATTTGCCGACGACTGCATGCAGGCAAAACAACTGGCTGACGCCCTCAAACCGGGCGAAGTGCTCCTACTGGAAAACCTTCGCTTTTACGAAGAAGAAGAAGGAAAACCCAGGCTTGCCGACGATGCTTCGGAAGAAGAAAAAGCTGCCGGTAAGGCCCGCGTAAAAGAAAGCCAGAAAAAATTTGTAGCAACCCTGGCCAGTTATGCAAATGTTTATGTTAACGATGCCTTCGGCACTGCCCACCGTGCCCATGCTTCAACAGCACTAATAGCCAACCATTTCGATGAAAAAAATAAAATGTTTGGCTTTCTTATAAACAGCGAGCTCGAAGCTATGGATAAAGTTATCCGCTCGAACGACAAACCAAAAACGGCCATTATGGGCGGAGCAAAAGTTTCCGACAAAATTCAGATAATCTCGCGCCTGCTCCCTACTATCGACAACCTTATTATCGGTGGCGGCATGACCTATACCTTTATTAAGGCACAGGGCGGGAAAATTGGAAACTCGCTATGCGAAGAAGATAAACTTGACCTTGCTCTTGAAATTCTGAAAAAAGCAAAAGAGCACAATGTAAAGGTTTATATCCCCACCGATGCCATTAATGCCGATAAATTCGATGCCAATGCAAACACCGGTAAATCTAAAACAAACGAAACCCCCGATGGATGGATGGGCTTAGACATTGCCGACGAAACTATTGCAACCTTCACTAAAGTTATCAAAGAATCGAAGACTATACTATGGAACGGCCCTATGGGCGTTTTTGAAATGGACAAGTTTTCTGCCGGTACCTCGGCTATTGCCAAAGCCCTGGCCGAAGCAACTGCAAACGGCGCTTTTACCCTTATCGGGGGTGGCGACTCGGTAGCTGCCATTAACAAAAACAAACTGGCCGATAAAGTAAGTTATGTTTCAACCGGTGGCGGTGCCATGCTCGAATATATGGAAGGCAAAGTACTACCTGGTATCAAAGCTATCCGCGGCGAATAAGCGTATTTAACGATTATTTCCATATTAGCCCGATTTGGTGTACTTTTGCTCCAAATCGGGTTTTTTCAACTTAAAACCTTTGTTTCAAATTCATATAGTATGAAAATTAACAAAATTGCTATCCTCGGAGGGGGAAACCTCGGTTTCTCCATTGCAAAAGGACTTTTAAAATTAAGCGAATACTCTGCCAACGATATTGTTATTTCCGAAATCAGGCCTTTACGGGTAGAAGTACTTAAAAAAAGCGGTATAAAGGTTGTAGAAAACAATAACCTGAAAGCCATTGAAGGGGCCGGCCTCATTATCGTTTCAGTAAAACCCCAGCAAATTGCCGAAGTCTTAAATGAAATTAAACCAGCCATCGACCCGGCAAAGCAAATATTAATGTCAACCGTTACCGGGGTAAGTATCGACGAAATAGAAAAATTGGCAGGCAAAACCGGCATTGTACGTATCATGCCCAATACAGCCATCGAAATTAAAGAATCGATGACCTGTATTACCTGTCGTAATATTTCAAGTGAGCAGGAAAACACCATTCTCGAATTGTTTAACAAACTTGGCAAGGCCATATTAATAAACGAAGACCTGATGGGGGCCGCAACAGTTATCGGAGCCTGTGGTATTGCTTTTGCTCTGCGGTTTATGCGGGCAATGTCGCAAGGGGGCATAGAAATTGGCTTTCCGGCCGATGTTTCGCAAAACATAACGGCACAAACTATTCTGGGAGCAACCCGCCTGATTCTCGATAGCGGAGATCACCCCGAAAAAGAAATCGATAAGGTTACAACACCCATGGGGGTCACCATTTCGGGCCTGAACGAAATGGAACACCAGGGCTTTAGCTCAGCCATCATTAAAGGCTTAATTACTTCGTACAATAAGCTCGATACGGTTAAGCAAAAAAAATAAACCAATTAGCGGGGCACCGAAACATTTCGATACGGCCTGCAAAATATACCCTGTTGTAAGGCTGGCCAAAAAAGGAGGACAATGCAATGAAAACATCAAAATTTACACAGTTCCTTTACGAACAATACCAGGGTTTTAACCCACATGTTCCTTCTATGCTGAAGGCACACAACTTTACCGAAAAAATTATCAATTTTTTGTTCCCTTTCAAAATAGACCGTAAATGCACCCCGCCACAGATTGAACTAAACCTGTCCCAACTACAAATCGATTTTAAAGAACTGGTTGTTCCACTGGTGCCAATACTCGAAAAATCTGTTGAAGATATTACTATCGATTTTTTCGACAGGGTGCCCAGGGTATATAAAAGCTTATTAAACGATGCACAAAATTTTCTTAATTTCGATCCGGCAGCACGTTCTGTCGAAAGTGTAATCTTGTATTATCCGGGGTTTTATGCCATATCGGTTTACCGGCTGGCACACGAATTGTACAAACAGCAAATTCCATTTCTTCCGCGCATGATGGGCGAATATGCCCACAGTAAAACCGGAATAGATATACACCCCGGGGCAACCATTGGGGAAAACTTTTTTATCGACCACGGAACTGGCATAGTTATTGGCGAAACTTCGGTTATCGGCAACAATGTAAAAATATACCAGGGGGTAACCCTGGGCGCCATTATGGTCGATAAAACCATGAAAGGCAAAAAACGCCACCCCACTATCGAAGACAATGTAATAATATATGCAGGCAGCACAATATTGGGTGGCGATACCGTGGTTGGCCATGATACGGTAATTGGTGGAAACGTGTGGCTTACCAAAAGCGTACAACCATACTCGGTATTGTACCACGAAAGCAAAACCATAATACGCGACAGCAAATTTAAAGGCGAAGAGCCTATAAACTTTGTTATTTAAAAAATAGATTGTGTTTTTTGCTATGATAGTTAGACAAAGTGTTTAACTAACATTTACACGAGTATAAATATTAGTTATGCCCAAGTGTAGGACGACAGTACAACTATGATAGACGAACTTAAAAATATAGGCTTATTAACTCCAATTTTTACAATCATTGGAGTATTGATTGGTTCATTTCTTACCTTTTTGACCTCTTGGATTCTTAAATCAAAAGAGAGCAAATTAAAGATTTCGAGTCAATTAATAGAGAAAAGAATTGAAGCTCATGAAAAGATTTTGAGTTTAGCAAAGTCAATGAGAACAACAATATCAACTGATAAGTTAAGTGTTAATGGAGAAGCAATTACTTATCCGATTCTTTTTTCGACCAAGGAATCATACTCAAATTGGAATAGTAGTTTTTCAATCATAACAAACGAACATTCACATTGGCTTGGTAGAGAAGTTACAAGAGAATTATATTTTATACATGATTATATTTTTAATTTAAACAAACGACTTGAGACAGCACCCGATAATAATTATATACCGATTGGGATAATATTGCGATATGATTTTATTGATATGGCGACAAATATCGAGAAATCGGTTTTGAGATTTTTTGATAAAGGTTGGCGCAGCTTTAAAATCAAAGATGATAAAGGGAGACATAAATATCCAAAAAAAGTTTCGTTGGATAGATTGAATAAAACGAATTTATTTAAAAGACATCTTGAATTACACAAATATCTTGGAAAAGAAGAAAAATCATTTCCTAAAACTGATATTAAAAAACATACAGAGCTATTTAATATAGCGCCAAACGGATTAAAGATTGATATTATTTCACTCAAAGAAGTTCCGAATATTGATAATAGTGGCGTTGATTATGAAATAACTTTTAACGAAAATGAGGATTATGGTAAACCTTTCGTTTTCGGACATTGCGATTTGATAAGCGGAAAGATTAGATTTGATAAATTTGATAAAGACGCAAAAATTTTTGGAGTTGATTTTTCAGCTATGAGATTATTAGTTAATTGGATTGAAGAAAACATTGAGGAGATAGATTACGGAAGTGAAACAATAGAATATGATTAATAAACACCAGGGCATAACACGCGGTCATAAAACATTGGGGGCGAAGTGTTTATTCGAGCTTTGGTTCTCGCATCAAAGTTCGCTGTACCTTGATAGTGAAGTAGCTCCGAAATCCCCAACGATTTTATACCGCCAACCGTTGTGCACCATGAATAGAAGCTCTTTTTCTTAAACTACACTTTAAAAATTGGAAGAATAGCGATTATTTCAGTAAATTTGAGAAAATTGTTTTTATGAAAAACCTAGTAATTGAAAATAAAGGAAGTCAGATGGTTCTGCGACTTAATAAAAAAGGATTTGATGAAGATTATTTACTTTCTTTAGTTAGACGATTACAAGTTGAAGAATTGGCTCAAAAATCTAATTTTGAATCAAACATATTAGGTATAGCTGAGCAAATAAATCAAGAATGGTGGGAGAAAAATGGAGAACAATTTCTTAAAGATGTCAAAAAATGATTTCAAATTCAGTAGTTGTAGACACTAATTTGATTTTTTCGGCTCTGATTCCAAAAGCATCCAGAATTAGAGAAATTTTATTTGAAAATAACTTGCGATTTTATTCCCCGAATTTCTTAATAGCAGAGATATACAAACACAAGAGTAAACTTATAAAAAATTCAAAGTTGAGTGAGTCAGAAATTTATTTGTATTTCAACAGTATTATCGAAAAAATAAAATTTATTCCAACAGAGTATATAGGCATTGAAAGTAGACAAAAAGCCTACGATTTATGTAAAGATGTTGATGTTAAGGACATTCCTTTTTTAGCGTTAGCAATAGACTTAAATGTTCCATTATGGACAGGAGACAGAAAGCTAAAAGATGGGCTTAAAACTAAAGGGTATAATAATTTTTATTTGGAATAACAAACTCACGGTGCACAACAGCGTGTTTAAGCAATGGCGGGGGCTTCAAGTATTTTGGCGTTTTCCCCAGCCCGTTAAGTCGGTGTACACTGATAGGTTAGCG